>JBIIAI010000062.1:0-17105 GCA_044239965.1 Akkermansiaceae bacterium
GGGCGAAATGGGGAATATTTCCATTGCATGAGCAGGGGAATGGATTAGAACGGGGTTGCGCATGAAAGTGGCGGAAAGAAAATTAGACACCTTGCAGACGATCGAGCTTGCCGAGGGGATGGAAATTCGCTTGCGCATCGCGGGACCCTTCTTGCGCGTGTTGGCGTGGTTGCTGGACTTTTTCTTTCTTATCGCGACAATTCTTGTGCTTAGCATTGTGATCGGAATCTCGGGGTTCGTCATCGGCGACAATGTTGTTTCGGGGTTGTTGATGCTATCGTGGTTTGTGCTCTCGTGGTGGTATCCCGTATTTTTTGAGTCAAGCAAATGGGGCGCCACCTTTGGCAAAAAAATCTGTGGTTTGCGAGTGATGCAGCCCTCGGGTGCTCCCATCACTTTTTCTCAAGCCGTGGTGCGTAATTTTTTGCGCGTGGTCGATATCAACCCGCCCTTTTTTGGCTTGATTGGGATGGCGAGTTGTCTGGCGACGCGTCGCTTCCAACGATTAGGTGATCTCGCTGCGGGCACGGTGGTAGTTTATGATCGTGAGGATCTCATGCCCTCGGCACAGGGGCCGCCGCCGCTTGCTCCGGTGCGACCCAGCGTGGCGATCAAGCCCGAAGAGGCTCGTGCTCTGGCTACGTTTCGCGATCGATCGGTTTTCTGGTCTGATGCGCGGCGGGTGGAAATCGCAGATCATTTGGAAGTTCTCAGTGGCACTCGTGGCATGCCCGGAGTGCAGCGGTTGCTTGCCATGGTGCACTGGTTGCAAGAGCGACGCTGAACGAGAAACGGTGTGGTGTCTTACTGGAATTAGTCTTGTTACTTTTGGTAACTGTGATTAGGATGGCATCCCGAAACCATCTCCGTTGTCTCTAACGGAAGATATTGGCAGACGGGATCGCGCGGATGATTCGTTATCAGTGAACTCTCGTGCGATTTATTCCAATCAAGCATTCTTATGGATCTTCATCACGCAACCATCCACACCTTTACCACCAAGCCCTGGTCGATTGATCAATGTATTGATGGCTATGCTCGCCACGGTTTTGGTGGCATTTCTGTCTGGCGCGAGACCGTAGCAGGCCAAGATCTCGGACGAGTGCGAAAAAAAATCGCCGATGCGGGATTGCAGGGTGTTTCATTGGTGCGCGGCGGATTTTTTACGGGTGCAACCGTAGAAGCGAGACAGGCCGCGATTGCGGAAAATCGCAAAGCCATTGATGAAGCCGAGGCCCTGGGCCTGCCAATGATCGTATTGGTTTGCGGTGCGACGCCGGGGCAAATTCCTTCTGACAACTTTTTGCAGATTGAGCAAGGCATTGAAGAAATTCTTCCCTATGCGGAGGCGGCAGGCATCAAGCTTGCGGTGGAGCCACTGCATCCGATGTATGCGGGCGATCGTTCGGCGGTATGCAGCTTGCGCGATGCGAATGACATGGTCGAACGACTACGTCATCCCTTGTTAGGCGTGGCCGTTGATGTTTTCCACGTCTGGTGGGAACTGGATTTGCAAGAGCAGATTGACCGTTGTGCGGACGAAGGAAATCTTTTTGCTTTTCACGTCTGTGACTTTAAGCCCGACATGGAGCATGTTCTGTTAGATCGTGGATTGCCCGGTGAAGGCGTGGCAAATGTAGGGATTATCGATGGCTGGGTGCGCGATGCGGGCTTCGATGGAACTACTGAGGTGGAAATTTTCTCTAACAAATATTGGGCAGGTGACCAAGATGAGTTTTTGAAAAAAATCGCGCATAGCATCCGCGACTTGCGAAACCCGTATGCAGACTAAAGCTTTTGCAATTTAACGCGAGAGTGGCTCGCAGAGTTTTAGCAGATCGCTATCAATGCGATACTTCGAACTAGTCACAGTTTCGATCGGCACGGAGCCAAATGTACCATCGCGGAATGTCATGATTGCGTTGGTGTTGCCAGATTTGAGCGAATCAACGGCGGCGACAGAAAATTTGTAGGCCATGATGCGATCATGCACAGTAGGAGAGCCACCGCGTTGCACGTGGCCGAGGACGGTGAGGCGTGCGTCCATTTTCATGGTGTCGCTGAGCCAGCGTGTAAAGTGCTCTGACATACGTGTGCCCTCGGCAACGATGGCAAGAACATAGGTGCGACCATTTTTCTTCTCCTCGATCAAGCGAGCGCCAATCGAATCGAGATCGTAGGGGAGCTCTGGAATGATGCAAACTTCTGCGCCACTAGAAAGTGCAGATACCATAGCGAGGTAGCCACAATGGCGACCCATCACCTCGATCACAAAGGCACGGGAAAATGACGTTGCCGTGTCGCGAATCGAGTCGACTGACTGACGGATCATATTGAGAGCTGTGTCAACACCGAGGCAGTAATCTGTGCCTGGAATGTCGTTGTCGATCGTGGCAGGAATGCCTGCGAAGGGAACTTGGAAATCGTTGTAGAATTGATTGAGCGCGCTGAATGATCCATCTCCGCCGATGACAATCAATTGACCGATGCCACGACGTTGCAAATTGTCGTATGCTTGTTGACGATATTGCAGTTCGAAAAATCGCTTTGAGCGCGAGGAGCGTAAAACCGTGCCGCCGCGGTGCAAAATGCCTGAGGTCAGCTCGCGAGTCGCCTCGACGATGTGGTCATCGATCAAGCCGCGCAGTCCGTCGTAAACGAGATAGGGAATGTATCCTTGTTTCCGTGCGTATTCGACGCAGCACTTCACTGCGGGATTCATGCCGGCACTGTCGCCGCCGGACGTCATTATAGCTAAACCTTTTGACATGTCGCGGGGAGAAAACTCGTTCATGAAGGAAATAGCAAGCACATCGTGTGCTAAAATACGGAAAAATGTTTCGATTCGTACGCGAGTAAAATGTGAGTTGATGCGCCGGGAGATAATCACACAGGCACCGTTGCGTAAAAAAATGCTCATGCATTCCACTCAAACCTATGTTTGAAAGATGCAAGGAGTTCGTTGGTCACACGAAACAAATGTTTGATTGCAGCAAACAGTCGTATGATTTTCACATAAACAAACGCATGAAATATCTCGATCTTAAGACCTTTGTTCAGAGTAGCGTCGGGAAAAATCAAACGTATGTCTCAACCTTGAAAGGTTTTGTGAATAACCTGTAGAATTGTTGTGAATGGATTTTCGAATGCGTTAAGGATCAATCGATATCGTTCACATTTACGAATTTAAAAGAGATGGAGTTTTTTGCCAATATTTGATTTAAACAAACATTCGCAGCAACGAACGCAGCACCAGAACGAGTCCAATGAGCAAAAAACCAATGCCGATGATTCGTGTCCACATGGAGTCGTCCGACTTGAATTTTGCGTAAAATCTTTCGGGTTCTTCAGGAAGTTGGCGGATTGCCACAGTGTCACCATTTTTGAGTTTTTTGAATTCCCCGCTCGAAACACTGACTTTCTGACGCGGAGATGCTCCCGGTACATCGAGATAAATCGCATAGCTGTCGTGCTTGTTTTTTCCCACTCGATGCCGCTCTTTCATCTCCGTGATGACCGCATTCGTGTCGACGCCACCTTGTTCGATGGCCCGCCGCTCCTTCGCTGTGAAATGTGAAAGCACAATCAATGCGCCACCGATGCCGAGGAATAGGACTCTGAGGAAGACCGATTTGAACATGTCCACTGCTAGCAAATGCATTGCGTGAAGCCAATCAGAAATTAGCAAGCTGAATGAGTCATGCTAAGAAAAGGAGAAAAAAAAGGGCAAAAAAAAGGTCGGAGAGAGCACCCACTCTCTCCGACCAAGCTACGAGGCCTGACCGTAGTCAGGTTGCCAGTAGCTGCTGTTCACCCTTACATGAAAACAGCAACTTGCGTTGCAGTCTTCGTAAATATAGACCTGTGAGAGCAAAGAATGTTCAATGTTTTTTGAAATTTTTTTTGGTGCTTGGAAAATTTCCTGAATCAGCAATGATTTCCCGGCATGACGGAACGGGAAATTCGCAAGGTATTGGATCAAAATGGCGTGTTGCCGAGTAGACAATTGGGTCAAAATTTTTTGACTGATACCGAAACGGCGCGGGGGATTGTCGATCATCTTGACTTGAAGCCTGAGGACACCGTGATCGAAGTCGGGCCAGGTACGGGTGCCTTGACGCAGCACGTGGTCGGGCGCGTGCGCCGAGTGATTTTGGTTGAATTTGATTCTCGCCTCGCAGCCGCGCTGAAGGAAAAATATGCGGATCGTGACGATGTTGAAGTTTGCCACGAGGATGCGGTGAATTTTGATCTGCGGCGGATCTTTGCCGAGCGTCCGGTGAAATTTCTGGGCAATTTGCCATATGCCAGTGGTGGGGCGATCATGAAAAATTTCCTTTCTGTGCCGCATCCTTTTTCGCGGGCCGTAATCATGTTGCAAAAGGAAGTGATTGATCGGCTCAGCGCGCTGCCTGGTCATGGCGACTACGGCATGCTATCGTTGCGGGTGCAAAGCGCATGGCATGTGCAAACTGTCATGGAAGTGCCGCCCGAGGTGTTTTATCCCCAACCGCAAGTGGATTCGAGCGTCGCGCTACTGATGCCGCGTGAGGATTTGCCGTGCTTCGATCGTCGATTGTTCGATGAACTCCTGCGCCGTGGATTTGGTCAACGTCGCAAGCAACTGCATAAATTGCTACCTGATTCTGTGCCGTGGCCGCAGGTGATCGAGTTGCTGGGCGTGCCGACGACGGTGCGCGCTGAGGAGCTTGATTTGCACCAGTGGCTCAAAATTACACATTTGTTCGACACGCATCCACTCAAGGAGATTCCGCAAAAAGGGGCGGAAATTTTTGATCGTGTGGACGAAAATGACCAAGTCATTGGACAAGCGACACGTGCCGAGATTCATGAAAAGGATTGGTTGCATCGCGCGGTGCACATTTTCGTCTTTAACAAGCGCAAGGATCTGCTTTTGCAGTTGCGTTCGCGTTTGAAGGACAAGCATCCCGGAGTCTGGGATTCCAGCGCAGCGGGGCATCTCGATGCGGGTGAAGACTATGCCACTTGCGCTTTGCGCGAGTTGGAGGAGGAAATGGGTATCTGCAAGGATTCATTGGTTGAAGTGGGGAAAATTGCTGCATGTCCGAATACGGGATGGGAGCATGTGATTCTTTATGCAGCTCGTCACGATGGAGCGCTGCGCTTTCCATGCTCGGAAATCGAGAGCGTACAGTGGTTTCCGCTGGAAGTGATTCAACGATGGATCGCACATTCGCCGCAAGATTTCGCGAGTGGGTTTATCGAATGCTGGGAAATGTTCCGCCGAAGTTCGATGTAACTAAAGTAGTGATTTTAAGAAAAATCCATCTACTATATGTGAATCATGCACAAAAAAACTCCGCTTCGATGTGAAGCGGAGTTTTTGTTTAAACTAATAATTGTTAGATGAGATTACTCGATTGCTGAGCGGATTTCTTTACGCAGTTCCTTGGCCTCTGCTTGCAGTTTTACAAGGGATTTCTCGGCCTTAGCGATCTCGGAAGATACAACTTTCAGGCGATCAATCAATTTCGCTGGATTGCGGAATTTTTTGACGGTTTTACCAGCCTTCTTCGGCTTCTTACCAATCTTTTTGCTCCATGCGGAAAGTGTCAGAGGGGTAACACCATATTTCTTCACAGCGGCGGTTTGACCACCACGGCCATTCTCTGCATTGAACTTTTCAATAAACGCGAGAATCTCGGTTTTTTGCTCTTCTGTGTATCTTTTAGCTGTCTTTTTAGCGGGCATGACACGGGACTGATACTACTGCTTTGCTGGGAATGCAACGACTATTTTAGAAAAAATGATATGTTTTTTGCACGTGTTTTGTCATATCGCGCCAAATTCATGACAAAAACGCTACGAATTTTTCCGTTTTGAGCATTGCCAGAAGCCGCTAAACCTGCGATACCGCGCGCGCACCAAATTGAAAATATGATGGAATATACTAGCATTATCGAAATTCGCGGGCGTGAAGTGATCGACTCACGCGGCAATCCCACTGTGGAAGTGGACGTTACTTTGGAAGGCGGCGCCGTAGGCCGTGCTGCTGTGCCCTCGGGTGCATCGACTGGCGAGCATGAGGCTTGCGAACTTCGCGATGGCGACAAATCTCGCTACCTCGGCAAAGGTGTTCTGAATGCCGTAAACAACGTCAATGAGCAACTCGCACCAGCACTTTGCGGTATGGATGCTACACAACAAGCTGCGATCGACAAGATCATGCGTGAAGTTGACGGCACCAGCACCAAGCGCAACATCGGCGCGAACGCCATCCTTGGTGTCTCGATGGCCGTTGCCAAAGCATCTGCCGCACAACTCGGCATCCCTCTTTACAAATACCTCGGCGGTCCAAATGCCAAAGTGCTTCCCGTGCCGATGATGAACGTTATCAACGGTGGTGCCCACTCGGACGCTCCGATCGATTTCCAAGAGTTCATGATCATGCCCGTAGGTGCTCCGACTTTCCGTGAGTCTCTCCGCTATGGTGCAGAAGTTTTCCACGCGTTGAAAAAAGTGCTGCACGACCGCGGTCTCTCCACCGCCGTCGGTGACGAAGGTGGTTTTGCACCGAAGCTTGACAGCGCTGAAGACGCTCTCGGCGTGATCGCTAAGGCCATCGAAATGGCAGGCTACGAAATGGGCAAAGACATCTGCATCGCTCTCGATGTGGCTTCTTCTGAATTCTTCGACGCCTCGAAAAACGCTTACGTTTTCAAAAAATCCGACAAGTCCGTGCGCAGTGCCGCTGAGTTGGTGGATTTCTATGCCGACCTCAAGAAGCGCTACCCGATCATCTCGATCGAAGACGGTTGCGCCGAGAATGACTGGGACGGTTGGAAGATCCTCACCGACAAACTTGCCTCGACCACACAACTCGTGGGCGATGACTTGTTCGTCACCAACGTTGATTTCCTCTCGAAAGGCATCAAGCTTGGCGTGGCAAACTCGATCCTCGTGAAAGTGAACCAAATCGGTACTCTCACCGAGACCTTCGATGCCGTAGAGCTCGCCAAAGAAAACGGCTATACCTCCGTGATCTCGCACCGTTCTGGCGAAACCGAAGATGCAACCATCGCTGACATCGCTGTTGCGACCAATGCAGGCCAAATCAAGACTGGCTCGATGAGCCGCTCGGACAGGATTGCAAAATACAACCAACTTCTTCGCATCGAAGAAGAACTCGGCGAAGAAGCCGTGTTTGGTGGCAAGCTCAAGGTGAAATACTAATTTCCCACCCGGCTACCAGAATCATTCTCATGGTCGCATCCACTCGGGTGCGGCCATTTTTGTATTTCAGATTATCTGTTTTTACCCTTGTGAAAAATGATCTGATCCACAGAATGATTGGCATGTTGCGATTGATCGTTTGTGTGTTGGGATTGCTGCCAGGGATGCTTCGCGCTGATAATGTCGCACGTCCGAATGTCATCTGGATCACCAGTGAAGACAACTCGGCTTCGTGGTTGGGATGTTATGGCAATGCTGAGGCGAAAACCCCAGCTCTGGATGCGCTCGCGGCGCGCAGTGTGGTGTTTGATCGGGCCTACACCAATGCGGCAGTGTGTGCTGTGGCGCGATCTACCATTTTGCGCGGGATGCATGCGGTGACACAGGGCACGCTGCATATGCGTAGCCGACCGCAGTTGCCGACCTTGATCATTCCTTACGTGACGGCCTTGCGCGGTAGTGGATATTTTTGCACGAACAATGCCAAGACCGATTACAATTTCGCTGGCAACGATGGGGCGCTCTGGGATCAATGCAACGGCAGAGCTCACTACAAAAATCGTCGCGAAAAGCAGCCGTTTTTTGCTGTGTTCAATTTTACCGAAACGCATGAAAGTCAGTTGTTTGATGCGGCATTGAAGGGCCGAACGCCGCGTGTGGATCCGACGAAAATCAAACTACCTCCTTTCGTTCCAGATCTTCCAGAGCTAAGAAGTGATTTTGCTCATTACCATGATTGCATCACTCGCATGGACGCAAAAGTGAAAGTTGTGTTAGATGAGCTCGAGGCATCTGGTGAAGCGGAGAATACGATTGTATTTTACTACAGCGATCATGGTGGTGCGACACCGCGCGGCAAACGCTATCTATATGAATCCGGCGTGCGTGTTCCTCTGTTGGTTCATTTTCCAAAACGCTGGCAGCATTTGAGCCCGATCGCAGTTGGTACACGTAGCTCGGAACTAGTCTCGTTTGTTGACTTCGCGCCTACGTTGCTATCTCTGTGTGAGGTGAAAATCCCGACATCGATGCAAGGTCGTCCGTTTCTAGGAAAAGCTCGCCGCGAGCCAGCAAAAGACGATGTGGTGTTTTTCTACGCTGATCGTTTTGATGAGATCCATGGCATGCGTCGGGCGATCGTCGATGGTCGTTACAAATACATGCGTCATTTTACACCTACCCTGCCGACCGCACCGTATAGCTTTTATCAGTTTGGCCAAGCGGGCTGGAGGGCTTGGCATACAGCGTGGAAAAACGAAACATTGAAGCCAGAGCATCGCGTGTTGTGGGAGCCACCGACTTCGACTGAGATGTTGTTTGATCTAGAAAACGATCCTCACGAGATGAAAGATCTCTCGCAAGTCCCCGCGATGCAGGAGCGTTTGCAGGCGATGCGACAACGCTTGCAGCAAACTATGATCGAAAATTTCGATACTGGATTGCTACCTGAGTCGATGTTTGATGAGCTTGGTGCAACGACGATTCATGAGCATCTTCATCAGTCGAGTTTTGATCGCAAGGCTATCAGCACATTAGCCTTTGCTGCCTCATCACGGAATGATGCAGATCTGCCAGCATTGCTTGACGCTATGGCATCGGAAGATCCCATCAAGCGATATTGGGGAGCTCAGGGTTGTGTGACTTTAGGGAAATCGTCATTGAAAGCTCAGGATCAACTAAAAAAGTTGTTAGATGACAAGCATTCTGCTGTTGCTGTATCTGCGGCGCATGCATTGTGGCGACAAGGTGATGCTGAAACGGCGCGCGGCTTTCTTAGCAAGGCATGCCAGTCACTGCAGCGTGAGGATTTATTGCTAGCCCTGAACTTGGTGCGTTTGATGCGCAAGGATGGACAGCTTTCTGACGAATGGGTGACAAAGCTTCCTAAACGTAAGAACAACGAATATGTGCAGCGCATTTTGAGTGAGCTCAAGGGCCCGTATTGAAACTGGCACTGCGCGTGGTCATTTTCGCCCGATATTGTGCAGGAGTCATTCCGGCAAAACGTTTGAAAACTTTTCCAAACTGGCTCTGATCATAAAACCCACAGGCGCGAGCGATGTGGGCGAGTTCGTGTTGGTCGCGCTCGATCATTGCGCGCGCCGCGTGAATGCGCACCTGCTGCAAGTATTGCGTCGGTGATTGTCCAAAAATCGCGCTGAACTTGCGCTCAAAGCTACTCAAGCTCATGCCGATGGACTCCGCGCGCTCGCTCATAGAAAACTGCTGCGAATAGTCGCGCAAAAACCCCTGCACCACATGTCCAAGCGGGCCGTAAAGATTGATGAAATCGCCTTGTTTTTCCACCTTGCGCATCACTCCAGCGATACCGATCACCTCACCACAGCGATTGCGCAGAGGTGTTTTCGAGGACAAAAACCATTCGTGAATGCCATGGTGATTGACCACGGTCCACAACTGATCCACCACCGGTTTTCCCGTGCTCATCACCCGCCGATCTTCATTCACATAGGCTGCGGCTAACTCGCGTGGATGAAAATCAAAATCGGTTTTTCCAATCACATCGCTCTCCTCGTTCATACCAAGGCGTAGCAGTGAATTGCGATTGAGTGCCAAAAATTGACCTTCTTTGTTTTTGAGGAAAAAATGCAAATGAGGAATGGTATCCCACATTCGGAGCAATTCGCGCACCTCGCCGAGACTATCGAAAAACTCCTTTTGGTGCTCCAGTTTCGCTCGTATAGAAGTCAGCTTCATGCCGAAATCATACCAAAATGAAAATAGTTTGTCCAATCTGAAAAATGACCATGCAGTAACGGGTAATTGCCTATGAAATGATGCTGCGGTGCTTTATCCTCTCGATCTGCATAAATTGGTCTGGGCTACTCTGGGCCGAAGAGAAAATTTCGTATAATCAACACATACGCCCAATTTTGAGCGAGAAATGTTTTGCTTGTCATGGATTCGATGCAAAAAAGCGCGAGGCAGATTTGCGCTTGGATACCTTTGAGGGTGCTACGGATGCTAGTCGCTCGCCGCGTGCGATCATTCCGGGCGATGCCGCATCAAGCGAAATGATCAAGCGCATGCGCAGCGATGACCCTGATGAAATCATGCCGCCGCCCAATGCCGTCCATCGCATGGAGAAGAGTGAAATTGATCTCCTAGCTCGCTGGATCGATGGCGGTGCGGTTTATGAAAAACATTGGTCATTTGTCAAACCAGAGCGTCCGCAGATACCCAAAGGAGACTTCGATGCATGGGTGAAAAATCCCATCGATTCTTTCATTGCGGAGGGCTGGAAAAAGGATCGTTTGCAACCGTCGCCGGAAGCAGATCGCGCCACATTGCTGCGCCGTCTTTCCTTCGATCTCACAGGCCTGCCGCCTAGCGATGCAGAGGTGAAAGAATTTTTGCAGGACACAGCACCTGACGCCTACGAAAAAGTAGTGGATCGCCTGCTGCAAAGTCCGCACTACGGTGAACGCATGGCTCTTTCTTGGCTAGATGCCGCACGTTACGCCGATAGCAATGGCTTCCAGCAAGATGGCGACACCCACCAGTATGTGTGGCGTGATTGGTTGATTCGTTCATTGAATGAAAACATGCCATTTGACCAGTTCACCATTGAACAGCTTGCTGGCGATCTGATACCACAGGCGAGCTTGTCGCAAAAAGTCGCCACGGGATTTCAACGCTGCCACTTGCTCAATGGCGAGGGCGGGGCGATTGCCGAAGAGCAACGCAATATCATTTTATTTGATCGCGTGGATGTCACAGCCACTAATTGGTTAGGTCTGACTTTGGCCTGCGCGCAGTGCCATGATCACAAGTATGATCCGCTGACGCAAAAAGACTTTTACTCGATGATGGCTTTTTTCAATCAAGTGCCAGAAAGCGGAGTGCCGCCTGGTGGATCGCAATACCGCATCGCAGAGCCCTCCATTCCTGTTGGAACAGATGAGCAGATGAAGCAGTTGGCGCAATGGGATGAGGAAATGAAAACCATCGAGGGTGAAGAACAATTACTAGCGAAGTCAGCAGAATTTGAAAAATCGATCACCGATGCCATGCTCTCCATGCACGAGCGCAAAGACATTGCTTGGTTGCCGCAATCGCCTGTGAAGATGGAAGCCAGCAATGGAGTGACGCTCACACTAGAAGGGGATCAATCGATTTTCGCCGCAGGGGCCCAGGCCGCGAAGGCGGACTATGTGTTAGAAATTCCGATTCCTGAACGGGGACTGACAGGCATCCGCTTTGAACTTATTCCTGATCCACGATTGCCGATGGGTGGCTCGGGCCGCGCCGAAAGTGGCAATGCAGTGTTAAGTGAGCTAAACATTCATCACGGTGATCAAGAGCTGCGTGTCACGCACAGTCGTGCCGATTACTCGCAAGGTGGTTTTTCGCCCGAAGCAATTTTTGACAAAAATCCACAATCGGGCTGGGCGTTTCATCCCGATGTCAAAACTCCGCATTGGTTAGAAGTGCAGCTTGCTGCTCCCGTGAAACACAGCGCCACGCCGCTGAAGCTCACGTTGCAATTTCAATCGAGTCACCTCGTCCACATGTTTGGTCGCTTCCGCGTGATGCTGACCGATACATTGTTCCCGTTAGAAGAAAAACAATTCACACCCGAGCAGATGGTCTTGCTGAAAAAAGACCCAGCTCAGCTGAGCGATGCCGAGCGCAACCAGCTGCGGACGATGATGAGAGCCGCAGATCCACAGGGCTTGTTAGCGCCTGTGCGTGCGCGCAAAATGGATCTCAAGAATCGTCGCGATGCTCTCGCCAATTCCTTGCCCAAGGTGATGATCATGTCTGATGCCAAACCGCGTAAGACGATGATCTATGATCGCGGCAGTTATGAGATGCCAACGACTGAAGTCACGAGCGACACTCCTGCGATACTTCCGCCGATGGCAGCTGATCTGCCAAAAAATCGATTTGGACTCGCCAAGTGGTTGATGGCACCGGAGAATCCGCTCACTGCGCGCGTTCAAGTCAATCGCTTTTGGCAACATTATTTCGCTCATGGCTTTGTCAAAAGTGCGGAAAATTTTGGACTGCTCGGTGATGCGCCGACCCATCCCGAATTGCTCGATTGGCTCGCCGTGGAATTCCGTGAAAATGGCTGGGACATGAAAAAAATCAACCGCTTGATCGTCACCAGTGCCACCTATCGACAAAGCTCCAAGGTCTCACCAGCATTGCTCTCACTTGATCCCGAGAATCGACTCTATGCCCGTGCTTCTCGCTTCCGCAATTCCTCTTTGATCCTTCGCGATACCGCACTGCGCGTCAGTGGTCTGCTTGCACCCGATTTGTTTGGCAAGCCCGTTTACCCCTATCAACCACCAACGATCTGGGATAGCCTCGGCATTACCAAGGAGCGTGATTTTTCCTACCCACAATCACAAGGTGCTGATCTCTATCGGCGCAGCATCTACACGTTCTGGCGTCGCACCGTTGCTCCAGGAAACATGTTTGATACCTCAGCGCGTCGCACCTGTGTGGTCAAGCACTCGCTCACCAGCACACCGCTGCATGCTCTAACCACGCTTAATGATATCACTTGGGTCGAGGCATCGCGTGTCCTTGCCGAAAAAATCATGCGCCAATCCACTGATCGCTCGCAATGGCCCGCTCTGGCTTTTCAGGCGATCTGTCAACGCGCGCCCGATCCTACGGAGCTTGGGATTTTGGAAAAATCATTAGCCCATTCCTTAGCTGAATTCCAACGCGATGCTGCCGCTGCAACGCAGTTGCTGAGCCATGGTGCCGCGCCACGCGATGTCACTTTCCCTGTAACCGATCACGCCGCGCTCACACATTTGTGCCTGAGCATTTTCAATCTCGACGAAGCCCTCACCCGACAATGAATCCTTATCTGCATCAACAACAACTTATTACGCGCCGCCAGTTCTTTAGCAAATCGGCAACTGGAGTCGGCACGCTAGCGCTTTCATCATTGTTGCAAAATGATTTATCGGCAGCTCCTGCCTTGTCGATGAATCCGTTAGATGGATTGCCGCATTTGCCCGCCAAGGCAAAAAATGTAATCCTGCTTTGGCAGGGCGGGGGACCTTCACAGGTGGATTTGTTTCAACACAAACCTGGCTTGGAAAAGTTGCGACTCACCGAGTTACCCGCATCGGTGCGGGGGAATACGCGGCTCTCCACGATGACCGCATCGCAGTCAAAATATCCGATTCTCCCTGCGCTCAAACCATTTCGCCAGTATGGGAAATCGGGCCGTTGGTTGTCTGAGCTACTGCCACATACAGGTTCGATCGCTGATGATCTTTGCTTCATCGACTCCATGCACACGGAGGCCGTCAATCACGCGCCCGGTGTCACATTTTTCCTCACCGGTAGTCAAATTCCCGGACGTCCCAGTCTTGGTGCTTGGGGCACGTATGGACTCGGTGCGATGTCACAAGATCTCCCATCCTTTGTGGTGATGACCTCATCAGACGCTGGCAAAACCTGCGGGCAATTGTTTTTCGATTACTACTGGGGCAGTGGGTTTTTGCCATCAAAGTACCAGGGCGTGCGCTTCCGCAGTGAGGCTGATCCGGTCTTGTATCTCAACAATCCCGCAGGCATCAGTCGTAGCATGCGACGCTCGGCGCTCGATGACATTGCTGCGATGAATCAGCATCATCTCTCGCAGTATGGTGATCCAGAAATCGACACCCGCATTTCTCAATACGAAATGGCTTATCGCATGCAAATGAGCGTGCCTGAGCTAACGGATATTTCTAACGAAAAGCCAGAGTTGTTAGAAATGTATGGGCCCGATGTGCAGCGCAATGGCTCCTTCGCTCGCAATTGCTTACTTGCCCGAAAATTAGTCGAGCGCGGTGTACGATTTGTGCAGTTGATGCATGCAGGCTGGGATCAACACAACAACCTTTCGTTTCAGTTAGAAAATCAATGCCGCGATACCGATCAACCTGCTGCTGCTTTGGTCAAGGATCTGAAGCAACGAGGCTTGCTCGATGACACCATCGTGCTGTGGGTCAGCGAGTTTGGTCGCACAGTTTTTGTTCAAGGAAACATTGAAAATGAGCGTGGCCATGGGCGCGATCACTTTGGCGTTGGCTATACCATCTGGGGCGCCGGTGGCGGCTTCAAGCCGGGCCATAGCCATGGCGAGACCGATGACTTCGCCTATCAAGTCACCAAAGACCCCGTGCACGTGCACGACATGCAGGCAACCCTAATGCATCTGTTAGGCATCAATCACGAAAAGCTCACCTTCCGCTTTCAAGGTCGAGACTTCCGCCTCACCGATGTCCACGGCAAAGTTGTGCAGCAAGTCATTGCATGAATCGATGAATCTCAAGAAACCAACGAGCGGGCGAAGTCGCGAGCCCATTGGTCGGCCTCGATGATCGGCTCCAATTGATCGGCAACTTGCACGTGGTGGGCATTCATGGTTTTTTCCACGTTCGCCCAAATTCCCGTAAAGGGGATTTTTCCTGCAATGAATTGATCCACGGCAATTTCATTGGCAGCATTGTAGACGGCGGGAAGGGTTCCACCCGTGAGTCCAGCCTCGCGGGCAAGGCGCAGGGCAGGGAAGTCTTGTTCGCGCGGGGCGATGAATTCGAGCTTGGCCAGCTCCGCGAAATTCAAAGGCTTCAGCCCACCTTTGCGGCGTTGCGGCCACGTCAGTGCGTATTGAATCGGGAAGCACATGTCGGTGTTTGAGAGCTGCGCCAGCACTGAGCCATCGGTGAACTCAACCATTGAGTGAATGATGCTTTGCGGATGCACGATCACATCGATGCGCTCCATGCCGATGCCAAAAAGCCAGCGCGCTTCGATCATCTCGAGGCCTTTGTTGAACAATGATGCTGAGTCGATCGTGATCTTGCGCCCCATGTCCCAGGTCGGGTGTTTCAAAGCTTGTGCCAAGGTCACGTGCGGCAGTTCATCGGCGGGCGTGTTGCGAAATGGTCCGCCTGATGCCGTGAGAATGAGTCGGGAAATTTCCGCATCTCCTCCGCGATGACCGTCCAGGCACTGGAAGATCGCATTGTGCTCGCTATCGACAGGGAGTAATTTCACCCCTGCTTGTTTGGCCTCGCGGGTGACAATTTCACCGGCCATCACTAAGATCTCTTTGCTCGCCACTGCGAGGTGTTTGCCTGCACGAATGGCAGCCAGCGATGGCTGTAGGCCCGCTGTGCCAACGATGGCCACCAACACAGTATCGGCTTCCATCAAGGTCGCAATGTTGATCAATCCCTGCGGCCCAAGGTGAATCATCACATTGTCAGGCAGCATCCGACGCAGTTCCGCATACTTGCTTTCATCATAGAGACACACATGCTTCGCTCCCGTCTCACGCGCCTGCTCGGCCAATTGTGCGGCATTGGTATGGGCCGCGAGGCCAATGATCTCAATCTCTTCGGGTAACTCACGCGCAACCTTGAGCGTCGAGCAGCCAATCGAGCCGGTAGAACCTAACAGAACAACTTTTTTCGACATATGGGGTGTGGTGAAATGAGTGAGAGATTAACGGATCAGGATGAAATACAAATAGACCGCAGGAGCTGTGAAGCAGATGCTATCGATCAAGTCCATGGCTCCGCCGATGCCGGGCAGGATCTGTCCCGAGTCTTTCACCGCAAGGGCTCGCTTCCACAGGCTCTCGGCAAGGTCGCCGACCACTGAGAGCAGGGCGACGATGAAGCCAAGCACGATCACATGTGCCAGCGAGGGAAATAGAGCGAGTTGCGTCGGGAAGAGCGCGTAAAGACCCCAGCCAGCGAGTTGGGCAAAGAATAGTGCGCCGCCGAAACCTTCCCAGGTCTTGGCTGGGCTGATGTGTGGGATCATCTTGTGCTTGCCGATCAAGGAGCCTGTAATGTAGGCACCCATGTCAGTGAATTTGGTGACCGCGATGCACCAGAGGAGAATGTAAGCGCCACTCAGGCTACCATCTTGATGCGGATGAAAATCGAGCCGCGCCGTGAAGCTAAACATCCAAGTTAGCCAGAGCACACCTAGCATTGTCGAGGTCACGCCGAGAATGCTGTTTGTTCCATCGATCTTACGCCGTAGTTGCAGCGTGAAAGTTCCCGCGCCTAGCAGAAAAAACAGCGCCATGTCGAGCTCGGCGGGCACTGCTTGACCGCGGATCATATACCATGCAAGTGCGGCGTAGTAAGCGATGCTCAAAAACATCCCCCATAATGGATTGGCCACGATTCCGGCACGCCGCGTCAGTTTGAAAAACTCGGCCGTTGAGAGAATGCCGAGGGCAGAAATCAGCAACAAGTGCGCCCATGGTTTCATCGAGCCGAAGGCCAGGCCGACGATGCCCCAGAGCAACAGCGTGCTAAAACTTCTGCGAAAAAAAGTCTGGGTTTTCGAGACGCTAGGCGGTGCGGCGGCAGGTGCGGACATGAGCCCGCATTTCACTCGGAAATCATTCAGAGTGCAATCTCAATCTGGTGAGCTTGAGACATTGGACATAAGACACAAGACTCTCAGACATAAGAGAAAAGACTTGAGGCCCTCCTCTCAATAAAAAAACTTCTTCAAACCTTTGCGAGCTTCGTGTCTTAGCGGTTTGAAACAATTTCACAATCGCTAAGACGCTTACAAATGGGGCACAAAAAAAAGGCATCCACGATGGATGCCTTCATTGTTAGGGGGAGATTGCAACAATCAATCCACAGCCTCGTCGAGGATCAGTGTCGGCTTGTCGGTCGAGAAGCGCCAGCGAAGTTTGTTGCGCTTGGAAGCGGTGCGCAGCTTGCGTTTGAAGCGGTCAGTTGGAGTTTCAAATGCGCGACGACGGCGAATTTCTTCCAGAATGCCTTCGGCATCCAGTTTGGTTTTGAGACGCTTGAGAGCCCGGTCAACGGGTTCTCCTTTCTTCATTGTCACTCCGCGCATGCTGCTAG
>JBIIAI010000201.1:0-5162 GCA_044239965.1 Akkermansiaceae bacterium
GCCGCCAGCTCTACAACTGGCGAGTGGCAGGACTCATCCCCTACTTCAAAATGGGCAAGGCCGTGCGCGTCAAAGTGGCGGATGTTGCCGCTGCGATTGAGCGCATGAGGATTGGGTGAGGTGTGTTCCGGCGTTGCTTCTGTGATCATCTAATGTTGCTAGGCCAAGAGTCAAATACTGCCATGAAATGCGCGAACTCGAGGTCACATATTTTTATCGCAAAAAATTCAATCGCGACGTATTATGTCGCACTCTTCCGTTATAGTTAGGCCATAACCGAAACATCATGGCTACACACATATTCAAGTCTTCCTATTCACGCCAGATCGCCCTTTGGGTGCTGCGGGCATTTTCGCCCAAGCTCGCGCGCGATCGCTTCATCAACTATCATCACGACTATGCGGATGATGACATTGCAATCTTTCTGGGGTTTCCTGCCCAAATCACCGAAGATAAGGCTCCCTGGACTCTGAGGCAACTCGATGCTCTACGTGCTGATCTGGAGGAAATGCGTCGACCAGTGGGATTACCATTACACGTCTCTCGAAATTTTATCGAATTTGGGAAAATCTTTCAACTCAACTCCACCGAGGTTGCAATTCTGCAATTTCTCGCTTGTGCAAAAGTTGATCCGACTCTCGGAAACTTGCAACAGTTACTCGATCGCTGTATCTCCGACAACCCGGCGCGCTACTACTCCATTGTATTGGGATTGGATCGTCAGGCTGTTGAAAAAGCCTTCTCGCCCAATGAGAAGTTACACATCTGCGGACTGATATCTCCTTGCTCTGGTAGGTCCAAAGATTTTGATTTTTTCTCAAAGTCTGTCGCAGAGCAATTATTTCGCAAAGTATTTGTCCGTAACGAAGTGCTAAAACAATTCGGTAATTCCCCACCGCTGCCCACTCTTGATATCGAGGATTTTCCTCACCTGCAATTCAATCTCGATCTACTCATACCCTATTTGAAAAGATCGATTTCACGACAAAAAGTCGGAGTCAACGTCCTGCTTCACGGGCCTCCAGGCACCGGAAAAACTCAACTCGCCCGTATCATCGGACAAGCCATCGGTTTTCCCGTGTTTGAATTTGCGACTGAAGATTCGGATGGCGACCCGATTCGCGCACTTGCTCGACTCAGCGCTCTGCGCGTCACCGCAGCCATTTTTGGGAACACGCCTACTTTGTTTGCTTTCGATGAAGCCGAAGATGTATTTTCCGCTGTGTCGGACACTGACAAAAGTGCTGCCCAAGCACACAAGGGGTGGTTCAACCGCATGCTCGAAAAGAACAAACTTCCGATTATCTGGATTTCCAACTCGATCGAAAAACTAGACCCCGCCTATGTCCGCCGCTTTGATTTCATCATAGAGGTCCCTATACCGCCAAAGAAACAACGCACAAAAATCCTAGAAAAAACGGTGGGTAAGATCGTGACGAAATCTCTCATTCAACAACTTGCAGAGTCAGAGCATCTCTCACCAGCGGTCGTTGATCGCGCTTGTAACGTCATCCGTGGAATCGGCAAAGATCTACCCTTAGCAAATCGAAGCAAAGCCTTTGTCACGATCATCGCCAACACACTCAAGGCGCAAGGACACCCCAACCCGACCAATGGCGTCATCCCGATCATACAACCGGGACTCTACGATATCGACCATCTTAACACCTCTGCCGATCTAGTGCAGATCGCCGCCAATCTCAGAAAAAGCCCGAGCGCCCGAATCTGCTTGTATGGACCTCCTGGCACAGGCAAGACCTCGTTCGGCCATTGGCTGGCGAATGAAATCGGTCAACCACTCCTGCTACGCAAGGCTTCGGATCTTTTGAGCCCTTATGTTGGTATGACAGAACAAAAGATCGCGCGCACATTCGAGACTGCCAAACAGGATGGTGCCGTGCTTCTCATTGACGAGGTAGATTCGTTTTTGCGGGATCGAACTGAGGCCAGAAATTCTTGGGAGGTCACACAGATCAACGAAATGCTAACCCAAATCGAAACTTTTCCCGGTATTCTCATTGCCTCCACCAATCTAATCAATCAACTTGATCCCGCGAGTATGCGTCGATTCGACATCAAACTTCACTTCGGCTTTCTTCTCCCAGACCAAGTCTGTCGACTATTCGTCTCTTATTGTAAGAATCTCAATTTGCCGCAACCGACCATCGCAGACATGGAGTTGGCCGCTACGATGAATGTTTCCGCTCCGGGAGATTTCGCTGCTGTTGCGCGGCAGCACCGCTTTCAACCATTCCGCGATGCCTACAGCCTGTTGCAAGCGGTGATCGCCGAGTCAGAACTTAAAACCAACTGCTCGCGGCGTATCGGTTTCCAATAACTCCAACTCCATCTTACCATGCCAAGCTCCGATCACGAAACCACCATTGCCCGGCAATGGGAACTACTGCGCAATCACCTCCCGTCTCGTCCACCGGGAATCACCACTCGCAATCTTCGCGAACGCTTGGACGCTGCTGGCCACAACGTAAGCAAACGCACCATTGAACGTGACATGGATGAGTTGTCGCGTATTTTTCCCATTGTCCGTAATGAAAGAGGAATTCCCTATGGCTGGCATTGGAGAGAAAACGCTCGTTTTGACGTGCTTGGCATGGATTTATCAGAAGCTGTATCGCTGGGGCTGATGGAAGATGTGCTCCGGCAGATCATGCCGCCAGCGTTCCTTTCAGCTCTGGAGGGGAAATTCTCGCTCGCACGGGAAAAACTCGCCGCTTTACCAAAAATTCCGCACGCTCGGTGGAAAGACCTTGTCCGCTATGTGCCTCCTGGGATGCCGTTCATTCCGCCGACTGTTGCTCCGGGAGTTCTGTCTGCCATTCAGGAAGCCCTGCTTCAACAACGGCAGTTAAAAATGGTTTATCTCAAGCCTGATCAGGAAGAACCGAAGGAATACACGATTCACCCACTCTCACTGATCCACCAAGGAGCGCGAACCTATCTCCTCGCCACGGTATTTCATTACGAAAATCCAGTCCTTTACGCCATTCATCGTATGACTTCTGCCGAAGTGCTGGATGTGCCGATCAAACGCCTCAAAGCTTTCTCGCTAGATAAATTCATCGACAGTGGAGCAGCTCAGTTTGGCAGCGGGGAAATGATCACCCTACAGGCAAAGATCGATTATGGCCTCCGCATGATCCTGTCAGAATCTCCTATCTCCAAAGATCAGAAAATCACTACCCGTGGCGGCGTGCACACGCTTACCGCTCATTTACCCGATACTTGGCAGCTTCACTTCTGGATCCTCTCCCAGGGCGCATCGATCACCATCATAAAACCCACAAGCCTACGCAAGGCGGTGATCACATCTCTCAATGCGAGCATCTCGAATTACTCGTGTGAAAAATAATTCTCGACCGCGACGCATTTTGTCGCTGCATTCGATATGATGAGCACTATGCAACAAGATACAGATTCAGCAGCAAGCTCATCGTCAGTCAAAAACACTCAAGAAATTTCCAATTTCGAAATCTCAATTAGCAACGGACTTTACTGGATTTCATACGAGGATAACCAATACCCAATCATCATTACTCCTTATCAATTCAAGAGGCTATTTGAGATCGAGGGGTTGCCCATCGAAGACTTCACAGGGGAAGAACCTGCTAGCTTCAATAAAGCGATATTACTGAGGCGGAACGTGAGTTTCGGTGGAAATCTGTTTGATGGGGAAGGTGATGATATGACTCCTCAAAAATGCTGGGTAAAAGAAAATCCTCAGCTAGATCCTGTAAATCCATAATCTTTAGATACCATGTCCAATCTCACAAAATCAAAAATCATGGCTTATCGCCAATGCCCCAAACGTTTGTGGCTGGAAATCCACAAACCCGAACTGCGCGATGATTCAGGAGCACAAATGGCCTTTGCTGTCGGCAACCAAGTCGGCGCTGCGGCACACAGCTATTTCGACCCAAAACAGAAAGGCACCTTCATCGACATCCATGCACTCGGTCACTCCGAGGCGATCCGATACAGCACTGAGCTTTTAGCAAAGGGAGAAGGCCCGGTTTTCGAAGCCGGCCTCTTCGCCGCCGGAGCATTAGCTTATGCCGATGTCATGCTGCCATCTCTCTGGCATGATAAGGCTCATTGGCGAATGATCGAGGTAAAATCCTCCACCAAGGTTCACGATCACTACCGCGACGATCTCGCCATCCAGGCATTCATCGCTCGCGAGGCTGGCATTTCACTCACCGAAACCAGTATCGCTTACATCGACAACGGCTTCACCTATCCCGGGAACGATTACTACGGCGAAATAGACCAAGGCGGACTTTTCAAATTGTTAGATCTTACGGAAGAAACCAGCGCGCGCTTTGAGGAAGTCCGAGAATGGATCTCCATCGCCCAAGAAATCGCCAAACAACCAGTCGAGCCGGAAGTCGAAACCGGAAACCATTGCACAAAACCATATGCTTGCTCGTTCTGCTCTTACTGCAATCGTGACAAAGCAGTTTCTAATTTCCCACTTAGTTCATTACCCAGACTACACCGCGCGCGACGAGCTGTGATAGAAGAGTCGGGCATTGATGACCTTCGTGATGTCCCAGACGATATGCTCAACTTCTTGCAGCAACGAGTCAAAGATTGCAGCGCTAGCGGTGAACCATACTACAACACCGAAGGCGCTGCTGCTGCCCTGCGTGATCACACCTACCCCGCCTACTTCTTGGACTTTGAGACGATCAGCTTTGCGGTTCCCATCTGGAAAATGACCCAACCCTATTCGCAGATCCCATTCCAATACAGTGTCCACTCCGTTCATTCCGATGGTGAAATGCAACATGTCGGATTTCTCGATCTCAACGGCAGCGATCCCTCGCTCGCCTGCGCTCTGCAACTCATCAAAGACTGTGGCTTCCAAGGACCTATCTTCGCCTACAACGCAGGGTTCGAATCCGGAGTCATTCGTAAACTTGCCGAGCGTTTCCCAGAACTGGCCCCGAAACTCGCCGGCATCCTCGAACGCATCGTCGATCTTCTTCCTGTGGTCAGAAACCACTACTACCACCCAAGCCAGCACGGAAGCTGGAGCATCAAAGTCGTTCTACCCGCACTCTGTCCGGAGCTTTCCTACGACTCTCTCGATGGCGTCAACAACGGAGGCATGGCCCAAGATGCGTTCCTTGAAGCAATCA
>JBIIAI010000202.1:0-5124 GCA_044239965.1 Akkermansiaceae bacterium
GTTACAACCAACACAGACCCCACCAATCTCTCAAATATCTCTCACCTCAACAATACTACCAACAACTATGCAACGCAGCCTAATTAACAATACTGGCTGTCCAACTCACAGGGGGGCACTACATAACGATCGATCCAGATTCACCGAAACGGCTCACACCCAATCCTCATCCGCTCGATCGCGGCGGCAACATCTGCCACCTTGAAGCGCACAGCCTTGCCCATCTTGAAGTAGGGGATGAGTCCTGCCATGCGCCAGTTGTAGAGCTGGCGGCGGCATACCTTCAGGTGGTTGGCGAGTTCTTGTTCGGTGATCAGTTCGAGTTCGATGCGCGGCGGGGATGGGTGTTGCGTTGCTGCGGGCGCAGGATGGCTTCCGGCGAGTCCGGGGTCTTAAGGAGTTGGGGGATCTGGCCGCCGCACTTCCCAGCGCGAGAGGTCATTTTTAAATTGGTGCTTTCACAACTAGGTTAAGTCTTGACGAAACTAGACACTTGCCGCAAGAAAGGCTCCGGCAAATCTCATTGAGAGCTGCATTTTTTATTGATTGTCACATTAAGTGTTTAAAAATTATATGAATCTTACCAAGAATTTAGCTGAGTCTTATGTTGAAAGTGGAATTGATCCGTACGATTGTACTTTGGCTGGGTATACGAGCATAGATGATGATGCCGCTGAAGTTATAACAAAAATGACATATCCGGAGGATAGTCCTGGAATTTTACACCTTGGCGGTTTGACTTCTATATCTCTGGGCGCCGCTCGTAATTTGGTTAAATTCAAAGGTAGTTACATACTTTTGGGTGGCTTAAGAAGTGTCAGCCTAGACGTTGCCTTGGAGCTTGCTAGTTTTGATGGCGTTGGAATTGATATTGAAGGGGTGCAATCACTCCCGGATGAATTGTCGAAATACGAAGATCAATATGAGATTTTGAGCGAATGGAAAAGTGGCAATTGGATGGACTGTGACGATGGTTTGCACTTCTGTTGAGGACACATCAAATTTGACTTGGGTCACAGATGAGCCTTGTGGCCAAGTTCGGCAACTTGGGCCGATTGTTATGAGAAGGTGTTGAAGCTTGCTCTGGCGCACTCGCTCATTGCCCAATATGACTGTGATTGCGTTTTGGTCTGGTGGTATGGCCTTTCAGTTTAGGCTTGGACCGAAGCCATTGTAGTGGATGTTCATCCTGTGGGCGCTCAAGCTTGCCGGAGATGACACGTTGGAGTGGATTCAGGGAGCTTTCCTGCTCTGTGTGGGCCATTCCTAGGGCGCTCTTGGTCGTTTCGCCGCCGGTGCTCTCCCTCTTGGTCGGTTCAATCAGGATTTGTCTGGTCGGAAGGGCAGTGGAGCCTGGACGGCTTTCCCTGCTCGATGGCTCCCGAAGGGGTAAGCCGGCTCACCCCATCCTCATCCGCTCGATTGCTGCGGCTACATCCACTACTTTGAACCGCACGGCCTTGCCCATTTTGAAGTAGGGGATGAGTCCTGCCACTCGCCAGTTGTAGAGCTGGCGGCGGCAGATTTTCAAATGGCGGGCGAGTTCCTGTTCGGTGATCAGTTCGAGTTCGGTGCGCGGCGATGATTGGTTCGTATCCATGCCCATGTTTTCTTGTCAACGGCTTCATCCAGGTATCAATCCGACAGTCATTATGTTACGATCATGATTCATTTTTTTGATTCTTTGTTTCATCATAAAGTGGTGACAAATGGTGACAATTTATATTCCCGTATGTGCATAAAATTGCTTTAATGTATTCTGCTTCATTTTGCATTTTTTGGAACATAAAAGAATATATAAGAATGATTGATACTAATAGTATAAGTTTACGCTCTACTACGAATCAGAAGGTTAGGGGTTCAAGTCCCTTCGGGTGTACCATGCATTATTCCTTCACTATCAACGGTTTAGAGGGTTTAATTGGCATGGAAGTTGACGCACCAGCCACCATCAATATGAAGGGTGGTGACAAATTGGTGACAAACCAACAAAATAAGACGAATTTCCCTGTGAAATCAAGGGTTCCACGGCGCAAGAAAAAACGTGGTCCGCACATTGTGGTGAAATTTGGCTCTGCTAAGGTGCCTGTGTATCGATCTGACTCCGGCGGCAGGACCCGCTTTGTGATCAGCCACTACCGCCACGGCAAACGCCTGCGCAAGTGCTTCACCACGCTGGAGGACGCCAAGAAAGAGGCATTACTCGTGGCGCAGCAAATCCAAGCCGGTATGCAACATGTCACGGACCTCAAGCCCCATGAGCGTGAGACATTTCTCGCGGCACGGCAGTTGTCGGACTCCGCGGGTGTCCCTCTGATTTCCGCTCTGGAGGACTACCTTCACGCACGCCAACTGGCTGGTGCGGAATCGCTCGCCGCGATGGCCGCCGAATACTCCAAGCACTTTGGCAACATCACCCGCCGCGCCACGGTGCCCGAGGTGGTGACTCAGATGCTGGAGGCTAGGAAACAAGACGGAGTGGGCACACGCCACCTGTCCCAGCTCCGCTCGGTGCTCAATCGTTTTGCCACTGCCTATCCAGGGCAAATTCTCGACGTCACCTCAGCCGACATCGATGCCTGGCTGCGCGGACTGAACGTGTCGCCCAGCTCGCGCAACGGGATGCTGCTCTACGTCAGCTTGTTGTTCTCCTTTGCCTTGGAGCGAAACTACCTTCCTGAGGGCAAGCCAACGGCATCGAGCCAGTTGCGCAAGGTTAAGGTGGCGGACAGTGATATCGAGGTGTTCTCGCCGGACGAGTTCTGCTCGATCATTCATGCCGCGCCTGTGCATCTCATTCCGCTGCTGGCCATCAGCGCATTTGCTGGCATTCGCTCGGCGGAACTCGCGCGACTGGATTGGAATGCGGTGGATCTGGATCGTCGATTGATCGAAATCCGCGCCGGTCAGGCGAAGACCGCATCACGCCGACTCGTTCCCATCACCGACAACCTCGCTGCTTGGCTGGCACCACTGCAACGTCAGGGCCGCGTGATCAAGTCGAGCGAGTATATCAAGGAAGCCACGGCGCTAGCACGTGCTGTGGGAATCGAGTGGCCACGCAACGTTCTGCGGCACTCGTTCATCACTTACCGCATTGCTAAGGTCAAGAGTGCCGATCAAGTGGCGCTTGAAGCGGGGAACTCGGCGTCGATCATCTTCAAACACTACCGAGAACTGGCCACCGAGGATGTGGCTGATCAATGGTTTGGCATCCTGCCCAAGGACGACCAGTGGGAAAACACCTACGCCTTCGATCGCAAGAAGCGTGAGGTCACACTCGGATGACGGCTGGTCGCGTGATGGCGTTCAATCCGCGCGCCAACTCGCCTAACAAACGCAAAATGGTTTTGAGAGGGTGGGGGATATTTCCATACCTGCTGAGCTTATCGTGTGCTCCTACGCGGCACCAAACGCAACATACGAGGCAGGGAAACATGTCCTCATACCTCGCATGGCGGATCGTGGGAAAAATGGTGTGGCATCAACCACGGAAGCTCTTGTTCGGCTTACCGTCGTCGAGCAGGTCACCGATGCGGTTCACCATGTCTTTGAGAATCGAAGCAGCGGCGAATACGATCACTCCGATCTTTGGATCAACAAAGGGAATGACGTTGAGAGCGGATACGAGTCCGGCGATCTTTCCAGCGAGGCTGAGGTATTTGAGTGACTTCATGACAACGGGGGGGGGCAACGTGGGGTGCTTGACGCCAAAAGTAAATTCATCTAGTATCTAGCGATTTCAGAAAAATAGACTTGCTATCCACAATGGGTAGTCCAAAACATTTGCCCTATGCGAAAAAAATTAATTAGCACATTGAGTTTAGCTTTAATCTTCACGCTTCCATCCTACGGTGATGAGGAGAGTCGGAAGCGGTCAGAGGAAAGTTATCGTCGGTATGAGGCAGAACGGGAACAGAGATTCCGCGAGCAGGAGCAAGAAAGGCGTCAGCGGGAGCTAGAAATGCGACAGGAGGAGCTAGAGCGTAAACAGCGGGAGCAAGAGCGTAAACAGCAGATGGAAGACTTGCTAAAGCGGAACAATAGTCGTTGAACGCCGGCGCGAGTAGTGGTGTTGATCGAGACGTTATATAAGGTGGTAAGCTGTTATCCCCTCGCCTTTGATGCCGACGAACGGTTCTTTCAATGGGCGAACGCCACAAGCAAACTGCTATCAGCCGTATGACGCCTTGCCGCCTAGCTTTTGAAGCTCTGGTTCGGCTTGCCGTCGTCGATTAGATCACCGATGCGGTTTGCCGTATCCTTGAGTAAAGATGCCGCAGCAAAGATGATGACACCGATCGATGGATCGACAAAAGGAATGCCATCGAGCGCGGTGAACAGTCCGGCGAATTTCCCTACATAGCTGAGATATTTAAGTGACTTCATGACAACGGGCGATTTGTCAACGTGGGGCTTACCACTAAATCGAATAGCCATTTGCGCCCTCAATTCATCAGCTTATTAGAATTTAATCCTCAACTTACTCAGCCGTGCGTAATATCAGTTAGAAAATTGCATGCACATTGCCTCCTTGAAATTGTGGCTGATATATACACGATTTCAGACGAAAACCTTTTGACATCGTGGTTTTGATAGTTTTCATTACTGCGTAGCTCAATTTTGATATGACACATCATGCGTCTTCGAAGAGAAACTGTTCGCCCAATAAAATCGAGTCTGTCGCCAATTGTTCATGAAGTTATACGCACACCTACTAATCGCCCTCGCTTTGCTCAGTATCAGCGCAGCCTGTCAGACTCCAAAGGCGGTTCCAGAACTTGAGTCGTTGAAATCATCCTGGCTGAAGGCTCGAGAGCAAGCGCTTCAGCCCATTGATAGTAAGTATGAGACAGCTCTAAAGATCCTGAAGAACCGCCTAACGAAGAGCGGAAATCTAGAAGCTGCAATACTGGTCGATGGGGAGCTACGAGCATTATTACCGTCACCCGAAAAGCATTTTGGAGATTGCTACGGTAAGCCTTTTCGTTGGGTAGCACCAGGTCTGACTTCGGCCTTTACTCTATCGCCAGAAGGAGTTTGTACACTAAACGGAGCTCAAGGCACATGGAGCGACAAGGGTGGGCTTACCATAGAGGTGATTCTGGGAGATTTGAAGATTCG
>JBIIAI010000231.1:0-4150 GCA_044239965.1 Akkermansiaceae bacterium
CATCGGCAATCCATCTACGCTTTCCCTGAGCTTCGCCGCCGATGGCAGACCACAATCATTCCAAGCGGCGGGCAAGGAATTTCTCGATACCCGCAACCCCGGTGCCGGATTCACCTTGCAGGGCAGCGACTCCTCACGACCTGGTCCAGTGGAGTTTCCCTTCAAAGATGTATCCTTCGATGGCAAACAGTTGGTGATTTCCCTCACACCGAACAGTCGCGTCACCTTTGATGTGAAAGCGACCGATCGCTATCTGGCATTCCGCATCAGCCGAGTGGAGGGCATTCCCCGCGAGAACTTGCTGTGGTTGCGTCTCCAGATGAATCTTGGCGATGGTGTGAAGGCTCTGCCGCTCGACTTCATGACGCAAGTCCGACACGGCGCTCGCGAAGTGAGTTTTCCTTGGCTGTGGAAACGTCAGGATAAGCTGCCGATGGGTGGATTCGCGCTCTATGCTCCGACCTCGTTAGAGGATGAGGACGAAACCTTGCTACATCTTTGGACCGGCGAAAAGCTGCCACACCCGAAGGTCGCTGGCGAATGGAATATCGACACTGCGCGGAAATGGTTGGCGGATTGGCAACGCAGTTTCTCCGATCAAAGCCAGATGCTCATCAGTGCCTCTAGCAACCAAGAACTCTATCAACTCGCCGACTATGCTGCGACTTTGGACATCAAACGCATCTACATGCACACCGACACGTGGCGCGGTGAGTATTGGCCGAAAAATTTTAGTTTCCTCCATCTCAACCCACAGGTCTTCCCCAAGGGTGAGGCGGACTTCAAGGCTTTTTCTGACTATGCTCGCAGCAAGGGCATCGGCCTTACCATTCATACTGTGAGCTGCTCGATCGCCCCGAACGATCCCGATTACGTCGTGGGAAAAATCGACCCACGCCTCGCAAGGTGGATTGATGGCACGCTCGTCGATGCCATTTCTGAGACCGACAAGGTCCTTCGCTTTCGTCCCAATCCCGGTCAAGAGTGGCCGCTGTTTCTGGATCGTCCGATCACTGGCCCTTCGCACGTCGATCCTTGGAACGACATCCGAGCGATTCGGATCGGCAACGAACTCATCAACGTTGGGCAATTTACCGACACCGACAAGGACGTGTGGACGCTGCGCGATTGCACCCGCGGCCTCTATCAGAATGGTGCGACGGCTCATCCGCCAGGCACAGAACTTGTTGGTCTGATCCGCCCCTATGGCCAGGTTTTCACCGCCGACAACGACAGTTCCCTCGTTGACGAACTCGCAGAACGCATTGCCGGATTCTACAACCGCAATCACATCATTCACGTTGAGCAGGACGCTGGGGAAATCCACACCGTCAACCACGCCTGGGGTTACGCTCGATTCGCCGAAGCGGTTTACACCCGACTGGAGCACCCAGTTACGAGCTACAACTCCGGTGGCTCGACGATGCCCTGCCAACTGGAATACCGCTTCAACAGTTCCAAAGCTGTGCTCGCCGCGCGCAAGCAGGTGCTCGTGCCGCTGATGCTCGAACGCAACGGCCGCCAAGCCACCGGACCCTACGAATTGTTCTCATCGGTCGGCAAGGAAGCCGCAGCAGGCAACCGCAGCATTGGCATCCAAAAACCAGAGCCTATGTTTGGCATCTCTACGGACATTCTCACAAACCACGGACTCGCCGAGCTCGCGGCCGACACGGTGAGAAGCTGGAAACAAGTCGCGCCCCTACTTTCCGCAGAGCAATGCACTGCAATCCAAAAAGCGGGCGACGAAGTGATTCATCGTGCCGAACCAGCCGACGGTGGATTTGCTGTCACACCGCTGCGCATGTTGTCGCGCCCAGGCATCGACATCGGTTGGCATCAAGGCAGTGAGTTTGGGCCGATCGTTCCGCGCCAGTATGTTCGCCCGAACGAGTCCCTGCGTGTCCACAATCCATGGAGCCAGCAAATGCCGGAATTCGTCATCCGTGTGATGCCAGCGCTCGGCGGAAAGGCTGCCACCGCAGAAAACGAGAACAACGTAACTTCTAACAAAGATCAGTCGCGCATCGACGACTACAACACCGGCACCGGTCAAAAATTTTCGGATCAGAAAAATGTCACCGCCTCAAATAACATCGCGATTCAGCCGATCGCTTCCGCAATGCAGGAGACCGGCGATCACCGCTTCTCCGACACCGATCGCGGCCTGCGCATCGAATTCGCCAACCCGCGTGGTGAAGCCATCGATAATCCCGAAAAACTTCCGTTCTGGAAACCATCGGGCTCGATGGAGCACGCTCGCGGCATCGGTCTCACCGTCACGGGCGATGGCAGCAACGCGATTCTCGTCATTCAAACTGAGTGCGATGGACCGCGCGACTACATCGTCCCGCTCGATTTCAAAGGACCGCGCGAAATCATTATTCCCTGCGGCGAAGTCTCATGGTCCGACCGCCGCTGGGGCTGGCGTTTTTCGACCAAAAACTCACGCTACGGCAACCTGTCGCGTGTTTCCATGGGGCTTGGAAAAGTTCAGCCGCAAACCCATGTCGATGTTGTCGTCAGCAACCTGCGGCTTTTGCCGGAAAGCCCGGTCGTGCTTCGTGATCCCGTCATCAGCATCAACAATGGCACATTGCAAGTGAGCGGTGAAGTGCGCAGCGATTCCTTCCTGTGGTATCGCGGTGGCGACACGGTCGGAGTCTATGATCTCAACTGGAAACCACTCGCCCCATTGCCTGTGGTCGCAAAGAATTTCACCGCGCCGCAAGGGGATATGGATCTCAAAATTTCCGCGCCTGACATCGATCCCTCCGTATGGTTTGAGTGCCAGTTCTTCGTCAAAGACTCGCCAATGATTGTCAAAAATCTTGGCAAATGAATCCTATTGGCCTACCAAGAAGTAGCTCTTTGACAGGAGTTGTCGAAATGATCTCCATGAAAGTTGTTTCTGCTTGTCCCGTATAAAAGTGCTCACTTGTGACCTATGCGTGCCTTACTCCCTATTTTTTTGTTTTTGCTCAGTCCGCTTTTGTTGTCGGCGGCTTCGCCTGAAAAGGTGGGGTTCAACCGTGATGTGCGGGCGATTTTGTCGGAAAATTGTTATTACTGCCACGGGCCCGATGAGAAGCATCGCGAGGAGGATTTGCGCTTGGACATTCGTGCTGACGCCATCAAGGCCGGCGCCATCGTTCCGGGAAAACCGGAGGAAAGCGATTTGATCGCACGCATTTTCACCGACGATGAGGATGAAATCATGCCGCCGCCGAAAACGCATAAGATCCTCACTTCGGAACAAAAGGAATTGCTCAAGCGCTGGATCGCCGAGGGCGCGGAATATGAGGAGCACTGGGCCTTCACACCGCCACAAACTCCCGCCGTGCCGGCAGTGAAGAGCAAAGCGGCCGCTTTTGGCAATGGCATCGATGCGTTTATTTTGCAGAAATTGGAACAAAACAACGCGCAACTTTCTGCCCCCGCCGATCCTCATACGCTCATCCGCCGCGTCACGCTCGACCTCACCGGACTGCCGCCGAGTCCTGCCGAGGTTGAGGCATTTGTGAATGCATGCCGCAATGCCGATGGCAAGGACTATACGATCTCTCAGAAAGCCTATGAAGCCTTGGTCGATCGTTTATTGGCATCGCCCGCCTACGGCGAAAAAATGGCAAGCATGTGGCTGGATTACGCTCGCTATGCCGATAGCCATGGCTTTCAGAGCGATAGCTCGCGCTCGATGTGGCCGTGGCGCGATTGGGTGATTCGCGCGTTTAATGAAAACAAACCCTTCGATCAATTTACCATCGAGCAACTCGCTGGCGATTTATTGCCGAAGCCGAGTAACGCACAAGTCGTCGCCACAGGTTTCCACCGCAATCATCGCATCAATGGCGAAGGGGGATTGATCCCGGAAGAATGGCGCATTGAAAATATTATCGATCGCGTCGATACCACGGGCTCCACTTGGCTCGGCCTCACGCTCGGCTGTGCCCGTTGCCATGATCACAAATACGATCCGATTTCGCAAAAGGAGTTCTACCAAATGTTCGCGTTTTTCAACAACATCGCCGAGACGGGAGTCATCGTCGGTCCATCAAATCGCGCGGGCGGCAACATGGACCCGATCGTTCGCGTCGGCACCGATGCGCAACTCCAACAGCATGCGGCCCTACAAAAGCAAGTCGATCAA
>JBIIAI010000087.1:0-12617 GCA_044239965.1 Akkermansiaceae bacterium
CTGCCTGCGGAATCGATCCGCGATCAGGCTCTCACGATTAGTGGCTTGCTCGATCACAGCATCGGCGGCCCGAGCGTCCGACCCTACATGCCAGCCGGTGTGTGGGATGAAACCAGCGTCTATGGCGACTTGCGCAACTACAAGCACGATACCAACAATGGACTCTACCGCCGCACTCTCTACACCATCTGGAAACGCACCGCCGCACCGCCGACGATGCTGCTTTTCGATTCGCCCTCGCGGGAAATTTGCACCGTCAAGCGCTCGAACACCAACACACCCTTGCAAGCACTCGCCCTGCTCAACGAAGTCACCTACGTCGAGGCTGCGCGGGTCTTGGCGCAGCGCATGATCAAAGACGGTGGCAGCACACCCGAACAACGACTCGCATGGGCCTTTCATCAAGCCACCTTGCGTCAACCGACGGCTGATGAGTTGAGCATTTTGCAAAACAGTTTTCAGAAGCACCTCGTCACCTATCGCGCTACTCCGCAAGAGGCTGCCAAGTTGATCGATGCGGGCGATGCACCTGTCGCCGCGGGCGATCCGATCGAACTCGCTGCCTACACGGTTTGCGCGAATGTCATTCTCAATCTCGATGAAATCATCATGCGTGACTAACCACTTTTTGTACCGCTATGAATCCCTTTATTTTGCAAGCACAAGACGCGATCAATCGTCGCGCATTCCTTTCAGGATCTTCATCGTTGTTAGGTCTAACAGCTCTGAATTCCTTGCTTTCGCCGCAACTGCTACAAGCCGCCAGCGCAGCAAGTGTGCTCAGTGGTTTTCCGCATTTTCCGATCAAGGCAAAACGCGTGATCTATCTGTTTCAATCAGGCGCGCCATCGCAAATGGATTTGTTCGATCCCAAACCGCAGATGGCAAAATTTTTTGGCAAGGATCTGCCGGAATCGATACGACAAGGGCAACGGCTCACGGGCATGACCTCGAGACAAAAAAATTTCCCGATCGCTCCCAGCATTTTCAAGTTTGCCGAGCATGGGGAAAGTCGCGCCACGATCAGTGAACTGATGCCGCACATCGCGGGCGTGGCCGATGAATTGTGCTTCATCAAATCGATGCACACCGAGGCGATCAATCACGATCCCGCGATCACCTTTTTCCAGACGGGACGACAAATCGCTGGTTACCCGAGCATGGGATCATGGCTCAGTTATGGTCTCGGCAGCGAGAACAAAGACCTGCCCGCCTTTGTGGTGCTCAGCTCGTTTGGCAGTGGCCGTCGCGATGACCAACCACTCTACGATCGCCTCTGGGGCAGTGGATTTTTGCCGACGCAACACCAAGGTGTGAAATTTCGCAACACCGGTGATCCGGTGCTCTATCTCTCGAATCCGAACGGCATGTCCGCGTCGACGCGACGCCAAACCTTGGACGATCTCAACGCGCTGAATCAACAGCGTTTTGGCGTCGTGGGCGACCCTGACATCGAGGCCCGCATCGCGCAGTATGAAATGGCATTTCGCATGCAAACCAGCGTGCCAGAACTCACTGATTTCTCGAAAGAGCCGCAGCACATCATCGACATGTATGGCCCCGATGTGAAGCGTCCGGGCAGCTATGCCGCGAACTGCCTGCTCGCCCGCCGACTCGCCGAACGCGATGTGCGTTTTGTGCAACTTTTCCACATGGGCTGGGACCAGCATTTCACCTTGCCGAAAGCCATCCGCGGACAATGCCATGATACCGATCAACCCACCGCCGCACTCATCAAAGATCTCAAACAACGTGGCTTGCTCGATGATACCTTGATCGTCTGGGGTGGTGAATTTGGTCGCACCATCTACTCACAGGGAGCCTTGACCAAGGACAACTACGGCCGCGATCACCACCCGCGTTGCTTCACCATTTTCCTCGCAGGCGGCGGTATCAAGCCCGGCATGACCGTAGGTGAAACGGATGACTTCAGCTACAACATCCTGCGCGATCCCGTTAGCATCTTCGACCTCCACGCCACCATGTTGAATCGCATGGGCGTTGATCACAATCGCCTCAACTTCAAATTCCAAGGTCTCGATGCTAAGCTCACTGGCGTAGAAAAAGCCCGCGCCATCAAATCGATTCTGTTATAGCGGTAAGGAGCGTGGCGGAGGCGTCTCGCCTCCCAGCCTAAAAAAGTATAACCATCGCTTCGTTTCCTTTGTGAGCTTCTGTTAAAAAATCAAAAATGCGCCATCCTCGCCGAGACATCGTGCGTAGATCACCGCAGGAAAATCTCTTATCGAGATTGCGTAAAAAAATCCTGATATACCTTTAAAGTAAGAAATTTTCAGGCCTAGAATTTTTGAGAAGGTGAGGGCAATATACACTCATGACCACACGATACCTTACCGATGAGCGTGGCACCAAAGTCGCGGTAGTGATTCCTATTGCAGACTACGATGCTCTGATGGAGGATCTTGCTGATCTTGCGTGTGTTGCGGAACGTCGTGATGAAGAGCCAGTATGGTGGGAGGACGTTAAAAAGCAATTGTTCACCGATGGACTCCTCTCGAATTGAATTTGCTCTTTCGGCGACGAAGGATTTACGAACGATAGAACGTCAATGCCGCCAAGAATTGCTTCTGCAATTGATGCCCTAGCTCATGATCCTTGGCCGTCAGTTTGCAAGAAGCTCGTAGGTTTTGAACATACATACCGAATTCGCGTTGGTGATTATCGAATCGTTTATGATATACAAGGTGCCAAGCTTGTCGTGTCGGTTATCCGTGTCAGGCATCGTCGTGATGTTTACCGATAAGATCAAGAAGACGAATAAGTAAGTCGTGGTAACAGACAATGCGCTGTGGTTTGTTAGAAGCGGACTAAAGTCCGCGCTCCATTATTTTAGGGATTGGCGGTGTTTTGGAGGCGGATGCTGGTGGGGCTGGGGCGATCGATGGTGAGCCAGCGTCCTTCGGGGGTTTGCGCGGGTTTTCCGGGGGTGAGGTCGGTGTCTGAGCCGGTGAAGTAGGAGCCCATGCCGCAGAAGCCGGTCAGGGCTTTGGTGGTGGTGGCTTCATCAGCAAATTCGACGATCCAGATGAGGTGGTGGGTGCGGTCATCGGTGGCATAGAGTCGCCATTGGTCATCGACGAGTTGCTCGGCGATGTCGCGTGAGGCTTGCACATCTCCGAGAGGATCGAGCCAGAGACGCAGGCCGAGAGCCCCGCCGCGGTCTTCGAGCACGATTTCGCCTGGGGTGGTGGGCAGTGTTACTTTTTTGTCGGGCAGATTGCGCTCGAACAAATACATCAGCTCTGCCGTTTTGGTTGGTGGTTGGTGCAGGGCTTTGTGCAGCTGGTCTTGTCCTTGGAGGAGCGCTTGATCGGCAAAGGTTTTGCCTTCTAGGCTAAGAAAAGACATCAGGCCTTGCAGGAAGGGCGGCATGCTGAGGAGGAGCTGGCTGGCCTCGTTGTCTTGCTTGAGCGACATGAAGCCGATGGAGCGGGCATTGTCTTGGTAGTATTTTGCCTCGACTCCTGCGGCGACTCCGGTGTGGAGGGCATCGCGGGCGCGCATGGTTTCATCGGTAATTTCCCCTTTGGCCATGGGGTAATGTTGTTCTAACAAAATGCGAGTCAAGACGCGGAGCAGCGATGCTTGATCGGGCACGTTTTCGAGTTGAAAGCGATCGGTGACCCAACCTTCGCCGCTGACTTCATCGAACCAGGCACGGGCACCAACGGCGCGTAGGGCGGAGAGTTGACCGAGCAATCGATCCTCGGGACCGAGCCAGCCAACGAGCTTGTAGGCTTTTTCTCGATCATCGATGCCACCGGGGCCGAAGCGGGCCTCGATCGAGGCGGCGACGCGGTCGCGGAGTTCTTCGTTGGCGATTTGATGCACGATGGGGGTCGAGCGAAAACTCAGGCCGAGTTGTTTTTCGATGCGTGTCACGAGTTCGGGCGGAACGGCAAATTCGCCACCGCCTTGGCTCAGTGAGCGCAGTGCTTCGTTTTCTTTCGTGAGCTGATCGATCTGTTGCTGAAGCGCGACGACTTCAACAGAATCGTTGGGATCTTCCTCGCGAGCGAGAGATTTCCATTGTGCTCCCTGCATCCAGCCAGCTGCGGCAAGGGCAGCACCCAAGAGAATCGGCAGGAGTTGTTGCGGTGGCAACTGCATCATTTTTCTGCGGGGGCGGCGTCGGTTTTGTCCTCGAAAGGATTGCTTTCGAGAGCGGACGGACGGGCATACATTTCCTCGGCTTTTTTGCCTGGGCTGAGAACGATGGAGATCGGCTTGTTTTGCTTGCCGTTGGCATCGTAGGTGTAAATGAAGCGGCGCACGGGCATTTCATATTGACCTGTGGGATCGAGACGTTTGACGCGGGCATCGAAGAGTTGCTCCTCGACGAGAAGGCCAGTGTTGGCATCGTAGCCGTAGCGGGCCTTGAAGAGTTCTTGCTTCAGGCCATCGTAGATTTTGCAACCGAGCGGATTACCTTGGCGGTCCATGCGATAGACGGTGAGCATGGTGAGCACCGAGCTCGCGTTGAAGGTGCGTTTTTCGAGAACTTCATTGCTAGGGGTGCGGCGGAAGACCGCGGTGGAGCCATCTTGATTGCGCATCACGCGCACGTATTGGCTATCCATCGCCTTGGTGGGATCGATGTCGTTCATCACTTGAGAACAGCCAAAAGGCATGACGATGAGTGAGAGAAGATAAGTCAGTGCGCGCGTTATCATGGGCAGAGATTGCCAAATGGCGGGGGTATTGGCAAGAGTAGATTTTTTTACCTGCAGAGGGCATTTAGCTTTTGCGAAAGTGTTCAAGCAATCAAATGGCAGGCGTCTTAGGCAACATCATAGGGCGATCGTTGTTCGTTCGTGATTCGAGCAGTTTCAACAGAATCTCAGAATTTTTCAGAATTTACAAAATGCAAATATCTTTGAAATTGATGGGCCTTTGCGTTTAGTCTGGTTTCATGGAGTTTCGTGAAGATTTTCACACGAAGGCACGAAGATTGGGAGAAAGGCATGAAGGGTTGAGCACCTGAATTCATGCAGAGATCATCATTTTACTGACAGAGGATGAAGGCATCGAGCTTGAGATAAGAAAGGACTGATGCGCGGGAGCGGCCGACTGGTGTTAGAGGCAAGTTGGCTTCAAGGCGCAGCCCTTGTGGGGTTGGGGTGAGGACAAGTGAGCCACTGAGTTTTTTGCCACCGAGGGGGTCGATGTAGGTGATCGGCATGCTGGTGGCATTTTCATCGGGTTCCGCGGAGATTGCGATGATGGTGATGAAGTGGGAGTCGATGGTGCGGATGCCATCGTAGCGCCGCAAGCTGGCGATGGGAGGGAAGCCGCGATGCAAGGAATTGGCGATTTTTTTGTGAATTCCTGCTAGGTTGGTATGTAAGCTGGAGTCCTGAATGAAAAGGGTTGGCGCGTCTGCTGTGCCGCGGCAGCAATCGCGCGCGATGTCGGTGAGATCGGCGGCATTCACTCCGCGGCGAGTCCAGCGCGCTTGCCCTCGGATGTGTGAGGACGATGCGCGACCGTGGGTGAGAATGAGGTGGCGGATTTGCTCGCGATCCGAGTTGCCTTTGATCGCGGCGGCGGATTTTTGGTAGGGGGCGGAGCCGAAACGCAGGGCATTCAGCAGAGCGGTGGGGCCGCAGGCATTGCTGGCGAGGCTGAGTTGATTGGCCGGGCGAGCCTGCATGTTTGGTGCCGTCGCAGGGCCGCTGGGGGTGCAGTGGCTGAGGAAAAGCATCAGGCAACTGGCCGAAGCTAGTTGCCGCATTCGTCGGAACCCTCGGCTCATGGTGCCGGCGGCGTGGGCTTGGTCGGGGCGTTTACGGTAATGGCACGCACAGGAGCTCCGTCGAGGTTGTTCACGGCAGCAGTGAGGATCGGCGGCGTGCGGGTCCAATCGACGCTCAGTGTGCCGAAGTTGTTTTGGCCGTAATTTTCGCCGATTCTGTGACGATTGATTTCCTTAGGATTGCCGCCGCTGCTTTGCGTGAGAGCGCTGGAGGTGATTTCCGTGAGCGGGTAGCCCACGGTTTCTGCGGGAAGTTGGGAAATTTCCGCGAGGTGGCGATCGCCGCTGAGAATGATCACGGGGGCTGATTTGGGCGCGGCTAACAGATCGAAAAGTCGCTTGCGAGCTTTGCCGAAATTCGACCATTTTTCGAAACGATGATCCTCGGGTACGACTTGGAAGCTGGAGACGAGAATGTTGATTTGCGCCTTGCTGGTGGCGAGTGCTCCTTCGAGCCATTTCCATTGCGCTTCGCCTAAAATGTCGCCATCGCTGCCGATGTCATCGCGAAAGTATCGGGTATCGAGCAGGATGAAGCGGATTCTTTGCTCAGCTGGGCCGAAATCGCGGAAGGTGTAAATGCCCTCTTGCTTGCGGCGTTTGGAGGTGGCTGGTTCGCGGAGGAAGTCGAGAAAAGCCTGCTGTGATTCGACGCGGTTGGGGTAGTTTTTTCCTGCATCGTTAGCGCCGAAGTCATGGTCATCCCAGGTGCCGATGACGGGGCAGAGGTCGCAGATTTCGCGATACGAGGGGCGGTGTTGCTGGAGTTCGTATTTTTCGCGCAAGACGGCAGTGTTCGGGGAATCGCCGTAGATGTTATCGCCCATCCAGATGAAAAGCTGCGGCTTGTAGGCGAGGATCGATTGAAAAATCGGCGCGGGCTTTGATTCATGGCAGCACGAGCCAAAAACGATGCGGGTCAGCGCGGGATTGAGCGCGTCTTGGGCGGGGGCTAGTGAAATCAGGCTCAGAGCCAGCAGACTGATGAGGAGGCTTTTTTTGCGCAGCATGGGGTTTTATTTGGGTGAGAAGATGACCTCCATGTCGGGTGAGTTGCCGAAAAATTCACCAACATCCTTGAAGGAGATGAAAAGGAAAACGCTGAAAATGATGAGCACACAGACGGTCTGAATGTATTCGAGCACGCGTAACTTCACGGGGCGGCGAGCGATGAGCTCCATGATGGCGAGGGTGGTGTGACCGCCATCGAGCACGGGGAAGGGCAACATGTTGAAAATCGCGAGATTGACGTTGATGAGCACGAGGAAGGCAAGGAGTCGGCGCCAGCCGTCTTTGTCGGTATCGAGGAGATGAAATTTCGCTTTGCCAATGCCAAGTGGGCCGTTGAGTTGGTCGATGCCGATGTTGGAGGTCGGGGAAATGAGGGCGCCGATGGTTTTGACCATCATTCGTACGCTATCGGCGCATTGTTTGATGGGTGAAGGATGAACGAGATGGGTATCTGCTGCGTGTTCCATGTCCCAGGCTATACCGAGCATGGGAGCTTTCGGTTCGGGGGCCTTTTGGGGTATCTCGGGAGCAAGCGTGACGCTGAGTGTCTCGGCTCCACGCTGCACAGTCAATTGCGCGGCACTGTAGTTTTTTTTCTTGTAGTGCGAGGTGATTTGCTGGGGCGACCAAAGCTTGACGCCATCGATGGCTGTGATGACATCGCCTTTTTGTAAACCTGCGATGCGAGCAGGGCTATTTTCCGAGGTCTCGCCAACAATGGTCTGGCTGGCGAAGGAAATGCCTACTTTACGCAGGCCACGGCGTTGGTAAAATTTGGTGGGCTCGGTGATGAAGCCCGAGGAGATTTCGCGCGGTGCGGTTTCGCCCTCGCGGATCACCGTGAACTTGATCGTTTCGCCGTCGCTGAAAACGATTTTCTCGGTGATGTAATCAAGGCCGCCGGTAAATCCCAGCACGGGTTCGTCATTGACCGCAGTGATGCGGTCGCCGAGTTGGAGGCCCGCCTTGGATGCTGGAGAATCCTCGGCAATGTAGCCGATGGTGGTCGAGGGAATGATGTCGACAGGTTTGCCCACATTCCAGACGAGCAAGCCTGCAGCAAGGGCGAGGCCTAGCGAGAAAATCGGTCCAGCGACAGCGACGATGATTTTATCGATAGGCGAAATGGGCGGCAGCGGTTCATCTGTGGTGCGCTCTCCCTCGATGGCATCCATCGGCGCGAGTTGGGGCAGGGAAACAAAGCCGCCTGCGGGAATCCAGCCGAGGCCGTATTGCACGCCGTTGATGGTCTTGGACCAAATGGGCTGACCAAACCAGACTTGGAATTTTTCGATTTTCAGGCCGCGCCAGCGCGCTGCGAGATAGTGCCCCAGTTCGTGGATGAAAATCATGAAATTGAAGCTCAAGATGACGATGAGGATGAGAAAGATATTTTTCAGAGTGTCCATGCGTTGATGGCATCAGGATAGTAGTAATTGGAAATCCTGCAAGGCAGAACATTGGGGCGCTCAATTCGAGGATTGCAAAAAGCCGTAGCGCGCGTATGTGTCGTGCATGTCACTTTTGCTAGGAGTCAATGTCGATCACGTGGCCACTCTGCGCCAAGCACGCTATGCGTTGTTGCCGGATTCGCCGAATGCGGAGCCTTGTCCTTGTGTGGCGAGCGCGGATGCATTGCTCGGCGGTGCGGACTCGATCACCATTCACGTGCGTGGCGATCGTCGACACATGCAAGAGCGCGATGCCTTTCTTATTCGTGAAAAAATTGCCGCACCCCTGAATTTGGAAATGGGCGTGACTGAGGAAATGATTGCCATCGCCCTGAAATTGCGTCCTGAATTTGTTTGTCTCGTGCCCGAAACGCGCGAAGAGGTGACGACCGAGGGCGGTCTCGATGTGGTGTCGCGCCGCCGCGAGGTGGGCGATTGCATTCGTTTGATGCAGAAAAATGGCATCAAGGTGAGTTTGTTCATTGATCCCGAAGTCGAGCAAGTCAAAGTCGCCGCTGAACTCGGAGCGGAAATGGTCGAGCTACACACCGGATGTTTTGGCAATGCTACCACGCAGACGGTGGGGGCAGAGTTGGAACGTCTCACGCAGGCTGCTCTCGTCGGGCATCAGGCGGGCATTCAGGTGAATGCAGGGCATGGCATCAATTATGAAAATGTTCGCTTGCTCGAGGCGGTGCCGCATTTGACCGAATACAACATCGGGCACAGCATCGTCGCGCGAGCGATGCGCGTAGGGATGACGCAGGCGGTGCGAGAAATGAAGGCGCTGATGGCTCATTATCCTACAGTGAAATAAACCAAGCCGATCGTTTATGGAAAAACTGCGGGTAGCATGTGTGCAATGGGGGCATCGGGATTTTTCGGATGCCGCAGACTATTGGCAGGAGCTCGAGTGGCAAATCCGCACAGCGCGTGTTGACTACTCGGCTCAGTTGCTCGTATTGCCGGAATACGTGGCAGCGGGATTTCCCCATGGATGGCCTGAGGAGGCGGAATGGCTCTCGCGGCTTTCGCATTTGGCTGGTGAACTGCAAATCTGGATGGTGGCTGGCTCGATGCCGCGCTTGGCGGAAAATGGTCTGCGCAATCGAGCGTGGATTCTCGGCCCTGCGGGAGAACAATTTTTTCAGGACAAATTGCACATCACTCCGTGGGAGCGCGATGCTTGGAATATGGTCGGCGGTGATGGGCTGGCCTTGATCGACATCGGCGGTTGTAAGATCGCGGTGGCGATTTGCTACGATGTAGAATTTCCCGAGCAAATTCGTGCAGTTGCGGATGCGGGAGCGGAAATTCTCTGCGTGCCGTATTGCACCGATGACTGGCATGGTCACCATCGTGTGACGCGTTGTGCCATGGCTCGTGCTGTCGAAAACACCATGTATATTGCTACTGCTGGTGGAGTCGGCATGATTCGCGCGCGGGATGGATTTGCTCACCATCAAGCGCAATCAATGATTGCGACTCCCTGCGACATCGGATTTCCGTTCGAAGGTGTCGCCGCACGGGCGCATGCGGATCAACCGGGCGTGATCGTTGCTGAACTCGATCTAACATTGCTTCGCAGTAGGCGTCAGGGCGGTACGGTGCAGCCTCGAGAAAACCTGCGGCGCGATCTTTTTCCCGTCTCCAACTCCGCGGGATGGACGCAAAAAAATTGTTAAGATTTGGTAAAGCTCATCGACCTGCTCGTCGATTTGTGTTGGAGTGCATGCAAGAACATCGATGAACGCATCTGCTACACGCCGAATCCTGATGATTGATGATGACCGCAAGCTTGCGGCCTTGGTCAAAGATTATTTGGAACCAATGGGCTTCCAGTTGGACCTGCGTCATGATGGAGCCGCGGGACTGCAACAAGCCCTTGCGGAAAAATACGATGCCATCATCCTCGATGTGATGATGCCTGTTATGGACGGCATCGAGGTGCTGAGAGAGCTGCGTAAAAAATCCGATGTCCCGGTGCTGATGCTCACCGCTCTGGGCGAGGAGTCTGATCGCATTGTGGGATTGGAAATCGGTGCCGATGACTACTTGCCCAAAACTTTTTCCACCCGTGAATTGCTAGCCCGTCTGCGCGCCGTGACGCGTCGTTCGCAGCGCATCACGGAATCGGAGCCAACTACTACGGATCTCGTATTTGGTGATCTTCACGTGAATGTTTCGACGCACGTAGCGACCCTTGCAGGTGTTGTGTTAGAGCTCACCGCATTGGAATTTTCTATCTTGGTTTCCTTGCTCAAATCAAAAGGCCGCGTGAAATCGCGCGAGGCATTGATCGAAGAAGTGTCGGACAGGCGCTTCGATGTGTTTGATCGATCCATCGATGTGCACATTTCCAGCTTGCGGAAAAAACTTCTCGATGACCCGAAAGAACCGCGCTTCATCCGCACCATTCGCGGTGTTGGTTACACGCTGGGCGAGGTAGGAAAGGGAGGTCTTTCGTGAGCCGCAAAGGGCTGCGCATTTCGCTGATGGGCAAAATGCTGCTGTGGCTCATGCTGCACATGGCCCTGCTCGCAGTGATCGTTACGGTTTTCGTGACCTGGCAGTTCCGCGCGGGGCTCGATGGTTACTTGCAAGGACCTGCGGGTGATCGACTGCGTGTGTATGGGGAACAAATGGCGGCGCAACTGCGAACCGAACCGGTGCGCGATTGGCAAAATACCGTGCAGGAATTTTCCGATGCCTATCAGGCGAAAAGCTACATCTGGATGCCACACGGTGATTGGTCAGAGCGTCCCCAAGAAGCAATACCAGAAGAAATCACCGAGCACTTGAGCAGAAACTCGCCGCAAGGACCCGCTGGAAGACGAGTTGGGCCGCCCGGAGGACCACGGCCCGGTGCTGGTCCCGGCCCTAGACGCGGCCCCCCGCCTGAGGATGAAGAGATGCGAGAAGAAGATTTTCCACGCGAGCTTTTCGAGGAAGAAATGCCTCCCGTGCGCCAAACCAACGATTATCGTCCCGTAACGCCACTATTTCTCCGATCTCCCGCTGGCAGTCCGCATTACTGGGCGGCTGTGTATTTGCCATTAGCTGGTCGCACCGCACCCGATCGAGTCATTTGGGTCATTCGCGCGGACAACCTCACGGGCAATGGATTGTTTTTCGATTTGAAGCCCTTGATCATCGCCGTATCGGTGTTGTTGGGATTGAGCATTCTGTTCTGGATGCCCTTTGCGATCAGCATCACGCGATATATCGGCAAGCTCAAGTCGGCTACCGATGAGATTGCGGATGGGAAATTCCAAGTCAATCTGGATACACGCCGCCGCGATGAACTAGGCAGCCTTGGTTCTGCGATCGTTAGCATGTCTTCACGTCTTGATCATTTAGTCAGCGGGCAAAAGAGATTCCTCGGTGATATTGCTCACGAGTTGTGTTCGCCACTCGCTCGCATGCGCACAGGGTTGAGCATACTCGAAACAAAGCTTCCCGAATCCGAGCAAGCGCGCCTCGCAGCGATTGAAGAAGAAGCGACGGAGTTAGCCGAACTAATCGACGAAATCCTCTCGTTCTCTCGCTCCACCGCTGGTATTTCGCAAATCAAGGGCAAGCCTCTGTGCTTACATGATCTCATAACGGATCTACTCTCCCGTGAAAACCGCCAGCTTAGCGTGGAAAACAACATCGCGCCGGAGCTCCACGTTCTTGCGGATCAAAAGCTGCTTCAGCGTGCGATCGGCAATCTTATCCGCAATACCATCCGTTATGCAGGGCCCAATGCGACCTTGATATTGCGCGCAAGCTTACGCGACGCTTCCATCGTGCTGCAAATCATCGATAATGGCCCTGGTGTTCCTGATGCGGAAATCCCGCACCTTTTCGAGCCATTTTACCGCCCAGACATTGCACGTACAAGGGAAACAGGAGGTGTCGGCCTCGGTCTTACCATCGTGAAAAGCTGCATCGTAGCCTGTGGTGGAAGCATCGTCGCATCGAACGCAAAGCCCCAAGGCTTCGCGATTGAGATCACCTTGCCATCAGCGTAAACGCATGATCTTCAAGGGTTATTCTTGATACTATAATCGTAGTAAAAGTAGAAAAAATGGCAATCTGCTAGATATTGGCACGCCATTTGCTCATCAGAAAACGGAATTTTGGCGACGAAATTGACCCGAAATGCGAAAAACAGGCGTTCATGTTGCCGAATCTTGCCGATCACACCGAAAATACAGAAAAAATCTCACGAAATAAACCGTTGAGTATCAACATCTTTTTCGAAAAATGAAAATAATCGGAAAAAAGGTGACGAAAATCGTTGACGTTTTTTCGAAAATAGGTAGTCTTGCCCCGCCGCGGTGAACTGCCCGGCACGTGAGAGACTCTCCAGTTGATCGCGACTTTATCGGAAA
>JBIIAI010000203.1:0-5084 GCA_044239965.1 Akkermansiaceae bacterium
ATCAAATTCGGATGATTGAGCCGCGCCATCGCTCGTGCTTCAGTCTGAAATGATACGCGGAACTCAGGATCAGCGCTGAGCTCACGGGGCAGAATTTTTACCGCAACTTCTCGATCCAGCGAGATTTGTTTGGCACGGTAAACGGCTCCCATGCCGCCTTGAGCAATGAAATCGATAAAAAGGTATGCCGGGAGCAGCTCATTAAGCGTCTCCAAAGTGGGCGGGGTAAATGGTATAGGTTCCACTGTGTGTTGAGGTTACGGGTTGCGTAGCAAGATTCTTTCCAAAGTGCGATGAAAATCAAGCTTAGAGCAGAAAAAAATGCAACCCTTTAAAATGAACTAGCAGCAATTCTTCACCAATGCTATGCTCCGGCGTGACCGAGACCGCATCTTCACCGTTCAGCCTCACGACTTTGCTGCTTCTAGCCATTTTTGCCGTGGCTTTAGGAATTTTTCTCATCGGCTGTATCGTACAGTCACTGAAGCGTCCATCGCGCCAAGCTCAAGCATCCACGCTCCCGCAAAAGGAGACTCCACAGCCCTTGCTAACAACTTCTGAGTCGATTGAATCGACGGAATTCACTGAGCCGCCCCCGACATCGTCGGATTTTCCGATTTATCAAGCTCCCCAAACTTCCTTCACCCATCCGACACCTCCACCGCTGCCGGTAACGACGCGCTGGGGGATTTTTTGCGACTGGTGTCGCCCCATCGATCTGGCAGGTCTCGCTTTGGTATTTTTGATTTTCTCGGGCTTTGGGCTATCAAGCTCAATGGTGGAATCATCGGGCGCGTCGCCAACGCTCAGTCCAGACATTTTGATCTCGAATATTCTCATTTTCGCGTTCCTCGTTTTGATGGTAATCATGATCGTCTGGTGGCGCATCAAGCCCGCTCAGTGGCTTGGTTTGCGCTGGAAACAATGGTATCACGTTTTTTGGATTGGACCGTCCACCGTATTGGGCATGTGGATCGTGCTCGCGATTCTTCAAGTTTCTGGCTACGTGAAATTTATGGAAAGCATCTCGGGCGGAAACAGCACACAAGATGCCGTAAAGCTGCTGCGCGAGAGCACAGACAATCTCGCCGTCGGCCTGATGGCATTTTCTGCAGCAATTGTGGCCCCGATTGCCGAGGAAGTCATTTTCCGTGGTTACCTCTATCCCGTGGCAAAAAAATTCAGCGGTATCGGGATCGGCATGCTTTTTTCATCCCTCGTCTTTGCCGCAGGCCATGGCAATGTTCCCCTCATGCTTCCGCTTTTTTTGCTCGGCATGATCATGGCCTATTCCTATGAAAAGACTGGCTCTATCCTTGCCCCCATTAGCATTCATTTCTGCTTCAATTCCGCCACCGTGCTGATGCAACTGGCTGCACGATCAGGACTCATTGATCTCCCCGAAACCGCATGAGCCTGAAAGCCCAAGACATTGGTGAAGATGTTTTAATCCAACGTTTGTTGGGAAAAATACCGATCGTTCCTACTGCGCTCCACACCGGTCCTGGCGACGATTGCGCCGTGGCCCCGCTCGATGACGACCACTGGCAATTGCTCAAAACTGATGCGATTGTGGAGAGCGTGCATTTTTTCCCCAGCGATGATGCAAGGCGAGTTGGCTGGAAAGCCATCGCCCGTGTCGTCAGCGATTTCGCCGCCATGGGTGGCCGCCCGCAATGGTTTTTGGTCACCTTGGGTATCCCAAAATCTTACTCGGTGGAAAAGCTCGAACAACTTTACGTAGGAATGGGAGCCTGCCTCGAAGCCTACCACGGTGCTTTGTGCGGCGGAGAAACCACCAGCATTCCCGATGGCGGTTCCCTCATGATCTCCATCGCCGCCACGGGATGCGTGAAAAAATCGCAACTCACCTTGCGCTCGACCGCTTCACGGGGCGATGGCATTTTTGTCACAGGCCGACTCGGCGGTTCGCTCGCTGGTCGGCATCTCGATATCACTCCGCGCTTGCATGAGGCCGACTGGCTCACTAGTCACAAGTTCCCCAGCGCCATGATGGACTTATCCGATGGATTCGCCAAAGACCTGCCACGCCTCGCCGCGGCATCCGGACTAGGCTACCAAGTCGATCTCAACAGTTTGCCCTGTCACCCTGGCTGCACCACGATTCAAGCTCTCAACGATGGCGAAGACTATGAGCTACTTTTCACGGTCGCCCACGACCGCATCAACGAGCTGATTCAACAATGGAGCCTCGCATTTCCCGAGATTCTCCTCACTCAAGTGGGCTCGCTAGTCGCCCCCGCCGAAAGCATGCATCTCATGGGCGGATGGGATCACTTCGCCGCAGAGTGATGAAATTTTTTCCCGATTGCCCGAACGCAAACTTGCCAAACGACCAGCAATCAGCGAGTCTCGCCGCGACGGGATGACACGCATCATCATTCTGCTCATCATTCCCATGTTTTTTCTCGGTATAGAAGTAGGAACCACCGGCACACGCGTCGTCACGCTCGATCTGGAGAGTGCCCGCATCGTCGCCGAGGCCGTATCGCCACATCGCTGGATCGAGGGCCTTCCCGATGGCCACCGCGAGCAGGATCCCGTCAATTGGATCGAGGCAGTCGACCGCTCCGTGCGCGCTTGTTTGGAAAAAATCGGCTCTTCGCGCTCCAAAATCGCCGCCATTGGCGTCAGCGGCAGCCTCCAAGGAATCGTCATCCTCGATCGCGACAACCGAGTCGTGCGCCCCACCAAAATGGCGGGGGATTACTCGGCCCGTCGTCAGTGCGAGGAAATCTCTCGCTCGTTCGGCGGAGGTCCCGGCATGATCGAAATGGCAGGAAATCCCCTCGCCCCCGATAGCGCAGCCGCCCAATGCTTGTGGCTAAAACAACACGAGCCCTACCATTTCCAACGCGCGGCTGCGATCATGCCGATCAAAGATTTCATCAACTACTGGCTCACAGGTGAAGTCGCTACCGAGCCAGGCATCGCCTCTGGCACGGGCATGTTTGATGTCCGTAATCGCACTTGGTCCTATGACATCTGCTCACTGATCGACTCTCGACTTCTCGAAATGCTGCCTCGCGTCGCTTCATCAATCGAGCCACGTGGCGCGCTGCGCAAATCCCTCGCCGATTCCTGGGGCCTCGATCCCCATCTCATCGTCTCCCAAGGTGGTGGCACTCAAATGCTCTCCTGCCTCGCCGCAGGTTGCGTCGCCAGTGGCCGCGTATCCCTCGAACTAGGCATCACCGGTGTGCTCTCGGGCATCGCCAATGCTCCCTGCATCGATCTTCGCGGTGAAGTATCCGCACTCTGTGATGCCACAGGGCAATGGCTCGCTACCGTCGTCACTGCCAATGCCGTAGCTGCTCCGGAAATGATCCGCCAACATTACGGTTGGAGCCCCGAACAAATGGAACAAATGGTCGCCGCCAGCTCACCGGGTGCCGATGGACTCCTTTTCCTACCCTACGTTACCGGAGAAAAAACACCCAACCTCCCCGAAGCCAGCGGCGTGCTCCACGGCATCACGCTCGACAACTACACTCCCGCCAACGTCGCCCGCGCCACCGCCGAGGGCGTCTCACTCGGTCTCGGTTATGGTCTTGGTCGCATGCGCGAACTCGGCTTCGATCCTCGCGAAATCCAAGTCACCGGCGCTGGCTCTGGTAGCAAGGTCACCCGCCAACTCCTCGCCGATGTCTTCGGCGTTCCCGTCGTCGGACTCGCCAGCCCACAAGGTGCCGCCTTCGGTGCCGCGATCCACGCCGCACTCGTATTTTTCCGCCACAGCGGCGAAACCCTACGCTTTGAGGAAATGGCACAATATCTCGTAGTCGTCGATGAGGCCACACGTTGCATGCCGAATGCATCCCTGCACAATCAATACCAGGACCTCATCTCGCGCCAACAATACCTCGTCGATACCCTTCATCCCGCTGGATTCCTCTAAATGCCCGACACCTCAACACAACCGTCTTCCTCCCCCTCTTCCGCACTTGTAGCGGATGCAACATCGGCACAGAAAAAATCCGCCATCAAAGGAGGAACGAAGGAAAAAATCATCGGCACTCTCGTCGGCTACCTAATCCAACTTCTCTCGCGCACCCTGCGCATCCGCTTCGAACGCCCCGAGTCATTTGATGCGCTCGATAGCTCAGTGATCCTCGTTTTTTGGCACGGCCAAATCATCCCCGCCACTGCCGCTTGGATTCATTGCTGCCCTCGCCCCATGCCGCTTGTCGCTTTGACCAGTGCCAGCAAAGATGGAGCCATCATCGAGCATACCATGAGCACCTTTGATGTCCAATCCGTGCGGGGTTCATCCTCGCGTCGCGGCACCGCGGCACTCATCGAACTGAAAAAAACGCTCGATGCCGGCAAGGACATTTGCATCACCCCTGATGGCCCGCGCGGCCCACATCGCATCCTTCAGCTCGGCCCCCTCAAGCTCGCCCAGCTCACCGGCGTCCCCATTCTCCCCCTCCGCGTGCATTGCTCTTCTTCGTGGAAACTCAAAACCTGGGATAACTTCGAGATCCCCAAACCCTTTTCCACGCTCTACCTTTCCATCGATGCCCCCTACTTCATCCCTCGCAAATGCAGTGAGGAGGAAATGGAAACCATGCGCACCCAAATCGAAGCCAACTTATCGTTGAGTGATCAGACCGATTTGACAGATCCGTCCAATATGACTGATCTTACAACCCAACCACCATCTCACACCATACCATCAACACCATGAATCTCATCGACGGAAAAGCCGTAGCCGCCACTGTTCTTGCCGAATGCCGCCAAGAAGTTCTCGCTCTCACCGCCCAAGGCATTCAGCCTGGCCTCGCTGTTGTCCTCGTTGGCGAAGATCCAGCCTCCCAAGTCTACGTCGGCTCCAAAGTCAAAACCTGCGGCGACCTCGGCATTTTCTCCCAAAAAATTGTTCTCCCCGCCACCACCAGCCAAGAGGAACTCATGCAAGTCGTGCGCGATCTCAACAACGATCCCGCCATCCACGGCATCCTCGTCCAGAGCCCACCGCCCAAGCACATCGACGAAGAAGAAATCATCCGCACCATCGATCCCCGCAAAGACGTCGATGGCTTCCATCCACAAAACGTCGC
>JBIIAI010000205.1:0-4929 GCA_044239965.1 Akkermansiaceae bacterium
TGCTTTCTCGATGCGATGGCGCATTGTGTTCTTTGCAGTCCAGGTGATCTTTGGTAACGAGTTGCTTCATGAAGCGATTGTTGTGGCTCTTGTTGTGTGTGAATTTGCAGGCGGCAGAAGAATTTAACTACGATGAGGCAAAGGTCCCTCCCTATGAATTGCCAAAGTTGCTGGTGGACTCTGCGGGAAACTCTGTGGCATCGGCTCAGGCGTGGCAGGCGACGCGTCGTGAAGAAATTCGCCAATTGTTAGAGCGTGAGATGTTTGGCAAAGCACCGGCGCGTCCGAAATTGCGCGTGGTGGTGGCGGAAGAAGCGACGCTGGCTTTGGATGGAAAAGCGATGCGCAAGCAAGTGCGTGTGGCATTGAGCGAGCAAGAAGATGGGCCATTTCTCGATGTGTTAGTCTACACACCTGTCGGGGTGAAAAAAGCGCCGGTGATTTTCGGGTTGAACTTTCTGGGCAATCATACGGTGCAAAATGACCCGCAGATTCGGGCCTCGAAGTCTTGGGTGAAAATGGGTGAATTTCCTCAAGCGACACGCTCGGAAGAAATTCCGCGCGGCCAGGATGCGAGCAAATGGCAGGTGGCGACAGCCATCGCTCGTGGCTATGGTGTGGTGACGGCCTATTATGGCGACATCGATCCCGACTTTGATGATCAATGGAAAAATGGCGTTCATGCCTTGCATCCGAATGTCGAAGCGACTCGCGATGGTCAGACTTGGGGTAGCCTCGCTGCATGGGCTTGGGGGATGAGCTTGGTGATGGATTACCTTGTGACCGAGCCATTGGTCGATGCCGATGCGGTGGCTGTGCAAGGTTTTTCGCGATTGGGCAAAGCGGCGCTGTGGGCGGCGGCTTGTGATCAGCGCTTTGCCCTTGTGATTTCGCAACAAAGTGGTGCTGGTGGCGCTGCGCTGAACAAGCGGATTTATGGCGAAACGGTAGGCCGATTGAACCAATCATTTCCGCATTGGTTTTGTGGCAATTTCAAGCGCTATTCAGAAAACGAAAAAGCGATGGCATTTGATTCGCACTTTTTGTTAGCTTTGGTCGCGCCTCGTCCTTTGTTAGTCACTAGCGCGGTAGGGGATCAATGGGCTGATCCACGTGGCGAGTTTTTGGCCGCTGGTTTGGTTGGCCCTGTGTTTGAACTGTTTGGCAAGAAGGGATTGATGGCAAAAGAAATGCCTCTACCACTGCAACTCGTCGATTCGCGAGTCGGCTATTTTCTTCATCCCGGCAAGCACGATGTAACGGCCGAGGATTGGAAAGCGTATGCGGATTTTTGCGACAAGCACCTCAGGAAATAAAAGCTAATCGCGCGCTTGGCCTCACAGCGAAATTTGTGCGCCGAGCTCGACTACGCGTGACGGAGGGAGAGAAAAGTAAGCAGTTGCAGGTGTTGCATTGCGCGTCATCCAAGCAAAAATGGCGAGACGCAAACGCTCCCAGGCATTCAAGTTGCGACTGACCGCGTAGGTTTCGCGGCCCAAGAAAAAGGTCGATTTTTGGCCCTCGTATTTGATTTCTCCCGTCAGGTGTTCTTTGAGTGCTTGCGGCACGTTCGGAGTTTCACTGAAGCCGAATCGCAGGTGCAACAAATAGAAACCTTGGCCGAGTTCGCGGATGTCATATTTTTCCTCCGGCATGGCGTGTGAGGAATCGAGCGTTTCGACATGCAGCAAAATCACTCGCTCGTGAAGCACTTGATTGTGTTTCAGATTGTGCAACAACGCGAGCGGAATGCCGCCCGTTTTTCCGCACATGTAAAAAGCGGTGCCGGATACGCGATGAACCCCTTTGCGCTCCAGATCCTCGATGAGCATTTCGGCAGGAATGGACGCTTTTTCCATGCGTTTGCCAAGGCGCGCGCGGCCCCAGCGCCATGTTGTCATGATGAATACGATGAGAAATGCCACCGCCAAGGGAACCCATCCACCATGAGCGATTTTCAATCCGTTCGCAAAGAGGAAAGCGCAGTCAATGATCAAAAATGCAGAGGTGACCGTGTAGGCGCGGATTTTCGACCAGCCTAACACCGAGCGTGCCGCTTGGAAAAAGAGAAATGATGTCACCGTCATGGTCATCGAAATGGCGATGCCGTATGCTGGGAAAAGATTCGCAGAGCTTTGACGAATGCTGATCAACAGGATGCAGGCAATCATCAACATCCAATTGATCATGGGCAAATACACTTGTCCCTTCTCTGTTGTGGATGTGTAAAGCACGCGCAAGCGTGGGACACAGCCGAGCTGAATGGCTTGGGTTGTGAGTGAATAGGCACCAGAAATCAAGGCTTGGCTGGCGATCACCGCAGCAGCTGTGGCGAGGATGGTGAGGGGCAGAACACCCGCTCTCGGCACCAAATTGTAGAATGTGTTGGTCGTGTCCGGATGCAAGGTCAGCAGTGCGGCTTGACCCAAGTAGTTTAGAATAAGACAAGGAAATACAACGGAGAACCAAGCGATGCGGATGGGCCTGCGGCCAAAGTGCCCGAGGTCGGTGTATAGCGCCTCACCACCAGTCACGGCCAAAAACACTGCCGACAACAAAGGCACGGCGTGTCGCCACTCATGCACTAAGAATTCAGCACCAGTGAGAGGATTGATCGAGAGCAGAATTGCCGGGTGAGCGATGATCCATTTTAAACCAAGTCCGCCGAGAGTCGCAAACCAGATGAGCAAAATCGGGCCAAACAATGCTCCCACTTTTCCTGTGCCGTAGCGTTGGATCGAAAAAAGCATCACGATGATCACCAATGCAGCAGGCACCACATATTCTTGCATATCGGGAGAAATCACATTCAGACCCTCCACTGCCGAAAGCACTGAAATCGACGGCGTGATCATGCCATCAGCATAAATCAAAGCGGCCCCGAGAAGCCCGAGGCCGAAGATCCATGCTTTGTCTGCTTTGCCCTGAGCCGTTCTATTTCCGCGGATCAGTGCAGATAAGGCCAAAATGCCGCCCTCTCCTTTGTTATCGAGTTTCAGCACCAAAAACACATACTTAAAGGTCACGACAAAAATGATCGACCAGACAATCAACGATGCGGCACCGACCATGTTTTCCGCAATGATGGGCGCTCCATGTGCTCCGCTGAAGCATTCGCGAAATGCATAAAGTGGGCTTGTGCCGATATCACCAAAAACAATCCCCAACGCTGCAAGCGCGAGTTTCCACTGGGGTGAGCTTCGATGTTCTTGGTTGTTTTCCATAGACTCCCGCGGCCCTGCGGGATGGGAATTTTATCCGACAATACGAGCTTTGGCGAGCAAAAAGCACCTTCAGTGATATAATGAGGAACTGGCAAAAGAGGTGCTGGTGCATGCACATTTCCATCGCCATTTTTTCTTCTGGTGCTAGCATTTTGCCATGCCAGAGACCGCGCAACGATTGCAGGGATTTACGGAGTCGGTGATCCGAGGGATGACTCGGTTGGCGACGCAGCAGGGAGCGATCAATCTTTCCCAAGGGTTTCCGGATTTTGATCCGCCTGAGGAATTGTTAGTGGCCTTGGAGCGTGCGACGCGTGGGCCGCATCATCAGTATGCGGTGACTTGGGGTGCGCCGCGATTTCGTCAGGCATTGGCGGGGAAAATTACCCGCTGCAGCGGGGTGCCCGTTGATCCGGATCAGAACTTGGTGGTGACCTGTGGTAGCACCGAGGCGATGATGGTGGCGATGATGACCGCCTGCAATCCGGGCGATAAGGTGATCGTGTTTTCGCCATTTTACGAAAACTATGCCGCCGATGCGATTCTCTCGGGCGCGGAGCCGATCTATGTGCCACTGCATCCGCCGCACTTTCATTACGATCCCGAAGAGCTCGCGCGGGCCTTTGCGCAGCTGCCGAAAGCGATCGTGGTGTGTAATCCCTCGAACCCTACGGGAAAAGTTTTCACGCGTGAGGAATTGACAGAAATTCTCGCCCTCGCCGAACGCTACGATGCCTTTGTGATCATGGATGAACCCTATGAGCACATCGTCTATGAACCTCGCGAACACGTTTATGCCGCGAGTTTGCCTGGCGCAGAAGATCGTGTGGTGACTTGCAACTCTCTCTCGAAAACCTATTCCATCACCGGTTGGCGTTTGGGCTATGTGCAGGCGTCGGCACGATTCATTGCCCAAGCGCGCAAGGTCCATGATTTCCTCACGGTGGGAGCTGCGGCTCCTTTGCAAGAAGCGGCAGTGGCGGGATTGGAATTGCCCGCTTCCTACTATGCTGGTCTGCGCGATCTTTACACTCGGAAGCGCGATGTGTTTCTCGAATGCTTGCGTGGCACAGGTCTGCCGTTTACCGATCCACAAGGTGCGTATTACGTTTTGTTAGACATTTCTTCGTTAGGTTTCACCTGCGATCACGAAGCAGCGAAATGGATCATCGAGCACATCGGCGTAGCAGGGGTTCCGGGATCGAGCTTTTTCCGTGAGCCGATTCATCAATACGTGCGTTTTCATTTTGCCAAAAAAGAAGAAACTCTCCGTGCAGCAGGCGAAAAATTGCAGGCCTTAGCGCGCGGGCGATGATGAGATTCAATGATTGGATTTTTTCTATTGGGCGCAACTGAAAATACTGGGCTGGTCAAAAATCCTCCGCGATTTACTCTGCGAACTCCGCGCCTTTGCGTTTCGTTCGTTTCAGTGCAAAGGGCTTTTATTAACCACGGATTTCACGGATTATCACGGATTTTTTTGAGGAGAGAAATGATTCGCGTGGAGACGTAGAGTTTCCTGATCAGCAATGACGATGAAAAAAATCAGCATTTCAAGTCTTACGTCTTCAACCCCATCCTGAAATCCTGTCTCGATTGGCATCCATTACGTATCGATTTTTTTACTCATGTAATCTTGGATTTCTATGCTCCCAAGACTGTCGATTATCCAATAAATTTCAGTTACACCCTTTTCAATTGCTGA
>JBIIAI010000207.1:0-4894 GCA_044239965.1 Akkermansiaceae bacterium
CAACGGGGAATGGACGAAAATTCAATGGGTCCCTCAGCACCCTCGGTGATCGCGAATTCGACCTTGGCTTTTTTCAAGATCGGCTCGATGTCACTTTTGCCGTGACCTTGGCACTCTGCGCCAATCACCACGAGACCATCTTCGCGAAAATCTTTATCGAGCTCGGCAAGGTGCGGCATGGCACCGATGCACGGGGGGCAGCGTACGCCCCAGTTCTCGATGAGCACCACTTTGCCCTTGAGATCTTTTTTGCTAAACTTTTCCCCGAAAAGCACTTTGCCAAAACTCCAGTCGGAGAGCTTGTGATCGCCAGGTGACTCTTCTGCTCGAGCGGTAGCGGCAGCACCGAAAAAAGCGAACGACAGCAAGGATATAAGTAATTTTTTCATATGATAATGGAATTCAACACTGGTTTAACGTGGAAACGGGGAAATTTGTTCAAATCATTGATGAAAAGATCATCATTTCTCGGCAACTACGGCAATTTAGACACGCCAACTGAAATCTTACAACGTGCTCAATTACGTTTGAGTGCTATCGAATATCTGCCTCATTGTCAATCACACAAAATGATTTTCCCGATTGTAGTAGATCAAAATCACTCAGTTTCATCAAGAAATGGACCTGAGCCCCAAATGGTGGGCCCGCAGGGATTTGAACCCTGGACCAAGGGATTATGAGTCCCCTGCTCTAACCGCTGAGCTACAGGCCCGTCTTGAAGAACAGGAAAACATGGAGCCGGTTGTCGGATTTGAACCGACGACCTGATCATTACAAATGAACTGCTCTACCACTGAGCTAAACCGGCCTTTGTTGTGCCGCCTCGCAGGCGGGGCGGCAGTTGTAGTGCGACAACGACAATCTCGCAAGCAAATTTTTCTGTTTCTTTGATCCGATTTTTTTCGACTCGGTCAACGCAAGGTGGTGAGGTACTCGATCACATCACGAATTTCTTTTTTTCCGAGCATGGCATCCATCGGTGGCATCATCGAGGCTGGGGTGCTGCGCTCGGCCACAGTGGCTAAGGAAATGGTTTTTACGCCGCCATCGGCCATGCGTAGGGTCAAATCTGTAGCTGATTCTTTTTCGAGCGAACCACTGAGCGATGTGCCATCCTTGAGCGTGACAACCATGAGTGCGTAACCTTTCGCAAGGGTGACATTGGGCAAAATAAGTGCCTCCAGAAGCTGCTTGCGATTCATGCGTTTGCCGATGCCACTCAGATCGGGGCCGACTTCAGCACCTTCACCGCCGAGTTTATGACAACGCGTGCATTGCGCCGCGAGATGCTCGAGAGCGATTTTTTTTCCACGTTCGGCTGATCCACCCGTGAGGGTATCGCGGAATTTTTCCATCGCTGGAGCATCGCTACTGCCTTCATAGGCCTTAACCGCAGCGGTCAATCCGGCATCACCCTGCACTTGAGCAGCACTGAGCAAATCGAGCCGAACTTCTGCCGCGATTTTTCCCTCACGTAACAATCTGAGTCGATCTTGTAACAAACGAACTGCCGCGGGTGACTTGATCACGCCAAGGCAGGCATAGGCATCTTGAACTTCAGCAATTTTTCCAGCGGTGAGAACTTTTTCCAACAAGGGCACGACGGAATCGCTCGCTTTACCCGAGCGAGCCATAACATTCAACGCCACGCTACGCAGTGGCGCATCATCGGAATGCAACGCAACTGTTGTGGATTCGGAAATTTTTTCATCACCCAGCGCGCCAAGCGTCTGCAGTGCGGCACGGCGCACGGTACTTTTCTCTTGAGCATTGGCGACGATTTTTTGAAGCATGGCATTGGCGGAACGATACTCGGCTTGGCGGATCATCTCGCAGGCCGCTTTGCGCACAGACTCGGAGGAATCGCCCAGCAAAGCGGTGGCACTAGCATCGAGCGCGGCCTTGAGCTCGGCAGCAGGACGCTTGGCCACAGGTCGGTAGCGGCCTTCCACCCGATCAAGCGGCTCGGGGGCAAGCCAGGTCGAGAGGCTCTTCAAGGCTTCCTCGCGCATCGCGGCAGGAGCATCGGCACTGATCGCGTAGGTGGCGAGGCGCGATGCTGCTTCGGCTCCACCAATCCGCAAATTCGCAGAAATCGCGCGACGCAAAAACACAGGATCATTTCCTGACTGTCCCTCCAAGGACTTTGCCAAGGCAGGCAAAGCGTCAACAATGGAATCATCGTCATGAATGGCACGCACACATTCCGCACGTATCAGAGGCGCATCATCCACGAGAAATGCCGATACTTGAGGCGCAGCGAGGCGTCTGAGGGCAACCACTGCGGCGAGGCGCACGGCCTCACGATGATCACGGTGAAGCGCCGCGATCGGAGCGGGATCCTTTTTCCCGATCCCTGCCAGAGCGGTAATGCCTGCATGCCGAAGAAACACATCGCGATCTTGCACCGAGGTTAAAAGGTCTAATACTGCAGGTAATTGAGAAACCTCGCCTGTTTTTGCCAAAGCAATGGCCGCGTGATACTTGACTCGCATCGAGGCATCGGACAGAGCTTCCGCCAATTGCGGTCCAGCACTACTTAGCGCGGCATCACCTAACACTTTCGCCACTTGGGCTCGCACTTCACTTTCTGCATCTTTGAGCAACCGCATCAACGGCAGCAACAACTTTGCGTCTTTTCGGCCCATTTGACCAAGACCCCAGATCGCATGACAACGAGCGAGCAATGATTCGTGAGATTGGGCAACCTCTAACAATTCCTTTACAGAACTCTGTTTCACTAACGAAAACTGTGCCCCCAGTCGCACTCGTTGATCACCGTGTGCTAACAAGCTAACGCATTCCTTCACCGAGCGCTTGTCCCAACCTGCTCGCAAAATCTCCTGCGTCTGCTTGCGAGTCGCATCACGTTTTGCTTCCGCCACATCGATCTGCCAGACTTTGCCTTTGTTGTGTGGTTCCCAAACGGCACTATTCCAGTCTGCTACATACAAGGCACCATCAGGTCCCCAAGCCAACCCTGTCATCATTGTTCCACTGTGCACGAGACGCTCGTTTTTCATCGAGAATCCCGCACCATTTGGCTCTACTTGAAATGCCGTTAGTTTGCGCCCGGGAAACTGGGTGAGGAAAAACGTATCGCGCAGGCTTTCACCGAGCGCAGTGCCGGGATTGTAAACGAAACCACAAGGTCCGTCCGAATAATTCAACAACGGAGGAGTGATGTAGGCAGCCTGACCTTTCCAATAGGGCACCGCCAGTTTTTCATCCATCCATGGATTGTATCCGCCGCCGCGATACTGCCAATTGCAGCGCCAGCCCGTATCACTCTGCTCAGTGATATAGACGAAGCGTTCGCGTTCGCCCTTAAAGTCGCCGTCATTGTCTACCGAAAATAAATTTCCCCACTGATCAAAGGCGATTTCTTGAGGATTGCGCAATCCATGAGCAAAAATCTCAAAATGGCTTCCATCCAATTCACAGCGCATAACCGCACCTTCATGTGCTTTTTTTTGCACGGTGCCCTCACGCGTTTTCACGTTCAGACCCTTATCACCGATGCTCCAGTAGAGTCGACCATCCGGACCAATGGTAAACCCGTGCATGTCATGCCCCGAATAAGCGATGTGCACACCAAATCCTTCGAGCATGACTTCCTTGGAAAAATCAGCCTTGCCGATCTTTCGATCTTCCGAAAATTTCCATACCCGCGGGATCGCAGCGAGATAGATTTGTCCATCATGAAAATACGCACCACCCGCAACGCCCGTCATCTCGTCATTCAGACCATCCACAAAAACTTCAGAACGATCTGCCACGCCCTGATTTTTGGTATCGGAGATTCGTAGGATTTTTTCCGATAGCACACCGAGATCGCGGAAGTCCGAGATACCATCACCATTGCGATCCTTCAGCCAGCTTGCATTCTTGGCGTGATTCGCCGCGCTCATTTCCGATTCATAAAAGGCCTGCCGCTCCGCAACACTCTCAAAGGAAAGCGTTTTTGTCACCCAATCGGTATGTGAACGTATGTCCAACTCGCTTTCCTTGCGGCGAACGGTCTGCGTCACATAAACGCGTCCTTGGGGATCGACTGTGATGCCGACGGGGCTCCCGAGCAAAGTCTCACTCGCCCATTCCTTCGCTTGCAGTTCGAGTTCGGCAGCATGCAAGCTGGCCAGTGAAGTAAGAAACAAGAACGTGCGGGTCATGGCGGAATGCTATCACATATCATCGAAACGACAACGCAAACTGTCGACATGCCTCCAACGCGTACACAACGAAAAACGGGCAGACTTTCGTCTGCCCGTTGTCGAATCGGAATCAACCGAGATTATTGCATGCCTACGGGAGGCAGCAAGCTTGGACCACCGTCGAGCATGCCCGGAGCGGCAAGTGCGTCACCACCCATAGGAGCGGAGGCATCTTTCATCACGCGACCTGTAGCATCAATGATTTGAGCTGTCACGAAGATGATCAAGTTGCTCTTGATGCGGTTTTCAGCCTTGGTCTGGAACAAACGTCCAACCCATGGGATATCACCGAGAATCGGCACCTTATCTTCCACGTTTTGCACGTCCTCACGCATCAGACCACCAACAGCAACAGTGTGACCGTCGTAGATGGAAAGAGCGGTAGAAACACGGCGAACAGAGAACACTGGCATCTCAATCCGGTTTTCCGTGATCGTCACGGTAGTCGGGTTACCAAGAGCATCCGAAGATGGCGATTGGATTGGGCTGCCGTAGTTGATGAAACCTTCGAACTCGACGATCTCAGGAGCAAAGCGCAGGTCGATGACCGTGTCGTTGTTGCCGAGAGTTGGCTCGATTTCCAGAGTTACACCTGTGTTACGTGGTTCGAATGCGGTAGGAGTCGCAGGAGTTACAGGGAAGATACCTGCGCTTCCACCACCGAGACCGGCAATACCGCC
>JBIIAI010000003.1:0-57633 GCA_044239965.1 Akkermansiaceae bacterium
TGGTGCTAAACCGTCATTGGCAAGCCATCGCTACGATCACTTTGGAGCAGGCCATTTCTCGCGTCGTCGCGGGAAGTGCCCAGGCTTTGTTGATCGATGGCGAACATTTTCAAGCTCTCGATTGGGATGCTTGGAGCGCGCTGCCGGTGTCTGATGGTCAACGCTGCATTGGCTTAGTGAAAGGAAGAGTCCGCGCCCCTGCTGTGATTCAGATGAAACATTATGCCAAGGTGCCGATGATCACGCCAAGCTTTAGCTTCCGCAACCTATGGGAGCGAGATGGCGGTCGTTGCCAATACACGGGTCGCCTATTGGCCCCTGGCGAGGGCGACATCGACCACGTCATCCCACGCTCACGCGGTGGCCCAAACACTTGGGAAAACTGCGTTCTTGCTGATAAATCCATCAATCGAAAAAAAGCCGCACGCACCCCGCAGGAAGCGGGATTGCGTCTGGTACAAACACCTCAACAACCACGCACGGTGCCCAGCACCTTGCGTCTGCGCAATGTCCACGGTCTTGCCGAGTGGGACTATTTCCTGCCTCGATGACCGGTGGCCTGCGCTCCGTATTATGAAACTTGAATCTATCAATCAACCAATTCAACAACTTGAAAAACATCATCTGTTAGCCGCTGGCTATGCGGATGATGAACAACTTCCTGTGCTGCTCGAAGCTGCTGCCGACTATGCACGCCGCGGCATTCACGGGAAAAAATATCTCCTGAAACTGCTAGCGCGCGATTTCGGTGAGCCCGAACCAGGCTTGCCGATGCGTGAAGATCCGTTACCACTGGCGGAGGCCTTGCAGGCGATCACTGCTGAAGAAAAAGCCAATCTCGCCCAGGTGCGCAAGCAAATGCAGCGCCTCACGCGAGTGCCGGTGATTCATGCTGCGGCAATCATGCCTGATGCCTGTCCCACCGGTGGCGGTGATGCGGTCATGCCCGTCGGTGGTGTGGTCGTAGCACGCCAAGCGATCATTCCCTCCGCGCATTCTTCTGACATCTGCTGCTCGATGTTTGCTACCTTCTACGAGGAACGTAGTAGCATTGCCGCAGAGTTGGATGCACTGACCACAGCCACTCGATTCGGCCCCAGTCATCGGCATCTCGATGACTTGGTGCACCACCCTGTGCTTGAGGAAAACGTCTGGCTCAATCCGTTTCTCCACGGCTTGAAAGATCGTGCTCACGCGCATCTTGCGGATCAAGGCGATGGCAACCATTTTGCGTTCATCGGCGAAATGGAAATCACAGACGCGTTGCTGCAACATCTGCGCGATGCTGGATACGACGAATTGTTCACTGCGCTCGCCGTTTTTCCGTTAGGAAAAAAAATCAGAGCCTTAGTGACTCATCACGGTTCGCGTGGACTCGGTGCGCATGTTTACAAACGGGGACAAATTGCTGCAGAAAAGCACACCGCGCGTGCGGGACGTCATATCCCGGAAGCAGGTGCGTGGCTTGATGCGACAAGCGATGTCGGGCGCGACTACTGGGATGCATTGCAATATGTGAGCCGCTGGACTCGTGCCAACCATGAGTGCATTCATGCGCGATTCCTCGCACGCATTAGCGGAACAGCGACCGCGCAGTGGGGCAATGAACACAACTTCGTGTGGAAACGCGGCGATGATTTTTATCATGGCAAGGGTGCGACTCCCGCGTGGTTGGATGAAACCGGCCGACCATTGCTCGGGCTCATCCCCTTGAACATGGCGGAGCCGATTTTGCTCGTGCTCGGGCGCAACAGTGAAAAAATGTTAGGTTTTGCTCCGCATGGTGCGGGGCGGAATCTTTCGCGCACGGCCCTGCGTCGTCAATATCCTGGTGATCAAGCCAAGGAGTTGGCGATCCGCAAAAGCACCGCAGGCATTGATGTCCGCTGGTATTGTGGCAAACCTGACTTGAGCGAAACTCCCATAGCCTACAAAAATGCCGCGCGCATTCGCGAGCAGATCGAGCACTTTGCCTTGGCGCGGATCATTGCCGAAATTCAGCCGCTGGGCTGCATCATGGCTGGTGACTCGGGGCGCTCTTGGCGTGATCGCGAGGATGAGCTCACTCCCAAGCAAAAACGTCAGATCGAGCATCGGGCCGAACGCCGTAAGGTGAAACGGCACTTGGGATGTGTGGATGATGACGATGATTGATGCACCAATTGTCTCTCGCATTCACACTCATGTTTGCGTATTGGGTGAAACAATCGGCCTCAAACTCGCGTATGCAACGTTACTTATGCGATTTTTGGCCATCATTTTCCTGCTTGCTCCGTTTTTTAGCTCGGCATTGACGCCGCTTCTGATGAGCGCGGAAAAGGCGGACACACCGGGATTTTCCAGTCCCTCTGCGGGCTTGTATGAAATTCGCCATCCGATGCCCGTGATCCTCAAGGCCACAGCAGCAGTGAGTGCGGAAGATGTCGCATTGCAATTTTCGAGTTTCTGCCTCGGCGGAGTGGAAAAAATCGCGATCTTGAGTGGACCTGATTTTTCGAGCGAAAAAGCGCAATGGATTGGCAACATTCCGCACACGGAAGTCTGGTCGCCGCAATCGTTTCGTTTGCAGGACGTCCATCTTGCTGCGCTGCGGGGTGGTCAGTCACTGCGTGCTGATTTTTATCTCAAACCTGAGGCGGTGTTGCAGTTGCGCGAATTGCAGATCGCTCCGGAGCGCCCTCGTCATGTGCCGATGCAATCGCCCGAAGAAATTTCCGCCTTGCAGCAGGCCTTGCAACAAGAGGCCGCAGCGCAAATGCCCGCTCGCATCGATGAAGTGGTCGTCTCCGCAGATCGTGTGACGGTGCGTGGGAGTGCGGTTGTTGGTTCGATGCCACTGCTCGCCGAGGTGCCGATGCATTTGCCGATTCACTCGCCTGCGCGCTTTCAAAAAACTCACTCGCTCACACTCGATGCCGCGGGAAAATTTCAGATCGAATTGCCCCGTCAAGTGGCCGATGCCGCTGGCTCGCGTGATCGCTTGCTGGTGACCTGGCAACTCTGCGATGCCGAAAAATCCAAGGCTTTATCGCATCGGCGTTATGCAGACCAGATCGCGTGTCGCCAACCTATTCTTCCTGCCGCAAAGCCGGCGACGAAAAAAGGACTCGGTGGCTGGACGCCTGGGCGTTCCGTTTCATCCGACCTCGTCGATCTCGGGATTTCCTCGGTCACGATTAACGTTATGCTCGATGGGTTGCTCACGCTCAAGCCAACGCCGGGATCGACGCCGCGCGTTTGGCAAGGTCGCACGTATCACATGAACGAAAAAAATTGGGCATCGCTGGATCGCAGTATGATCGATGCCGCAAAAGCCAAGGTCATGACATCTGCCATTTTGTTGATCGCCAATCCCCACAAATCACGCCGAGCGGAAACGCAGTTGTTAGCACATCCGGGTTGCACCCCTGAAGGCACGTTTGCGATGCCAAACATCTGTGATGCCGAGGGCATGGCATTCTACGGTGCGATTCTCGATGCCATCTACGATCGTTACATGCGTGCCGATGGACGCTATGGTCGCTTGCATCACACAATTTTGCACAACGAGGTGGACGCTGGCATTGTCTGGACCAATGCGGGCGAGATTCCGGTGGAAAATTATTTCGATCTTTATCAGAGGAGTTTGCGCCTCTCGCACTTGATTGCACGCACCTACGACCCACACCATCTGCCATTTATATCGTTGACGCATCATTGGGCGAAAACCGCGCCGCAGTGGTATCCATCGCGCACATTGTTAGAACTACTCGTCGGCTACACAAGGCGCGAAGGAGATTTTCCGTGGGCGCTTGCCTATCATCCCTATCCGCAAAATCTCACCCGTCCACGCACATGGGAGGATGATCAACCGAAATTCACCTTCGATACCCCAAAGATCACACCGCGCAATCTCGAAGTGTTAGATACCTACATGAAGCAACCTGCGCTGCTCTATCTCGGCAAGCATGTGCGTGAGGTGCATCTCTCCGAAAATGGATTCAACTCGCCCGACTACAGCGAGGCTTCCTTGCGTGATCAAGCTGCGGGCATGGCCTATGCATGGAAAAAAATCCAGAATCTTTCGTCGATCACCGCCTGGCAGTATCACAACTGGATCGACAATCGTCACGAAGGTGGTCTGCGCATTGGCTTGCGAAAATTCCCCGACGAACCCGGAGATCCCTACGGCAAAAAGCCGATCTATCATCTCTATCAAGCACTCGGTACAGCCCGCGAAGATGAACTCTGTGCTCCATATCTTCCTCACATTGGCAAAAAAGGTTGGCAAGAAATCATGCAGCCTGTGGCCAAGTGATTCCGAGTTAGCGAGAACATCTTCGACTGAAACTGCGCAAAGATTCAGCGCTTCGCCTAGCCGAGGTGGAGCAATTTGGGGAAAAATCGCAGTGCAGCGCGGCCAGTGTATTCGCTTAGGAAAGCGAGTGGCTCGTCGCGAGCTTCGGCGATGCATTCGGCGGTGTGGCGGACGAAGGATGGTTCGTTCCGTTTGCCGCGATGCGGCACGGGAGCGAGGTAAGGTGAATCTGTCTCTAACAGAAATGTCTCGCGTGGCAGAGTGCTGACTACGTCTAACACATCGCGGGCCGTCTTAAAGGTGCATACGCCACCGAAGGAGACGAGGCCGCCGAGGGCGATGACGCGGTCGGCATTTTCGCGATTGCCGATGTAGCAGTGAAACAGTGCTCGCACCGAATCGGCATGGCGTTGGTAGATTTCCATCGCGTCATCAAAGGACTGGCAACCACTGCGATCACGGGTGTGAATGACAATGCCAAGCTTGCTGCGTTTGGCTAACAGAAAATGTTGTTCGAGGAAATCGCGCTGGCGTTGGCGAAATGTTTCTTCGTCCCAGCCATCGGGCGCGGGATGGTAGTAGTCGAGCCCTGTTTCACCAATGCCGACGACGCGGTGATCGCTGGTGTGTGTCTCGATGATAGCAACGGCATCGTCCGGCGCATTGTGCACATCGCAGGGGTGGATGCCAACGCAGATGCCGATGCCGGGATAGGTGTCGGCAATCGTGAGATTGGCATCGATGTCATCGAGGCAGGTCGCGAGTGAAACCATTTTTTGCACTCCGAGCATGCGGGCGCGGGAGACGATGTCGCCAAGTTCGCTAGGGTCGAACTTGTGTGAGGCGAGGTGGCAGTGGGAGTCAATGAGCATGGAAAGGAGTCGAGAAGTTTCAGCGTTGATTGAATGCGAGGAGGTCGGCGTATTTCACTCCGCTGCCGCCGAACAAGTCAAGCGCGCTGCCGACGGTGACATCGAGGCGACCATGGCTGAGATCGTGGACTTTTTGCACATCGGCGAGCACGGCTACGCCGCCGGCATAGGTTTGCGGGATTTTTCCCCAAGCACCGAGCAAGGAAACGAGTTCTTCGTCGATGCCATTGCATAGTCCTTCGACGTCGGCAGCATGAATGAGAAATTCGGCGCAATGCCCAGCGAGCATGTCGAGAGTGGAGGTGTTGATATCGAGCTCGGTGAGTGTTTGCCAACGGTTCATGGCTACCGTCCATCCGCGTGTGGTGCGGCGGCAACTGAGATCGATGACCAATTTCTCGGGTCCGACTTCACGTACAAAAGCGCTTAGTTGATCCTGGAGAAATCTTCCACTGGCATCGAAGAGCGCGGAGGTGACGATCACATGGCTAGCGCCGGCATCGAGCCAAGCAGCGGCGTTATCGGGTCGGATGCCACCGCCGATTTGCAAGCCGCCAGGCCATGCGGCGAGAGCCTCGTGCGCGGCTTCGTTGTTGCCGGGGCCAAGACAAATCACGTGACCACCCATGAGTGCATCGCGGCGATACGTTTCAGCATACCAAGCGGCGCTTTTTTCCGAGACGAAATTTTCGCGCGGTCCGGCCCCATCATCGCGCAGGGTGCCGCCGACGATTTGTTTTACCTGACCGTGATGAAGGTCGATGCATGGGCGAAATTTTGTCATGGCGTGGGGCAAGAAAACCATTATCATCGGGCAAGTTCCAGAACCAAATGAAGCAAATCTTTTCTGCAATGCAGCGGCGCTCCGCTGTTCTGATCATACCCTGCTTGTTGCTGCCGATCTTGCACGTTGGTTGCCGTAAGCAACCGACGCTCACGCCCTTGCCACAACCAGCACCCGTCGAGCATGTGGTGCAGGAGGGCATGGTGAAATTGCCAGGCGGCGAATTCATGATGGGCACGAGCGGCTTGTTTCAAACGGAGTATGGTCCCAAGGAATTTCCCGAGGAAAAACCTCAGCACAAGGTGCGGGTGAATGGTTTCTGGATCGATGAGACGGAGGTGACCAATGCGCAGTTTGCGGCCTTTGTGAAAGCGACGAATTATGTGACCTATGCCGAGCGCGATGCCAAGCCGGAGGATTTTCCGCAGGAGGCGCTGGAATCGCTGCCGCCTTTTCCCTTCAAGCAAGGCTCGATTGTTTTCATTCCTCAATCCAATACCAAGGGTGATCCGAATGCGCCGGGGCAGTATTTGAATTGGTGGAAATGGGACACCGATGCGAACTGGCGTGCGCCGATGGGCAAAGGTAGCAACATTGACGGCAAGGAGAATTTTCCCGTCGTCTGTGTCACCTACGAGGATGCCGCCGCGTATGCGAAATGGGCGGGCAAGCGTTTGCCTACCGAGGCGGAGTGGGAATATGCGAGCCGAGGCGGATTGGTGCAAACACTGTACGTTTGGGGCGATAAACCGATGCCTGATGGCAAGCCGATGTGCAATAGTTGGCAAGGCGAATTCCCTAACGAAAATACTGCGGCTGATGGATTCGCCTTCAGTTCGCCAGTAAAAAGCTATGCTGCCAATCGATTTGGCCTCTATGACATGGCGGGCAATGTGTGGGAGATTTGCAGCGACTTTTATGATCCCGAGTATTTCCAAGTAAGCCCTAGCGAAAATCCGCAAGGACCAGAGACTTGGGTCAATCGAGACAGCGGTGAGAAGTCGAGTGGCATGCCGCATCGCGTGACCAAAGGTGGTTCGTTTTTGTGTCACGATTCCTATTGTTTCCGCTATCGATCCGGTGCGAGACACTCACAAGATAGCCAATCTCCGACGAATCACACGGGATTCCGCTGCGTGAAGGATTTGTGATGAATTCTTGATATCAAGTCTTAGGTCTTATGTCTGAAAGTCTTGAGTCTGTCTCAACAAATCAGGACGGTTTTGTCGTGTTCGTTCTAACGCTTTTTCTTGTTGCCATGCGGCGATGTTTTTGTGGTGACCCGAAAGCAGAACCTCAGGAACCTTCATGCCACGAAATTCGGCAGGCTTGGTGTAGGCGGGTGCTTCTAGCAAATTTTCATCGGCGAAAGATTCTTGTTGATGCGAGCGTTCATCACCGAGAGCTCCAGGCAAGAGTCGCACAATGGCATCAGTGAGCACAGCTGCTGCGATCGCGCCATTGGTCAGAATGTAATCGCCGATGGAGAGTTCGAGGTCGATGAGGTTTTCGATTACGCGATGATCGACGCCTTCATAATGGCCGCAAACCAGGAGAATGTGCTCGCGGGTTGATAGCTCTTGCACGATTTTTTGTTTCAGCACGCGACCTTGTGGTGTCATCAAAATGACTAAAGTATCAGGTCCTCGCAACTCCTCAATGGCGGCAAACAATGGTTCGGGCTTGAGTAGCATGCCCTGTCCTCCGCCACAGAGTGTATCGTCGGTTTTCTGATGCTTGTCGGTGGCCCAATCGCGCAATTGATGCGCGCGGATGGTGACCACGCCTGCTGCCTGTGCACGCTTGATGATGCTCTCGCTTAAAGGAGCTAGAGCGATCTCGGGAAACAGCGTGAGAATGTCAATGATCATCGGGTGTTGGAGATGTTATAGGAAACGATGAAAAAATGCAAGATTGTGTCGGAGGAAAGCAAGCGGGTGGGGTTTTCGAAATCACAGCGCAGATGCATGACACGCTTCAGTTGCATTTTCCAAAAGGCGCGTTAGCTTTGCGCCTCTTATGCGAACGATCACTGCTGACGACATTCAGGCCATGGATAAACTAGTGCGGGTGCAATTTGCCACCTCACTGCCCGGACCTAAGCCGATTTGCTTGATCGGCAGCGTGAATGCGGCAGGACAGACCAACCTGGCACCGTTTTCGAGCGTCGTGCACCTGGGTTCCAATCCTGCGCTGCTCGGCATGATCAGTCGGCCTGATGTCGTGGAACGTCATACTCTGGCCAATATTCTCGAAACAAAAGTGTATACGATCAATCATGTGCATGTGGGCATGGTCGATGCTGCGCATCAATGCTCGGCGCGCTATCCACGCGAGATGTCGGAGTTTTCGGCCACGGGATTGCATGAGCATTGGGAAGATTCATTCGCCGCTCCTTTCGTGAGGGAATCGCGCTTGCGCATTGGTATGGTGCTCGAAGACGTGCTCGATATCGCGGCAAATGGCACGCAGATGATCATTGGAAGAGTGAGCCTCGTGCAGACCGAATCGATGGCAGATGATGGCTCGCTTGATTTGTGCACTCTAGAGTCTGTGGCTTCGACCGCTCTGGATACCTACTTTGGCATTACGCCACTGGCGCGCTTCGCGTATGCCAAAGCAGATCGGCAACCAAGACGTTTGTGAGCGATGGAAGTTACTCTGATTTATCCTCATCAATTGTTTGCTGAGCATCCTTCGGTGCAAAAAGGCCGTGCGATTTATTTGATCGAAGATCCATTGTTTTTCGGCAATGATCCGCAATGGCCTTGTGCGATGCATCAGCAAAAGCTATTGCTTCATCGAGCCAGCATGAAGGCCTATCAGAGGGACTTGCAGGCGAGGGAACATGAGGTGATCTATGTCGATTGCCCCTGTGCTGAGCCGGTGCGCAGTGATGCTTTGTTAGAAAATATACTGCCGCGTTCGGTGAAAAATTTGCACCTCGCTGATCCGCACGATGATGTGTTATCGCGTCGATTGCAGTCATGGGCGCGACGCAATAAGGCAAGCTTGCAGATCTCGCCGAGTCCAAATTTTCTGAGTCCGCCAGATTTTTTGGAACAGCAATTGGCGGGTCGCAAAAAGCCCTTCATGGCGCGGTTTTATGAAGCTCAGCGCAAACGCATGAAGGTTTTGGTCGATGAAGACGATGGTCCACTGGGTGGGCGTTGGTCCTTCGATGAAGAGAATCGGAAAAAGCTACCTGCGAAGCATCAGGTGGTCCGTGAACCCTGGTGTGCGAATGCTGATTTGACGGAGGCCCGCACGTATGTGCAGCGAAATTTTTCGCAGCATCCTGGCAGCATGGATGGATTCCGCTGGCCCGTGACGCGGGTTGATTCTCAGCGTTGGTTGGTGCAATTTGTCAACGAGCGACTTGATGAATTCGGCATCTACGAAGATGCCATCGCGGTGAAACACGCGTTCCTTTATCACTCGGCGATCACTCCGATGCTCAATATCGGTTTGCTCGATCCGCGTGAGGTAGTGGCGGCGGTTCTCGCACGACAAAACGAAGTGCCGATGAATTCGTTAGAGGGATTCGTGCGTCAAGTGATCGGTTGGCGTGAATTTATGGCGGGTATTTACCGCTTTCATGGTCGCGTGATTCGTGTGCGAAATTTCTGGGGTTTCACGCGTCCGATGCCGCAGTGCTTTTATGATGGGACATCGGGCATCGGTCCGGTGGATCGGGTGATCCGTCAAGTGCTCGCCGAAGGCTACTGCCATCATATCGAGCGCTTGATGGTGCTGGGGAATTTTTTCTTGCTCTGTCGCATTCGGCCCGATGACGTTTATCGCTGGTTCATGGAAATGTTTGTTGATTCCTATGATTGGGTGATGGTGCCGAATGTCTATGGCATGTCGCAATTTGCTGACGGTGGCACATTTACCACCAAACCGTATCTTTCGGGATCGAACTATGTGAAAAAAATGTCCGACGAACCGAGCGGAGATTGGTGCGCGGTCTGGGATGGCTTGTTCTGGATTTTCATTGCCGATCAACGCGAGTTTTTCCTCAGAAACCCGCGCCTTTCGATGATGGTTCGCACCTGGGACAAGCAATCGATCGACAAGCAAGTGGCGCATCGCGAGGTCGCCGAGGCCTTTTTGGCACGCTTGGATGGGTAGGCTGAGCGGTGGACGGGTTGATGGAAATGCTTTGCTTTTTCTGAAAAATCCGCCAATCTCCCGCCCCTAACCACCACGAGACCATGTCCGAGCGCCGCAAACCATTTCCTTTTGATGTTTTTGAATCCCAATGGCAAAACCGTTGGGATCTCGAAAAAACATTCCGCACCCCAGGACCGGGTGATGCGGATTTCGATGCCTCGAAGCCGAAGTTCTATGTGCTCGATATGTTTCCTTACCCCTCCGGCGCCGGCCTTCATGTCGGCCATCCCGAGGGCTACACCGCGACCGATATCTTGGCGCGTTTCAAGCGTTGCCGCGGCTTCAATGTGTTGCACCCGATGGGCTGGGACGCCTTTGGTTTGCCCGCAGAGCAATATGCCATCAAGACCGGTCAGCACCCACGCGTGACCACGGAGGCGAACATCAATAATTTCCGCAAGCAATTGCAGAACTTGGGATTCTCGTATGACTGGGATCGTGAAGTCGATACCACAGATCCTTCTTACGTTCGTTGGACGCAGTGGATTTTCTTGCAGCTTTATCATTCGTATTTTGATGAAACCGCGCAAAAAGCCAAGCCGGTGAGCGAATTGGAGGCGAAAGGCTGGACCCGCGAGCAAATCGATGCCGTGCGTTTGGCCTTTGTGCATGAAGCTCCTGTCAACTGGTCGCCTGATTTGGGCACGGTGCTAGCGAACGAAGAAGTCGATGAGTGGCGCAACAAAGGTCACATCGTCGAACGTCGTCCGTTGCGCCAATGGATGCTGCGCATCACCGCCTATGCCGAGCGTTTGATCGATGAGATCGAGGCCTTGGATTGGCCTGAGGGCATCAAGTTGTTGCAGAAAAACTGGATCGGCAAGAGCGAGGGCGCGACTGTTGATTTCGCCGTGGGTAATCATACCGTCACCGTTTTCACAACGCGGCCAGACACCTTGTTCGGTGCCACCTACATGGTGTTGGCTCCTGAGCATCCCTTGGTTGCGGAAATCACCACCGAGGCGCAAAGAACCGAAGTCGAAGCCTACGTGCAAAGCTGCGCGGCCAAGTCCGACATGGAACGCGGTGAGATGAACAAAGACAAAACCGGTGTGTTCACCGGAGCCACAGCGATTAATCCCGTCAATGGCGAAAACATTCCCGTGTGGATTGCCGACTACGTGATGATGGGTTACGGCACTGGAGCGATCATGGCCGTGCCCGCGCACGATGAGCGCGACTACGCCTTTGCCGAGAAATTTGCCTTGCCGATTGTGCAAGTGGTGCAGCCCCTGAAAGAAGGCGACGATTGGAAAGGCTACACCGATTATGGCACTGCGATCCATTCTGGCTTCCTCGATGGCATGCCTACGGCCGATGCGAAACGCGCGATGATCGATCGGTTAGAAAAAGAAGGCAAAGGAGCGCGCAAGGTTCAATACAAATTGCGCGACTGGCTGTTCTCTCGCCAACGTTACTGGGGCGAACCATTTCCGATCATTTGGGAAAATGGTCAACATGCCGCGATTCCTGCGAGCGAATTGCCCTTGTTGCAACCAGAATTGGAAGACTTCAAGCCAACGGGTGATCCGCGTGGTCCCTTGATCAAAGCCACCGATTGGATCAAATACAGCGAGACCGCACAGCGCGAAACCAACACCATGCCGCAATGGGCGGGTTCTTGCTGGTATTACTTGCGCTACTGTGATCCACGCAATGAAGATGCATTCATTTCCAAAGAAGCCGAGCAGTATTGGTTGGGCGGTGATGGCAAAGCTGGCGCGGTCGATCTCTACGTCGGCGGCACTGAGCATGCTGTGCTGCATTTGCTCTACGCACGCTTCTGGCACAAAGTCTTGTTTGACCTTGGCCATCTGAGCACCGCGGAACCTTTCCAAAAACTGGTGAACCAAGGATTGATCCTCGGCGAAGACGGACAGAAAATGTCAAAATCGGTCGGCAATGTAGTAAACCCCGATGATGTCATTCGCGAGTATGGCGCCGATTCTTTGCGTCTCTATGAAATGTTCATGGGGCCCTTGGAGCAGGTGAAACCATGGCAAATGAAAGGCGTCGAGGGCGTTCATCGTTTCTTGGCTCGCGTCTGGCGTGTGGCGATGGAAGAAAATCAATCGGGCGAATGGCAGATTTCCTCGCGCATCCAGCGCAGTGCTTGCAGCGATGCGAAGTTGCGCAAAGTGGTGCACGAGACGATCAAAAAAGTCACCGATGACATCGAGCGCATGGCATTCAACACTGCCATCTCGCAGATGATGATTTGCACCAATGCTTTCACCCAAGCGGAGCAAGTCCCGTTAGAAGAATTTCTCATCTTCCTGCGCTTGCTCAATCCCTTTGCGCCGCACATCGCCGAGCAATTGCAAGAGATTTTGGTTCCAGGATCACCGATGCTCTACCATCAAGCATGGCCAGAGTTCGATGCCGAAGCTCTGATCGAAAACGAAATTGAACTCGTCGTGCAAGTCAACGGCAAGCTGCGCGATCGCATTGCCGTAGCTCCCGATGCGAATGAAGAAACGGTATTGGCCGTCGCGTTGGCCTCGCCGAAAATCAAGGAATACACCGATGGCAAAACGATGCGCAAAGTCGTCTATGTGCAAGGTCGCTTGCTGAACTTGGTCGTTGGCTAAGAGGCAGAAAATCGGCATAAAAAAACCGCTCGTTGCGAAGTTGTGAATCAACCTCGGACGAGCGGTATTTTTTTGATCGCAGTGAATTACAGTTCTTTGATCCAGATGTTGGCGAAGTCTAACGAACTGCCGTGATGCTGCAAACCAACGGGGCCTTTCACGGGCACGCCGGGGAGTTGTGCTTGATCGATGACTTTTTTGTCGTTGAGGATCACGGTGAGACGATCGCCCTTCATGGTGATTTCCATGCGATTCCATTCGCCTACAGGACGATCTGCTTTTTCTTTCGGTGTGACACCAGCACGAACTTCGGGTGAATGACCTTTGTTGGTGCGATAGCCATAGACTTCGCCCGAGCCGACAGGCCAGTTCCAGAGGTTGACTTGGGAATTGATATTGCCGCGCATGTAAACGCCGCTATCGAGTTCTTCCACTTGCAAGGTCTGACCACTCTCTTCGCCTTGTGCATTGATCACCGGACGGGCTTGAGTTGGGCCGACACCATTCCAGCGCCAATCGAGCTTCATGGTGAAATCGCCGTATTCTTTTTCTGACCAAAGGTCTTTACTACGTCCATCGTACTTCAAGACTCCATTTACAGGAACCCAATGTGTCTCACCGCCTTCAGGGAGTTTCCAGCCAGCAAGTGTTTTGCCATCAAACAACGGAGCGAAACCTTGCGCTTTCCATTCTTCGGCCTTGGCGACGGGTGCTAGATCGGCAATTTTGATGTTGCGAAATGCCACGGGATCACCGTGACCGCACCAACTGATGTGACCAGCGCGGCGTTTGACTCCTTGGTGTTGGGGGAACTTCGCTTGCAATTCATCCAGGTTGGCCTCGGTGATGACCGTGCCGTTGAGTTCGACTTTCACGGTGTTGCCGAGAACGGTAACACGCTCATGATTCCACTCGCCGAGGGGCTTGAGGTGGCCTTTTTTGGCAGGCACCATGGTGTAGATCGAGCCGTGAAATTGATAGTCCTTCAGATCTTTGTATTTGTCCGATGTATCGTCGAGAATTTGCAATTCCATGCCAACATAGGCGGCATCACCTGCTCCGGGATAATGAATGCCGAGTCCGTTGTTACCACCAGGAGGTAGCAAGAATTCGAAATCGAGAATGTAATGAGAAAAGCGTTCTTCCGTCATCAAATTGCTGCCTTTTGGCGTGCAGGTGATGGTTCCATCTTTGACCTCGTAGCCTTGACCTTTCCAGCCAGTGAGGTCTTTTCCATTAAAAAGTGGGCGGAATTCCTGTGCTGTCGCGATGGCGCAACAACCTAGGAGCATGGCGATGTTTCGATAAACTGTCATAATGTGTGATACTACGAACGAGGGCTGAGGATTGTTTCAAAAATTAATCACCAGCGATCAGGCGATGCCGTTTTTGAGGCGTGCGACGGCTGTTTCCAGATTGAAGCGCGCTGGTTCTTCGTAAACCTCGCGAATGGTCTCACTCTCGTAAATGACAGGGCGGGCGAGAAATTCCTCCAAAATGGCCGCGCGTTTGCTGCAGTATTCTGCGAGCGGGACAGCAGCATATTCTTCGCGAATCTGCTTTTCATACTCAGTATAGCGCTTTGGCTCGCGCGCAAAAATATTCAGATCGAGCCCGATCATGATGGCGGCATCCATGTCATCCTTGGCACGATGCTTTTTGGTGGCTAGAATCATGTCGCGCACAAATTCGATCACGGATTCTGTGGCCTCACATTCCAGCATAAATTCTTTCGCCATCGCAAAACTGCGCTCTTCGTTGTCGTTCGCGAGCGGTTGGTACACGGCATCGTGAAACCACAAAGCGATTTCGATCAAAGCGAGGCGTTCTTCGTCACCTTCGATTTCATCCAATTCTTCGAGGCATTCCTCGATGTGTTGGAGGGTGTGGTAGCGGCGGTGTTTTTCACTGTAGCAAGCGACGAGTCGTTGGTGCCAGGTGAGGGCAAAGGCACGTGTGCCGCCGAGGAATTCGACGAGTTCCACCCAGCGTTGTTTGGTAGCGTAATCCATGATGTGTTAGAGAAATTTTTGCGTTAGAGCGAGTAACAACGCACAGCGTTGTCAGTGAGAATGGCTTGTTGTTCTTCAGGTGATAGACGATCGAGGAAATCGCGCAGGAAATCGATCCATTGCTGATAGGACGATAGCCGCAGCAGGGCGACGGGCCAGTCGGTGCCGACCATCACCCGATGTGTGCCGAAAATCGCAATCGTTTCCTCGGCATACGCGCGCAATGTTTCCTCGCAAATCTCCTCATCGCGCACCTCGGTGACCATGCCCGATAATTTGACGCCGATGACATGATCGCGCTTGGCGATTTCCTGCATCCCCTTTTTCCAACGCTCGCTGATGCGCCCGCGATGGATCTCTGGTTTGGCAATGTGGTCGATGATGATCGGTAATTCGGGATGTCGATCAATCATCGTGGTGGCGATGTCCAATTGGCGCTCAAAAACCAACAGATCATAGCGCAAATGAGTCTGGGCCAAGGCGGCAAGTCCGCGATGAAAATCCGGGCATTGGAAAAACGCATCGTCTTCTTCCTGCAAGACGTGGCGCAGTCCCTTGAGTGTTGATTCGTGCTGAAAGTGATCGAGCAAGGCCGTGATGCCTTCGTCGCGCAAGGGCAACCATCCGACCACGCCGCGAATCACGGGTGACTTGGCCGCGAGACTGAGCAGCCACTGAATTTCTGCGACCGTCTGACGAGCCTGCACGACCACGGTGCCACTGACGCCAGCTTGAGTCGTCACCTGATGAAGTTGCTCTAACAAAAAGTGATCCGCCAGAGCGGAGCCAGGTGGAATCCACGGATACTCTTCGGGCGAGTATTGCCATAGGTGATGGTGTGCATCGATCATCTGCTGCTGTTGATAAAAAATTCACACCGAGAAAGCAAGTAAGGAATGGGCAAAGGATCGCTGTCATTGACTCTTGCATGAGGCCGCAATTGCTATAGCGATACCCGATCAATCTCTGCGCTTTGCCATCGAGAATAGACACAGATAGCCAATCGCGATTTTTCAGTTGCCACACATTCGTATGAAATTGCGCGAGGCGAATCAGCCCGATGAGTTCGTTAGTTTTTGAATTCACATGCCACGAATCCATGGCCTGTCACCGAATTAGTTAGGATCGTTCGGTCAAGAGCGCTTTTTCTTCACGCACCAAATCCCACCACCGTGATTTGGTGTTCTTGGCACAGCTGGTCGACGAGATCTTTTTCGAGCATCAAAGTTTTACCGGCTTCGATGGCGATGACGGAGACTCCGGCCTCGGCGCAGGTGCGGATGGTTTGGGCACCGATGACGGGGATGTCGAAGCGCATGTCTTGGTTCGGTTTGCTGACTTTGACCATGGTGACGGCTTTGCCGCGGCCGAGTTCGCCACCGCGTTTGATGCAGGCATTGGTGCCTTCAAAGGCCTCCACGGCGAGAACGGTGCCGTGCCTAACTAGCACGGTTTGGCCGATGTCCAGACGTGAACTTTCTTTGGCGATTTTTTGGCCAAAGCGCACATCATCCCAGGCGCGTGATTTGAGTTTCGGTCCGAAAATGTGACCTTCTGGCGCGAGCAGATGGCTCATGAAGGTATCCGCACGCAGCAGGGTGATGCCGTCTTTTTCCAGCTCTGCGGCCACGGCTCCAAAGAGGCTCTCGGCATTGCGTTCCTTGACTTTGGCCAGCATGAAAAGCAGTCGAAAATCGGGACGCAGATCGAAGAGGTTCTTGGGCGAAATCTGACCGACCATGATCGCCTCGGTGCAGTTGCGTTCCTTGAAGTAACGAATGACTTTGCCTAATTGCCCGACGCGCATCCATTCGAGGGAATCGATCAATCCATGGAGCTGGGCCTCATCCGTTTCGTTTTGAAAAGCTGCGACGTGGAGCTCGAGTGGGATTTCTTGAGCACGAGCAGCCCGTGCGAACGTGGACGGGTAGACTCCGTTTCCTGCGATGATGCCAATGTTGCGCGTGCTTGCCATGTCGGGCTTTGTTTTTCGCAGGATTGCGGCGCTGGTCAAGCCTTACGTCTGATCTCTGGAGAATCTCAGCGTGTGATGACTTGGCGCAGTGATTTGGCCAGTAGGGAGTAGCCTTGCTGATTCGGGTGCAGGCCATCGCTGAAAAGTTTGCTTTGGAGTTGGCCCTCGGCATCGAGAAAGGCCTCGCTGAGATCATGAAAGTGTACCTTGTCTTTTCCTGATAGATGATGGTGCAGTTGCGCATTTACCTCATTCGGCTTGGCTAACAGTTTTTCTGGTAGAGTGCGTGGGAGCACGCCGAGCACGTGCAATTGAGCCTCAGGAGCGGCAGTGTGGATGGCAGCGCAGAGGGCCTGGATGCCGATGCGGATGTCTTTGGCGTTGTTCCATTCGAGATTGTTGGTGCCGATCATCAATACAACGATTTTAGGCTTTAGTTCCGTGATTTCGCCATTTTGGACACGCCACAAAACGTTTTCGACCCGATCCCAACCGAAGCCGAGGTTGGCTACGGTTTTGCCCTGGAACAATTCGTCCCATGAGTCTTGACCCCGTACGATCGGAGCTTTTGGTTCACCCGCCCAGTAGTGAAGTATCGAGTCACCGAGCATGACGACATCGACTGGGCCTTTTTTGCCGAGTTCGAGCACTTCGTTGTGGCGCTTTTGCCAATCGTAAATCGCCTTGTCACGATCCTGTGTGACAGCGACGGTGGTGGTCGGTTTCGCGCTGGCTGTTGGCTGCGCGTGAAGCTCGGAGAGGGAAATCAAGACAAGTGCGAATGGTACGATGGCTCGGATCATGGTGGCGGAACGATTGTTACGGGATATAGGACGGATTGACCAAACAATTTGTTCAAAAAGATTCGAAAAAGCTTTAGCATGCGGCATTTTCGAGGTTCTTCACGAGTTATTCACATGGCTCATGATGAATCATATTACTGCAAATGGGCGCTGTTTTTGCCTGATCTCGCCATCGCTTCGCTACGACGCGGATTTTTTACGCAAAAACATAACGGCAAAAGTGATTTGCGGATAAGCGCTTTATTATCAATGGGTTTTTGTGTTTTTCGACTGCTCTAAACTATTTATAAATCTTAAAAACATCGACGTTTTTCCCACAAAAACCGTTAGCAGAGCTCGTAGACGAGCTGATTTTTTGGGAGAACTGTGATGTACCAAAATGGGCAGTTGATAACTTTTTCCCAAGTTATTCACAATGCGTGCGCAAGCGTTTGAATCAGGGTTATTCTGGCTATATGATCTTCATCGGCAAGGTCATAAAGCGCTCATGGTTGCAGCTACATGGGTAGTTTTCCGCCGTTCAGATAGCACAGGGTGGCATTGAGAATGGCGGCGAAGGTGACCCAGAGCAAGTAAGGTGTGAAAAAGATTCCTGCAAGGCGATCGACCCGCCAGAAGACGAAAGTTAGCCAGGCGACCATCGTGCCGAGAATGAGTATATCGAGCATGGCCAGATCAGCACGACCTATGCCGAAAAACAACCAGCTCCAGAGCGCTTGTATGATGAGGTGTACGACATAGACGATCAGCGCGATATCAATGCGCATGCGTTCTCGTTGACGCCACACCAACCACGCGGCGAGTGCCATCAGCACATAGAGTGAAGTCCATACGGGGCCGAAAATCCATGCCGGTGGAGCCCAGCTTGGTTGCTGGATCATGGAATAGGTTTTCTGCGCAGAGATGGAAGCGAGGGCTCCAACTGCTCCTGCGGCAAATGTCAGGAGAAATGAGAGTAGCAGGACTGCGAGGCTTTTGAAGCCTTTCTTGCGGCGGCTGAGCTTGCGGTGATTTGGCATCCAGAAGTAGGGGGGTAAGAAGCTATGAAGTTTTAGACGTTGCTGACGCTTTCGCGCGGTGTGTAGATCGTGGGGAAGACAATTTGTTGCGGCTCGCACAATGTAGGGTCATCGGGATTCTCGATGCGCTGAATCAGCAAATCGGCAGCGGCCTTGGTGATCATTTTGTAGCGTTGACGAATCGAGCTCAACGTGATCGGCAAGTATCCGCAAAGAGGGATGTCATCGACTCCCACAATTGAGAGATCCTTGGGCACGGAAAGCCCGACTTCTGTAGCGGCGCGCATGCAGGCCAGAGCGGCAATGTCATTCATGGCGACGAGAGCCGTCGGATGTTCGCTGCCGCAGTCGCCGAGGAATTTCCGAAATGTCTCGAAGGCTTGATCGATGCGATGCCCGGTTCGGAGTAGGTGCACATCACTGGCGGGGATGCCTGCTTTGGCAAGCATTTGTTGGAAAAGTATTGAACGCGACCCATCGTAAGTGCCCTCGGCGTGGGCGCTAAGAAATGCGAATCGCTTGTGGCCACGGCGGCAGAGATCCTCAACGGCATCTTGCAAGCCCTGAGTGAAATCACTGAGCACGGCATCGACTGGCATTGGGGTCTCGGGAACACCGTTGCCCAATGCCACGACGTTTCGGCCTTGTTCAAACATTTGCCCGAGTTCCTCGCGAAAGGTTTCGTTGTTACTCAGCCACAGCACGGAGCCATCGACTTCTAGATCGGAAAGCTCGGCCAGCAAGTGCTTCTCCCGCACCTGAGAGGATCGGCAGTTTTCGACAAGCAAATCATAGCCACGTTCCTCGACTGCGGCTTCAAGTTCATCGGCGATGGTACAGAAAAACGGATTGGTGACGTCTTGGATGATGAGCCCGATGGCGTGAAAGCGACCAGAGCGCAGGGCGCGAGCAGTTTTGTTGGGACGATAGCCCATTTCCGCAGCAGCAGCAAAAACACGTGCTTCGGTTTCCTTCGATGCCCAAGAATTCGGTCGGCGATTCAAGATTGTCGACGCCGTATTGACCGCGACTCCTGCGCGTTCCGCTACCTCTTTCAGCCGTACTCGTTTGCTCACGCGGCAGAGCATAAGAACTTTCCTACATGAAACGCAAGCATGCAATTTGTCATTTTCTGCTTTGTTTTTCAGTGCAGAATTCATTCATTGATGTTCAACGGTTTGCCTTGAGGATGGTTTTGCGCAATTTGACCGCTTCGGCGACGAGAGTGACGTCTTTTTCGCAGTCATCGAGGCTGAATGGCATTCGAAAACGCCAGTTTTCGCCGCCTACGGTGCCGGGCATGTTGTAGCGGTCGGTCATGCCGTAGAGATCCGTGATCATGATCGCGGCGTAACGTGAGCGAGACTGCAGTAAGGCCTCGATCAAGTGCCACTGGACTTCGTGAGAGTAGAGCGGCAACTCGACCTCGGCATCGGCGATGTCAGAAAACTCGCCCATCATCCGCAGGTTCCATTTTCCGCCCTCGATGTCTTCGGGCTCGATTTCCCCTGCAGCCGCGGCGCGAAATCCTTCCCACAGCGCGGCCAAGGTATCGTGATCATGTGTCGCGTAGGTGGCAAACGAGCACTCAGGGAGTTCCTCGCCGAGGATCACATGACCATCACGTGAGTCCCAATGCGGAATGCGGAAGCCAGCAATACCGAATGATTCCAGATGCGGGCGCACGTATTCAGGCACGCAGCCGAGATCCTCGCCGATGACTTCGCAATCGCCTGCGGCTTCGAGAATGGCGCGCAGTCGGTGATCACCATCCGCACAGTTGGCGCGCTTGTTTTCCTCGGTATCATCAGGTCGCCATGCCCATTGGGGAAGTCGCCCGCCGGTTTTGGCGGCTGCTTGTTCGGGGCTGAGATCGAGAAATTCGAGATTGCGTTGGGGCCGCCACGGGAAGGCATAGATGCGATAAAATCCAAGAATGTGATCGATGCGAAACATCGAAAAAAATTCTGTTAGCTTCGCGATGCGTTGTTTCCACCACGGGTAGTCTTGCTCCGCCATTTCGTTCCATCGATACACCGGGATGCCCCAGTTTTGGCCCCATTGTTGGATGAAGCGGTCATGCTTGAACATGGTTTCGGGAGGCGCTCCACCACACCACTCAAGGTCGAAATTTTCGCGCTGAAAAAACACATCGGCCGAGTAGTAGGAGATGCCGATCGGGATGTCGCCCATCAGTTTTACGCCGAGTTCATCGCCGAGAGCACGCAGCGCGCGCCATTGGCGAAAGCACAGCCACTGCACCCAAGCATAAAAAGTTCGCTCGCGCACCACTGCATCGCCCTGCTTGATGCGTTGGCTTTGCCAGTAACTGCGGGCGCGCTCAGGATCGGAAAAATCCTTGGGCCAGAGATCCCACGCCTCGCTACCGCGAGCACGATCCATCAACCAACGAAATAAGGTGTAGTCTTGCAACCATGCAGCTTCCTCGCGTTGAAAATTCTCGAATTCTTGTTTTTCAGCAATCGAAGCTGCTTGGGGAAAATGCGCATAAGCAATTTCTAACAGCGTGCGTTTCATCGTGCGCACGGTGGCGTAGTGCACGAGTCGATCGCCGATCACTTCGCTTCCTAGCTTCGCCCGCGCTGTTTCCAGTTCCTCCGCGCTCAAGCCTGGCACATCCTCCATCGTCAAATACAGCGGTTCCAAGGCCACCGATGAAATCGCATTGTACGGGCTGTCATCTGAGCCCGTTTCATTGATGGGCAGTAACTGCAAAAATCCGACCTTGTGCGCGGCGGCCCAATGCAACCACTCGCTCATAGCACGCGTGTCACCAATGCCCAAATCACCTTCTCTCCGCGGGGAAAACGCCGGCAATAACACCCCTGCGCTCCGTTTCACACACGTATTCATCCGCCGCTTATGCTGGCAGAGAGCGTGCCATGTTCAAGGGTTTTATCAAATGCCCTAGCGGTACGTTCCCGGAGAACGTATGTCACCTCACCCATCTTTCGGCAAATGCTCTTGGCAGTATTCTCTGCCATCGGCTGCAATGCGGAATTCTGCATCGGGGTGGCTTAGTTCGGTGGCACCGCACACCACACAACAATTGAAACTTGCTGTCTCACGCAGTGTGCGTTTTTTGAAGGTATGGCGGCGACCGATTTGTTTGATCGATTGCACTTTTCCACGCAGAATATCAGGGCCCACAAACATCAAGTATGCGAGCACGCCTGCGCCACTTGTGGCCAATCCTGGTAGGCTGGTGACAGCAGAATAAACGAGAAACGCGCCCGTAATGGCTGCGAGAAATCCGACTGGTACGGGGATGAAAAAAAACAAGCGGAATTCGTAACGAGGGTAGTAAGTTCCAAAGACACAGAATGCGACCGAAGCAATTACTAAGCCATTGCCCGAAGTGCCCGGCACGAGCAGGCCACCGATGATCAACAAAATCCAAGTCACATAGACAAAGATCGATGTTTTCAGAATGCCCCAACAATTTTCTAACGAATCACTGATCAAGAAGGAGACCATGATGGCAAAGTAGAGAAAGATGATCGTGATGAAATTCAAGCCACCAACCGTCTCGGGAATGAACGGAAAGGTAATCAATCGCCAGACCTCGCCTGCAAGAATTTTTTCGCGATCAAAATCGAGCATCTGCGTGATTGTTGGGTTCACCCAAGACAGAGCGTAAGACATTACACTCAGTAGCATCATGAAGCGCAACAAGCTCGGGAATGCGAGCCAGTTGTAATTTTTGCGAGGATTCTGCCATTGTGCCATGCGAAATTTTCTAGCGCAGAGCTTGGGGGTTGACAAGCACGATGCATCTGTCATTTTCTGCGTCGAAATGTCAGACAATTTACTTCACACGCCGCTCGAATCAGTACACATCGAGCTGGGTGCAAAAATGGTGCCTTTCGGTGGTTGGTTCATGCCCGTGCAGTATACCTCGATCCTCGATGAGCATGCTGCGGTCCGCGAAAAAGTCGGTATTTTTGACATTTCGCACATGGGTCAGATCATAGTCCGCGGTGCTGGTGCCGAGGCATGGCTCAATCGCATGCTCGCCAATAATGTCGCCGTGTTGCAACCGGGCGACGGGCAATACAGTTTTCTACTCAACGAAAAAGGTGGAGTGATCGATGACCTCATCATCTACCGCGAGGCTGCCGATGCTTTCTTCCTTGTGGTGAATGCATCGCGCATCGAACAAGATTTTTTCTGGCTCGCTCGTCATCAACCCGAGGACATCGCCCTCGCAAACGAAAGCGAATTATGGGCTGGCATGGCAGTACAAGGCCCCACTGCTGTCGCGATCTTTACCGCGCTTTTCCCTGAGCAAACAATTCCGCCGCGCAATGGCATCCTGCGTTTCACGCATCAAGGCGAAGAACTTGTGGTTTGCCGCACGGGATACACCGGAGAGGACGGCTTTGAGTTTTTCAGCCCCGCCTCAAGTGGTCCCGCTTGGCTCAAAGCCTTCGTTGCCGCAGGAGCCAAACCGTGCGGACTCGGCTCGCGAGACAGCCTGCGTCTTGAAATGGGTTATCCGCTCAACGGCAATGACCTCTCCGAGGAATTGACACCGCTCGAAGCAGGGCTCGGATTTTTCGTCGATCTCAACAAAGGCGATTTTGTCGGTCGCGATGTGCTCACCGCCCAGAAGGCCAATGGATTGACATGTAAACTCGTAGGTCTGCAATATCTCGAAAAAGGCGCGCCACCTCGTGCACACTACACCGTGGAAACTCCCGAAGGAGAAGTCATTGGTGAACTCGCCAGTGGTGTCCTTTCGCCGAGTCTCATGACCGGCATCGGCATGGCCTACCTTCCCATTGCTCACACCAAACTTGGTACATTGCTCAACATCGATGTCCGTGGCCGGAAATTTTCTGCTAAGGTCGTCAAAAAACCATTTTACAAATCCGCATTAAAAGGCGCATAACTCTCTCACAACATGAACATCCCAACTGATCTGAAATACAACTCGTCTCACGAATGGGTGCGCCTCGAGGGCGACATCGCTACCGTGGGCATCACCGACCACGCACAAGCTGAGCTTACCGACGTGGTCTTCGTTGAACTACCTCCTGTGGGTAAATCGGTGGACCTTGGTGACCCAACCGCAGTTGTTGAATCCGTGAAAGCTGCAAGCGACATCTACGCTCCGCTATCCGGTGAAATCGTCGAGGGCAATCCCGAAGTGGAGGCCGATCCTGCTCTGGTCAACACTGATCCTTACGGCAAAGGTTGGATCTTCAAAATGCGCGTCAAGGACATCGCCTCCGTGGACTCCCTGATGGATGCCGCGGCCTACGGTGCCATGATCGGCTAATCGAGAGTTTTCTCTAGCAAATTTTTTTAAGGGGAAGTCGTGCGCGGCTTCTCCTTTTTTGTTAGTGTTGATGATCCCATTTTCATCGATATGATGTTTGAATCCGAAATTAAAATTTGATCACCAATTCATGATTATGACAGCTCATGATATTGATATGTTGTAGTATTCAAAGTGTCACTGTCATTTGACGAGCCTATTCCGCAGCCTAACGCCTAATTCACTTTGCGGTGGCGATTTTTTGCTAACAACTATTTTTCCAAGCCTTCGCGTAACCAAGCAGGGCGGTTGGTGGTGATGGAGTTGACACCGAGGCTACGGAAGCGTTTGGCAGTGGCGAGATCATCGATAGTCCAAACATGGAAGCCTCGGCCTCGTTGTTTGATTTGTTGCACAAATGCCTCGTCAACACGTGGGTCGGCTTTGATGCCAATGCCGCTGGCCTCGATGCGGGTGAGTGTGGTTGAGGCTTCCTCGGCACTCGGCGTGAGAGATGGTTTGTTCTCAAATCCTGTTAGCCAATTGGCGACAAGATCGGGTGCACTTTTGCGCATGCTAGCAATGACTTTTTGATCGAACGAGATGATGATGATTTGCTCGCGCGGCACTTTGCTCTGGACGACCGATGCAAGAACGTAGGGGACGATTTCTTCGTTCGATTTGATCTCGATGTAAAACTTGCGGCCGATTGGAACAGTGGCGAGCACTTCATCGAGCGTGGGCATGCGGACGTCGCGCCATTGTGGATCTTTCCATGTGCCAACGTCGAGCTTTTGGAGTTCGGATAGATTGCTTTTTGCGACGATGAGTTTTTTGCCACTGACACGTTGGGTATCGTAGTCGTGAATGCAGATGACTTTTTTGTCAGCGGTGAGGTGGAAGTCGCCCTCGATGCCATCGGCTCCTTGTTTCCATGCGAGCTCGAAGGCTGGTAAGGTGTTTTCTGGCGCATCGTGCGAGGCTCCGCGATGCGCGATGATCCATGGCTCTGCGGCAATTAATGAAATGGGAAGCGCGAGTGAAAGCATGAGGACTAGTTGTTTCATCAGGAGTAGTTTTGGTTAAATTTCTTCTTTGGTCAACCAGCGGAAGTGGACGATCGTAAAATTGCGACCAAAGGCTTTGTTGAGCGGGTTGAGTTGATCTACGGCTTGCATAGTATCATCGGAGGGATCGATGAATTGTGGTGTGCGCTGCACGATGGCTTCGCACCAAGCGCGTTGCTGCACACGTCCGCTGGTGGGATCGATCGATTCTCCACAGACCCGCACACGAAAGGTGTCGGATCGGGCGGACAAAGCGGGGCCGATGAGTTGGAGCACATCGGCTTGTGTGAGAAACGCAGAGGCGCCCCAAGCGACAGAATTGGGCTTGAGTGTTTGCTCAAGGCTGGTGGCGTCTTTGATGTTGTCCATGTGGCGGTAGTTGGGCAGCTCGGAAACATTGTCTAACGGAAATTCGGCAACCAGTGCTTCGTTGATTCCTGCGCGATCGATGGCAGCCTGTAGCGCACCTTTTTTTCCTGTCTCACCCTCTACCAAGCGACGGTTGACAAAATCTGCGAGACTAACGAAAGGTCCGCGTGCTGCGACCTCGCGGGTGATTTCGACGGCTAGGCGATGGATTTCTTCGCGCGTTAAGGCTCGTGTGCCGCTCCACACAGATTCGGCGAGAGCGTCGCTGCCATCCCATGTGTTTCCGGGGAGTTGCAGCATACGTGGAAAGGTGGTGAGGTCAGCACCAAATTGTTCGCCTACGGTGGATAGCAACAACGCCTCCCATGCGGGGACACTGAGCGAGTTCACATTGAAGCTGCCATCGACTGAAAATACCGAGGCGGCGCGATGGTAGTTGGTCAAGTCCGCAGCCGCAGGCGTCGCGGCATCGGGATTGATTCGTAGTCTGCCATTGGGCAACGTGGCATCGGCATTTTCTAACAGAGCGGCCTTGCGTTGTGGCGTGCCGCTGCTCAGGAAAAAGGAGTCCCACAGTGCGTGATTGAGTTCGTAGCTGAGATCGTAAATGAGATTTTGATCGAGTGCTTCATCATCGAGAAACGAGCGAGCATGCCAAGCCCAGTTGTCTTCGTCGGAGGTGGCACCGTTGTCATTGTTTGATCTGCCATCGGTGGACCAGCCGATCGAATCACGATTCCAGCCGCCTTTTTCTCGGTTGATATTTTCACTACGATCCGGCTGCGTGCCTGTGGGATCGAAGCGTGGATCGGCGAGTGAATTGCCGAATGCATAGGTCGGATGCCAGATGAACTCGGAGAAGGGAACATGTTGGAACGCGGCGAGTGAGGCGATTTCTGCTCCAGCACGAGGCACATCGAAGAGAATCCTAGCTGTGGGTGCACGCAGAGCTTGATCGAAGGGATCGCTGGTGTAATTGCCTGAGCGAGAGCGCGGTTGCATGGAGGCCCAATCGACATCGGCATCGAACAAATCACGCGTGTAGATGCCGAAAAAATGTGGAGCTACGTCAGAGACGTTATCTTTGCATGTGCGATACGAGTATGCCCCGCGCATGTTCCAGGTGGCGATCGGCGAGCACTGCAAGTGAGGTGTTCCTGCTAGGCTGCCACCGCCGATGACGTTCGATTCTGTTTCGATCTGCCAGCGCATGCGAAAGCCATCGCGTGTGCGGCGATCTGGCGGCACATTGACGATGGGTTGTGCGAGTGTTGATTTCGGAAACGGCACGGGATTGCGCGAACTCCACTCCACGGGCAATTCATCTTCGTCGCCATATTGAAAGGCACAACTCACAAGTCGGCCCATCGGCATGTTGTTGAACGATGCCAAATTCATCGATGCGGGAGCATTGGGTTTCCAGATCATCACATAGTCATCCGATTGAGTGAAACCTCCTGTTTGAATGTTTCCTGCTGGCTTGGGTGGAACCATTTCGCGCCACTCAGTGGGGATATCTGGCAATAAATTATTCATCAAGCCGGGCTTGGGCGGGAAGCTCTGCATGACTTGGAACAACGGTGTATTGTCGGCTCGTTTATCGAGGTAAAAGGCCCGTGCGGTGCTGGGTGCGAATCGAGGCGAGAGCAGATTTTGTCCGTAGTTTGTTTCATCATACACACGATTCGCCGCAGGACTCCAGACGATGGTTTCGCCCGCAGGAATGGTAGTGCCTTCCATGCGGAAAAACATACTGCCGCGCTGTGAACCGCCAGTCAGCCCCCAATACATGCGGTAACTTTGTTTCTGGCCGTTTTGCAATGTGGCTTCGATGACTTTGTTGCCATTGATGTGCAAGTAAATGCCAGACGCTGGGACGACGAGTGGGAAATTGTAAGGATTCCACAAGGCGACACGCGGGTAGAGATGCACGCGCAGTGCATAGGGATTTGTTTTCACCGGGTTCGCTGGCTCGTAGTAGCTGAGATTGTAATAAAGTGAACCTTCAACCAAGGTGGGCAAGATTTGTGTTTGAGAGCGGTTGCGAAATTCGATGGGTCGACCATTGCGCGAGCCAGAGGAAATTTTCGAAACGATCGGGTCTTCTGATTTGCCGGTGAAACCTTTCATTGCACTGGTGCGCGAACGATTCGCCCAATGGCGAAGCATTCCTGCATTCGGAGAGACTGCATCGATGCGTTTGATTAGATCGGAATGCAGGCCGATGATGTTATCCGCATCTTTCAGCCCTGGCAACGATACGGCACCACTTTGGTAAGCTTTTACCTCGCCATTGCTTTCTATGAAAGCGCTCAGGTCACGCTTCCATCCACCTCGAGTTACATCGGTAAGTAGGCCACGCGACCATACGGTGTAGTCGTGAAATGTAGTGGTGGAGTTTTTTTTCCACAACATTTCTGTCGACTGATCACTCGTGAATTTTTTTCGGTCTGCATTGTTCGTTTCATCTTGTCCTGTCGCTCTAACAGAAAAGTCTTGGGCTAACAAGAGGGCATCGAAGGTGCCTGCTGAAGTGTTTTTGCTACCATCGGGGGTGGCGATGTTGGCATGTGAAGCGAGATCATCGATCCACCAAGCGTATGCTCCCGCATCGCGTTCGCTTTCATCTTGAATCATGACGCGTGGCGCGCGGACTTCATCAGTGGCTGCGGTTTTGGCACCTAGCGAATTTTTCCCGACTAACAGAATTGATTTCTCGTCATCGAGTGTTGAGTTCGTACGGAACTGATTCTCTGTTTCATTGCCACTGACAAGGATGCTGCGCAAGTTCGTTTGGGAAAACGACTTGTTTCGTTTGTCGATCAAGCCTTTGCCTTCGGCATCGCGCTGCACCCATGTTTTTCCTGACTCGTCCACCGCGTCCCAAACTCCAGTCCAATGTGATGGCTTGGTGTTTGTTGCATCGCCACTGGCCATGCTTGCTGGTGCGGAGATGCGCTGGTCTGGGCCGAGATTTTTTTGCAAACTGCCGATGGCTAACATCATCGCCAGACGCGCATTTGCTTGAGCGCGTTGACGATGCTGTGACTGCTGTGACTTTCTCAACTCGAGTGTCGATAGGCTTAGCATGCCGACGGCGAGCATGGTCAACAGAATGAGCAGGCTCATCACGATGACCAAAGTGAAGCCTGGGGCAGCGTGTGGTCGCTTGCTTACACGGAGTTGTTTCATATTTTTTGATTAAGGAGATTCAGAAATCGTAGCGTCGCCCATTATCACGGCGTGAGCGCGCGATGGTGAGTGATCAGGAAGATAGCGACCTGAGGCGCGATCAGCGCGGAAATGCAAAACGCAGTTCGGGTCGGTGGGTAGGAGGCGCTGTGCTTTGAAATCAGCTTGGTAGCGGGCGACTTTGCTGAGGCGAATCTCATCCAAACGACCATGAAACGGACGGGATGGGAGGCCTTTGCGATTCGGGTCAGCACCGACGTAGAGTGGCAGTGCATTGCTGACGCGGGCACCGCGTGCAGGTCGCGAGGCAACCTCGACGCCATCCACATACAGTCGCACCTCTTTGCCATCATAAACGCCGGCGAGGTGTGTCCAGCGATTGAGTGGGAGAAGATCGGTCATCGTCGCTTTCACGTAATGATTTTCGAGGAAGATCAAAAATGTGGCGCGGCCTTGATCGATGCTCATGCCGTAGTCTGACTGCTCGGTCTTCGCAACGATGCCGGCTTCTTTTTGTTGCTCTGTGGGATAGACCCATGTTTCCAAAGTCATTGGCCCAATCGGCAGATCGAAGTAAGATGAATCCACACGAGCACCAGACGCATTGCCTGCGACCTTCATCGAAAACTCTTGCGCACTGGCGGCAAAGGCTTCATCGGGAAGTTGTGGTGGTGAAACACGCAGCGGGATCACGCGAGCTGGCAACGCGACGCGATATTTTTCTGCGAGATACTCCATTTCAACTTCGAGGCGCGGGGCTGGTGTTGATTCAGTAGGAGCTGCGCCACTGCGCGACCACTGAAATTTTACCGCAGCTTTTCCTTTAGCGGGAACAACGAGGTGTTGGTGATCGGGTGAAAGCACCCAGCCATTTTGTTTGGCGAAAGTTAGGGTGACTTCGATGCCGGCTTTCGCAGGGTTGGTGATTTCCATTTCATACACACCTGATCCTGTGCCATCTGCTGCTAGTCGCAGAGGGGGAGAAGTCAGCTTGATATTCATCGCGCGCGCGGCATCCAAATCGGCAAGGTGTTCGGGTGTGAAATCGCGTGGGTTCATCACGGCGCCGACGGGCAGGGTGCTGACTTGAATTCCTCCGGGGCGCACGCTCACCAGATTGTAATGATGAAGGTAGCCGAGTCCGGGATAGATGCCGGGCATTTGACCGCCTGTTGCCGCTAGTGCGAAATACTCGATGCCGTCTTTTTTGCCGTCGTAGCGCAATCGATGGATGTGGCCTGCGAAGCATGCGGAGACATTGCCCGCGCGGACGAGAAGTTGATGCACCTTATCCCAGTTGTTGCCCGGATAAATGTCCGAGGCCCAGCGTGGGTGGTGCATGAACAAGAAAACATGCTTGAGGTCTTTCATCTCAGCGAGAGATTTTTCCAAGAACTGAAGTTGTTGCTCGCTGAATTTTTGTTGCTCGGGGCGATTGAAATCGCGCGGTTTTGAGGAATCGGCGGGATCTCCTTCGTCAGAAAACAAAACGAGGAAGCCGCACTTTTTGTGTTGGAACCAATACCATAGCGGGCCGAAATGTTTTTCGTAATTCCCTTCATGTTCCCCAGCGGGTTTGGGGCCTTTGCCGCGCCAGAAGATGTCGTGATTTCCTGCAACGGGAAACCATGGCATGCGGAGCACCGAGAGGGTTTTCTGGTATTCCTCCATCTGCTTGATCCAGACGTCGTTGTCGTTGTATCCTTGAATCAAATCTCCCACCGTCATGACAAGATCAGGATCTAACAAATTCGCGTCTTCTGCGGCTTGAGCAAGAACTTTGATGCCTTCAGGTGGACCTCCGGTGCGATCACCGAAAATCAGAAAATGGAAATTTTCCTCATCTTTAGGAAGGGGAAGAAGGCGTGGGTTCTCGCGGTTTGTGTGGATTTCATGTCCATAGCACAGACTGGCAAGTGAGAAGAGAGCGATGATTGTTTTTCTGTTCATATTGGTAGAGATGGTGTGCCGCCCGGCACATGACCGGGCGGCGATGATTCGAGTAAAAATTAAGGCGTGTAGGTGACTTCGAGTCTCAAGAACAAGCGAGCTTCGCCTGTGCTGGTGCTGAAGTTGATGTTGCTGCTATCGTTCACTGTTGGAGTTACGGCAGTCCAGGTTTGCAGATCGGAGCTGCTCTTGATGATGTAACCGATTCGAGAATCGGCGGCGGCCGCGGCACCTTTTGGATAAGCGATGGAAATGTTTCCACCGCTCACTTGAGCTGCTGGCAACACATCGGCTGCTAACGGATTGAGACCCAGAGCGTATTCGAGCAGAGCATTGATGCCGTCTTTATCATTGTCGGACGAAATGCTGATGCCTGTAGCTCCTGCATTGGTGGCCCATGTTTCGAATGGTGTCGCTGTGCCGCCTGATGTGGTGATGCGCAACTTGGGCGCTGCCACGGCGAACGGTGTTCCAGGGAAGAACATCTGCCAGCCGTTGGTCGTTTCTGGTTTCATCAAGAAGCCATGATTGGCAGAACCAGCACGCCATGCGCGAACGGCTGCAGTAACATCAACCCAAGCGGTGGAGCTGTAGCCGAGGCCACTGATGCGTTGCAGTGGCTCCGATATCATATCAGCACCATGTTTCGGACCAAAGAATCCATAACTGCTCGATGTCGTCCATGGTGCGGTCATTTGATGGATCGCAATGGGGCCGGGTGATTGGGCATCTGGATTGAAGGTCGTCGTCATAAGCATTTCGGCTTTCACGATTTCTTCATCAAGTGGGATCTGGCCCGAGGTGCTGCCGAATGCAACGGGGAAACGAAGTAACGCTTCTGTTGTATTATTTGTTTCAAGGTCGAGGAAACTTTCTCCTACACCCGATCCATCTGTTGTTGTGCCGTTGGGATTGCTGGTGATGAGAGCCGATTGATCAGCCGTGAAGTTGTATTCGGTGTTTCTCGTCGTAATGTAAGTGACCACAAGTTTTGGACGCAGTGCAACGTTGGCATTTCCCACCGTGCCATATTCCCAACCATCGGTTGTACCGCCTGCTAAAATGCAGAAGCCGTGATTGCTTTCACCACTGAGCCACTCTCTCACAATTCCCGTGACATCAGCTGAGCCTGCTTGGCCTTGCGCAAGTGTGCCATAAGCTGAAGTAGGTAGTCCTGTGGCCGCACCACGTGCACCTTCAAAGCCTACTCCGCCATCGAGGTCAGAGTAAACGGTAGTTGCATCCACGGCGCGGGTGAGGCGATCGACGATGAATGGTCCCGATGTTTGCGCGTTACCTGCCACTGCTGTTGTGAGAACTAGTTCCGCTTTGAGAACTCGAGCATTTGTAGGAATCATGCCTGAACCACTGCCGATGATGCCATCGAAGCGAATGAGGTCATTGATGTCGGGCACGCCGCCGTCTACCGCGTAGTTCGCTGCTGCGCTGCCGAGTTGTGCCGTGTATGTGTTAGCACCTGAATCGAAACCGATGCGTTTTTGAAACTGTCCCGCATAACCATTCAGACCTTGTTGGAAAACGACGGTGGTGGTTGCGACTGTTGATGCTGCATCGAAAATCTGAGCCGTCGCGCTGGTGTATTCGCCGATCGTGTAACCTGTTCCGCTGGCGAGAGTCAGTTGCACTGTCTCGGTCATTTCCATGACGGCATCGCTTGCTACGGTGAGTGTCACGTCAGCAAATGAGCTGCCAATCGGAATGACGATCGAGCCAACAGCACCTGTGAAATCGTCGCCCGCAGTGGCCGTGCCAGCTGTGGTGTAAAGGATCGTTTTTTCGTCTGCAGTATCACCTGTTCGCGTAACGCGGAAGGAGACGGTCGTGTCACCACTGCCTTCTGTCGCGGTGGCATCCATAGTGCTAACAACGACTTCATCGCTCGGTACGGTAGTCGAATCCAAAGGCACTGCGATGAAGCGGAAGCCACCTGCTTGATGGAAATTCGTTAGGCCGGGAAGGTCTTGGGAAAATACTACGAAGCAGTTACCATTTGCGGTGTAGGCGAAATTGCTGTCACCAGCCACACCGGCATCGATATCGGCACTGACGAGCAAAACCGAATTGCTGGGATTGATGACGCTGCCATCACCAAATTGAATTTCGTAGCCTTGGGCAACGCTGCGGCAGGTCACGGGTAAAAGATTCATTTCGGCATTGAGAGCGCTGATGCTAGCATCGCTCGCAACTTTTCCGCTGATCACACGTCGTGCGGTTTCTTGCACGTAGAGAAATGTGAACGGTTGATTTTCTAACACGCCACTGTTGTCAAATGTCTGAATGATCCAGTTTTGTCCACTACGGCCTACAGCGACAACATGGTCGGCGTTTTCGCCAACGGCTGTGGCAATGACATTGCCCGATACAGGCAAGCCTGCGATCGTGTAAACACCAGTCGCGGTGTTGCTGATGGTCGCGCCAGCAGGAAGACTGCTGCTAGTTTCCATGATGCTGGCATCAGCATTCACATATGCGCCCACCCAGCCATCGGCATAGGGAAAATAGCCAACGGCAAACGAGGAGGACTCGGGAGCGAGCAAGGGATCAAGATCGCCAGGTCCGCTGTTGTCGTTTGAACTTAGTTTCAGATTTCCTGAAGAACTGAACACACTGACGATATTGTCGTGTGCTGCTTGATTGCTATTTTGCACAGCATTGGTGGTCAATACGATTCCGTTCGTAATGGTAACAGGAACTGTGCTGATTTTCAAGTCGATGAGACCAGGAACGATACCGGGAGTGTCCCACGAACGAGGCGCGCTAGAGTTCATCGCGTAGGTCCAGACGGCGGGGTCTTGCACAGGGTTTCCAATGGCCAGTTCGGCATCAGCACCGTCGATCAATGCTGCGGAGTAATTGGTAACTGCGGGAGCGGGGAATGTGACGTTGATGGTCAGAGTATTGTCACTGCGTGTGCTTGCTCCGCCATTGTCGGTGACGATCACGCGATAAACGTGGGTGCCGACGCTCGGTGTTGGATTGGAGAAACTGAATGGGGCTGAGTTTGCGGTATGAACCAGCACGCCATTGTCGTAATATTCTACATTTGCCACAGAGCCATCAGGATCGACGGCATTTACTGCGATGGTGTATCCGGTTGTATTCAGGTAACGGCTGTTGTTTGACGGTGAGGTAAAGCTCACAGCAGGCTTGATATTGTTGTTAAAAGTAGCTCCGTTCGTCCATGTTGCTGGCCCACTAACAGAACCCACAAGCGCATTGCCCGAGGTGCTGGTGATGGATATCCCTGTGCCTTCGGTCATCGCCCAACGAGCAACCAGACCTGTGGTAGAAGTGATTTCAGAGTTACAAGTGGCACGAATCTCTTCCGCGCTGCGAGCTGTGTTCCAGATGCGGACTTCATCCATGAATCCACCGAAGGCACCGACTGATAAGCCGCTCGAATTCATCGCAGTAGCAATGGATGCGTGTTGAATGCTATCCGCGCGAGGTGTTACACCATTTGCCGAAACTGTGGCCTCTAAATTTCCATTGAGATAAAGTTTCCACTGTGTGCCATCAAACACACACGCAGCGTGTTGCCATGCACCGTAAGGAATCACGGTGGACCCGGCAACAGGGACGTTTGTTCCTGGTCCACCTTCGAAGTCAGCAACGAGGACGCCGTCGCTTTGGCGAATGCCCAGAAAGTAGTTCATGTCTAGCGTCGTTCCTTCCGCCTGATCTCTGCCTTTGGCGATGAGAGGAATGGCTACCAGTGCGCCTGTGTTCGCTGCCACACCCGGTGTTTCGCGTTTGAACCATGTCTCTAATGTGAACGTGCTTAGTTTCAAATCAGCCGCATCACCGAGGCCTACATGATCTGCGATTCCGTCAAAATACAATCCACCACTGCCTGCAGCGGGGACAACGGAAAAGGGAACTTCAGTAGCAGAGCTAGCAACAGCATTGCTGTCGGTCACGATCGCAGTCAACGTATAATTGCCGAGAGTAGAAGCAGCGTAATCATAAGTAAACGGTGCTGTGGTATCGACATTTGCCGACACTCCGTTGACGAAAAATTCAACCTGTGTTACCGTCGCTGGGGTGGTGGCAAAAGCATCGGCGCTAAACGTTACAGTCGAGCCTAACACGTGACGGCTCGATGCCATAGGTGCCGTGATTTCAATCGGTGGTGGAGGAGTGGACAACACACGTAAAATCGGACGCATCATCGTATTGGTAGCACCAATGGTGAATACTTGCCATCCGTTCGACGTGCCACAACTGAGCAGTAGGCCATGATTTGGTGCTCCATCAGCCCATGCGGCTACTGCTGCACTGATATCAGCTGTTACCACTTCGGTATCATTCATGCCTGTGATGGTCGCCATCGATGGAGAGATCTGCCCCGCCGCCAACATGGCTCCTGCGTCACCTGCGAAGTCTCCATATACACTCGATGTGCTAAACGGAACCAGCATGCGGTGAATGCTGATCGGGCCTTGGCTGTCTGCCGCAGAGCTACTGAAACCTGTGACGAACTGCAGGATTGCTGATTGAATTTGTCGATTTGCCAGAGCGGTTTCAATGTTGCCAAATTTCAACATGGCAGGAACATCTGGCTCTAGCGTTGGTGGATTGATGCCATCGAGAAAAAGTTCACTTACCGTGCTACCATCGATGGTCGTATAAATCGGTGGCCCCGCAAGAGGCACCGGAGCATTGAAAATTACCATGCTGCTTGCTGCATAACTGGCTAAGCCCTGTTGACGAATGTCTTCGGTGATCGTGACATCAGTATCGTAGGTAATTTCCAGACGAGGGCGATTGGCTGCATTAGTAGCACCCGTCGTGTGAAAACTCCAGCCGTCTGTATTCCGATCAGAGCGAATCCCGATACCATAAACGGGGTCGCCATTGACCCATGATTGAACAGCGGCTGTTACATCGGCTGCGACTTCCACTCCTGCGGCCGGAACATCAAAACTTCCCATGATCATATCCACATCGCCTTCAAGGCCGTTCGCTCCGAAGTCACCAGTTGATCCTGCGCTTGAGGAGCTATCAAATGCGCGAGTTAGCCGATAGGTGTTGTAGCATCCACCAGACTGAGCATTCCCATGCGTTTTCGTGCGCACTACCAGTCTTGCGCTAAGGACTTTTGCCCCCGCAGGGATCTGTCCAGCGCCGACACCGATGATGTCGCTGAAACGGATTAAGCCTTGGGTGTAACCATTGTCATTCAGTGTGTTGGCACCACCATCTAAATAGTATGTTGTCGCATCAGCCGTGACAGAACTCCCATCGACCTCGCCACCTGGTCCAATACGGCGGTCAAAGGTGCCTGTGTAGCTATTCACGCCATTTTGAAATGACACCGTCGTAGGGGCTGCATCTGCGTGGCACGTGAGCCACGCCGAGCAGAGTAAGAATGCAGAAAGATGGATTCGTTTTTTCATTTTTTTTGTTTTTGTTAGAGTGAGCATAAGTCATTCACTCGTGCGCACAGCTTCAGCGCGTCACCATCATCCGTCGAGCTACTGCTTGGCAACGATCCCGCCAGATACCTGTCGGGATCGTAACGTTGTGATCTCTATCGGCTCATTTTGTTAGACAGATACCTGTCGGTTCCGTCACCATCAAATAAACGGGTAATTGTAAAACTAGCGTAGAATTGCACCCATGAAAGCGATCGTAGCATTCGTCATCCTGTCCATCTCAGCCAGCGCTCAAGAGATTCCATTGCAGAAACTTCGCTTGCTCCCGCTAGGTGATCCACCTCCGTTTCGACAAGCAGTTCGGGATGGCGTGCGTTACGAACTTGATGCGCCAGAAGGAGCCATGCCACCCGCCAAGGTTGTCCTTGAAGGAATGGTCACTGCTGCAAATGTACCGAGCCAATCGTTGCGTATGACGTTGGGGCGAGCTACTGCTGATCTTTCGGCACCACAAACAAAGGTCTCACTGAGCTTGCAAAAAGAAGATGGTGGAGCCTGGGCAAAACTTAGCCCCCACACCAGTGGTAGTTCGTTGATCCTTCTTTGGAAAGCAGGTGGCACATGGAGTGATGTCGGGCATCTTGCTTTGGATGATAGTCAAGCTGCACACGTGGATTATGCATTTCACTTTACCAATGTGACCGCTGTAAAAATGGGCGTCATCCTAGGGCAAGAGAAACTCTTGTTAGAGCCGAAGTCAACCTTCACACGCATCATCAACAAAAACACAGCATGTCGCATCGTTTACATTCTGCCAGGAAATAAAGTCAAAACCTGTTTCCAAAGTGAACTGTCAGGATCAGTGGGAACTCATCAGCGTTTGATCGTGTATCCCACCAATTCGTCCACATCACGCAATCCCGCCAAGGTCTTATTCATGGCCGAAACGCATACAAACAGTGAGACTCTTGCCGCTGATGTGCGGTAAGATCTTGATAACGCATCAAAAATTTTAGTCTTCAATAGTCAACCAACGAGCTTTATACAAGGTTGCATCGGTAATGTTGTGTTTGGCATTGGGATGAAAAAAATGGACGCTGTCCGACCACCATTGTTTTTCTGTCGATTGAATCATGGCAATGCGGCTTGACGCTGGATGAATGTCTATCGATTTTACTCTTGCTCGATTCTTTAGCATTGGGTCGGGACGAAATACAACATCTTCACGATGAAAGCGCCACACGCTGGCATGTGTTGAAAGAATGAGTTCCGGCGAGTTGGGAACGGCTCGTAGGTCATGGCCATCGTCATCAGGTAGTTTGTGTCGCGACTTTACGACGAGCTTGCGATTCTCCAGAGTGCAGGAGATGAGTTCGTCAAAACCCAAGGCCCACAGGCATTGACGTGCTTCATCCCAGACAAGCCCGTGCGCCGAAGCCAAGGGGATTTGTGCGATGGCGCTCATGGGAATCGTTTCATCGTATAGTATCACTTGATCGCCTCCTTTGCCCACGGATGATGCCACTGCAATCAATCCACCTGGTAGCGCTTCGATCGAATGGGCATTCGTGGCGCGAGCCCACCAGAGAGCTTTGCCCGAAGGGAATTCTAACAATGCGCAACCGCCACCTGAAGAGGTAATCAACAATTGTTTGCCGTCCTTTTGTGGCTTACACTCGGATGTGGTGCGAAAAGTATTGCGCAATGCTTCAGGTAATTCTGGACGATCTTTCGCCCGCCAAGTCCATAGCGCAGCGGTGGAATCCGCGGTGGGATCGATTTGAAAAATTTCCTCAGCACCGCAGAGCAGAATACATTCTCCCGCCCAAGAGACGCAGGTCAGGAATGAGGCAATGAGTAGTGATCGAAGCATCGGAGAATCGGTTGTTATTGGATCTTCTTACGATTGCGCTCAAGGCAATCTTGCAAGGCTGCGGTGAATGGTGCGGGCCAGTTGAGATCGAGAATTTGATCGTCGCCAATTTTTTTGTTAGAAATGAGTTTCATGCAAATGCGATCGGCGTCTTCGGTGCGACCGGACATTTCCGCGGCACAGAGAATGAGGTAGTCAGCGGAAGTGCGGTAGTCGTCGCGGAAAATGTTAGGTTCAGCGGCGCGCATGATATCGAAGGCATACTCGGGTTGTTGGAACTGCAGTAGTTGCCAAGCACAACTGAGGAAATAGTCATAGCTGGTGGCCATTTGATCGGCTCCTTCTAACATTGCATCCCATGCGGCATCGACTTGTTTGGATTGCAGCAAACAGAAGGTGTAGTTGTTCCATGATAGCGCGTTGACATAAGCGCCTGAAAGCTCGATGTGTTTTTTCCATTGCGGTGCTGCTTCGGCATATTGTTCGCGTTTCATCAACAACATGCCCGTCATGCGTGATAGGGGCTGCGGGGCAAGTCCCAGTTCTTCTGCGCGGTTCTTGAGGCGTTCGAGGAGCTCGGTGGTGTCATCGTGTGTGGAAAGATTGTCAAATGCGGGAACTAGATGGTGGCTGATGCGTTCGCTACCAAAAATATCGAGAAAACCATCGTTGAGTAGGCGGTCGGCAATGCGTAGGGCATCGTCTTTTTTCGTGTCGGACTCGCACCGCAGTTGATCCAATTCTTCGCGGATTTGATCTGCTGTTTTCATCACGACCGACGAAAATTCAATTTCTTCCCAACCATGGAAATCGGCTTCGCTTTGCGAACTGCTCTCAAGGTCTTTGTCCCACAGTTGATAGACAAGTTTTTTGTCTCCACTGCTCCATGCGCGTTGGATGTCACAGTATTGAGGAATCGACTTGGGTAGTTTTGTGGCTTTGTCGCAAATGATGCGCATCGCTTCGCTGTTGTTGGTTTCGAGCGCTTTGATCAGCAAGGCAACGTTGGCTAACGAAGCCTTAGGATTTTTTGCCATCATCGATGTTGCTAAGGTGACAAGCTCTTGCCGTGTGAAGGTTTGAGCGGCGAGCCAATCGCGCTCAAGCCAGGGAGATTGATGCGCCTTGAGTGCGCGATCCATCATTGGGGGATGATCGAGAAACAGTCTGCTCGAGAGCAAAAAGTGTGCGTGTTCGAGCGAAGGTGTGGCGGATTTTTGTTCTAGAGTGGCAAGTACCTGCTTTGCTTCATCGATTTGTCGCGCCAGCATGCTCGCAGTGACCAAACGGAATCCACTGTCGTCTGTGGGATTGGCTTCCCAAGCTTGTCGTGTGGTGAGAAGATGTTGCTCGACGAGCTCGATAGCGGCATCGCGTGATCGATAGAGGGCGAGCAGTTTTTTTCGCCAATCATTGAGCGGATAATCGGCCATCGCATGATCTAACACTTTCAGCGCGCTCGGTTTCATTTGTTCGATCGCGCTCCAGTCGTTATCGCTGATGTCTTCGAGATCTTCTCGATGTTCAGGATCAGCCAAAACACGTCCTACATCGGCGGCAACGGTATTTTTGACGATCCAAGCCGCATCTTTCACGCGACCGATGCCTGAGTCATCGCCATTGAGTCGATGAAACTTCTCAGCCGATGACGGACGCACTCCATCAATCGCCCAATTGTCACTTTCTGTCTCTTTGTTTTTTGGTTTTGCAACTGCGAAAAGTTCCGCGTCTTCTTGGCCGATCATCGCATACATCATTTGCTTGCGCCATGGTTGATCGGCGTAGGGTTGTGTGATGTCGACAAGGGAATCGAGTTCGCTGCTAGAAGTTAAAATCAGACGCTCCCAAAACGAGCTCAGACCTGCTCGGCTGTCGGGTAGCAAGGACAATGATGGCGTTTTCCAAGTGTCGGCGCCAGAACCTAACAACGTGGCAAGTTGCTTTGTGTCGGACCATGATTGCAGAATCTGGATACGGCGCTCTGCGGGCACTGCTGCGAGGGAGCGTTCCGCATTGGAAAATTCGACGCCACCCAGTGCGGCACAGAGTTCTTGACTGAGAGCTAGTGTCGCGGCATCGCATCCCGCTTCGCGGGCCAGTGGCACAAAGGCTTCTTCATCGCCGAGGATGCGTACGCCCAGCCACTCGCTATTGTTGGTGAAAGAAATTTGATCAGCGCCATCAGGCAAAGCGACATCCGCGAGCAAACGTCGGCCGCTGGCGATGTGCCAGACGTGCAGTGAAGTCCCAAGACGCAGGGCGAGCCAGCCACGCGTTTCGTCCATTGCCCACGCCGACATGCGCGCTTCGAGCCCGCCGGTATCTAAGTTCGATGCCATCTGCTTGGCAACTAGCGGCAAGCTCATGATTTTCGATTGATCCCGCAGATCAAAAAGATCGACTTGCTGAGTGTTTGCTAAAGCCAAAACCTCTTTGCCGCCCGCCAACGTCAATGCTTTCATCGACATCACACCTGTGGCCGGCAAGTTGGCTTTCCATGTGAGTTGATCACCAGCTGTGTCTAACAAAACGACGGATTCGGAACCTGCGGCCGCAATCATTTGACGCCCTTTCAGGAAGAGCACGCTACGAGGCGCTTGCAGAGGATAGAGATCGCTGAGAACTTGGCCATTGCTTGCATCTAACAACAAAAGACCTGGCGAAACATATCCCGCTGTGCTCGAGCCGTAGCCACAAATCACCGCACGTTTGGCTTCGACTTCGACATCGACGTCTGCGAGCATTTGCCACAATTCGTGACGTTCGAGATCACAAATTTTCTCCTCACCCCGGCGCAAGGATCCATTGCTGATTTCGTTATCCCAACGCAGTCCATTGGCAAAATGCTTGTCGTTGAGCCAACTGTCGTAATCTTCATCGTCGCGTTTTTTGCCAGCGGGCATCGGATAGCCAATGCGTGGGATGGCGTGAAAGATGTTGCAATTGCCACCTGCTGTGCCGATGGCGATCAGGTCTTTGTGCTCGGCATAAGAACGAACTTCCTCAGCATTCAGAAGCGGGGCGCAGGGCAGGGCATCCCCATTGGGCGAATGGTCAATGATTTCCACATTGCCACCGCGCACTGACAGCGGTGCACGTAGGCCCCGATCAGACGATGTAAGTGGTAGCCATGTGCCAGCCTGTTCGCTCGCGAGAACACCTTTCCAAAAAGGCGAACTCCAGTTTGAGTAAGGCCATGTCTCGCGCACTTGTTGCGTGTCTTCCCAATAGCGACTGGATTCACCACCTTCGCTACAAGAAAGAATGCCATCTAACAATTCTACCGAGAAGCTTGTGAGATAGGCGCCATTGTAGCTATCTCGGACGGACCGGCGGATGAGGATATTTTTTCCATCGGGGGAAAATACGGCAGCATCGATCTTTCCATCCGTGTCGATCGAAGCTGTTTGTGCCCGTTCTTCTGAATCGAGAGGAATCATCATGACCTCACCGTCTTCTTCGAGAGCCAAGAGATAATCGGTATTGAGGTGAGCCGCGAGGCATATCCCATCGTAGGCGTGTTTGTGAATACGTTTGCCATCGCCGCTGCGCAGGATGATCCATGATCGTTTGAACTCGGGTCGTGGTCCTTGGTTTGGATAGGCGAGCATGGATGAATCGTTCGACCACGAGAAAGTCTCACGACTGGCATCGCCAGAGCAGTCGAGTTCTGCCACCACGCTCATGTCGGAAGTTTTGCATAGCAGTGTCTGGTCAGGTCGTTTGTAGCCTCGTTGGATGATGCAATATTCGCCGTTGGGAGAAACCGAGAGTGTTTGAATCTCCGCTCCCCAGATGGGGAAAAGTGAGTTGAGCGGTGTGCTACTAGCAAGGTCCCAACGCACCAGAGTGCTGAATTGGGAGTTGCTGTGATCAATGCCGGCAAATAAGTTTTTCCCTTTGCGATCAAATGCCACATGGGTCACGGGTCCTGGGTTTTTCCATGCACCGAGCGGCATGTTCCATTTCACTTGGCGTAAGGTGTGAATCAATAAAGCCTGTGCTTCCAAATTTTTCGGATCAGCACGCAGAGATTCTAACAAAAATGGCAGAGCTTCCTGAGGATTTCCTGATTCGGTTCGCGAGGCACCGGCATCGAAGTCGGCCGCTGCCAGCGATACACGCGTCGCGGCTTCTGCTTTGTCTGCGGCGAGTTGTTTCTTTTTCGCAATCATACCCATCACGGCAGAGACCGCGGCAAGCGCGGCGAAAACGATCACGGCTGCTTGGAGGAAATGAGTTTTCCTGCGTGCTTTCAATCGCGACATGCGCAGCAGTTCTGTTTCTCCCTTAGAAAGCTGGAACACTCCGCTATCGGCCACGCGTTGGGCATCGGCGAGGCGGCCTTCGCTGAGTAAATATTTTTTCGTGCCGCCATGATCTTCCCATGCTTGCACGGCATCTTCGAGGCGCTTGCGGGCGTGCAGGAGCTCGCGGTGTTGGTCGATCCATTCGTGTAGCACGGCCCAATGTGTGCAAAGTGCTTCGTGTGCCAAGGTCACAGTGGCGGTACCTTGCGTTTCTGTAGTAACTAACAGTTTTGCTTCGATGAATGCGCTAATGAATGCGGACGCGCTAGAATGCGATTTTTCTAACAAAGTACGCGATGCTCTTTTGCGCGTCACAGTTGATCCTTTTTCATGGCCCAGTGTCACTAATTCCGCAAACACCGCATGCGCTGCTTGACCACGTACCGCCTCGGGTAGGTTTTGGTAAACTTCTTGTGCTCGCTTTGAAATGGCTCCGCGCAGGCCACCAAGTTCGCCATAGGCTTTCCATGTGAGTATGTTTTCCTCGCGGCGTTGGTAGAGTTCTTCTAAGGTGAATTCTAACAAGGGAAGAGCATCGGGCGCATCGATGGCGTCTTGATAGAGTGCAGCGGAAAGATCGCGACTACTCTCGGCATCGCGCTCGAATTCCAAGCCCGCCGCGAGTGCGGGGTAACGGATGATTTGTGAAATTTCCCCGACTTCAGGTGGTGCGAGAATGTAGCCGCCATTGTGCCGGACGAGGTCATGAAAACTCCTGATCTCGGGGATACGCGGAAAAAATTCACTCCGCATCGTTGCCACGATCCAGACATTGCCACACATCGCCAAGGCTGCGAGCACGTTGAAAAAATGTTCGCGTTCGCTCTCGCTAATCAGCGGATGAGTGAAGGCTTCTTCCAATTGATCGATCATCAATAGCAAGTGCTTGCCGCCAGTTAACGTCGCTTCCAGTGCGGCGATCGCGGCAGGAATGTTGACGGTGTTTTCTAACAACTCCGCGGCGATGCTCAAGGACGTGGCAAGTTGTTTCGCCAGATCGCGGCTAGGGATCAAGGTGACCCGTTTCCACTCGCTCGCATCCGTAATGTATCCAGCGGCCGTGAGACGTGGTGCCAGTCCAGCACGCATCAGCGAACTCTTACCATAACCGCTGGCGCCATAGATTAAAAGAAAGGCGTGGCCGGCTGCGTGGTTTTCTTTCCACTGCGCCAAGGATTCGGAGATCGCACGGTTGCGACCGAAAAATAACGAAGCGTCGGAAAAATCAAACGCGCCCAGGCCTTTGAATGGTGAGCCTTCGATCGGAAGCGGTCTCACCGATTCCTGTGCTAGACCGCGTTGCATTTGAATGCCGCGTAGCACTAATTTTTCCAAATGATTTTCTAACAGCTCGGTAAAATCATTGAGCGTTTGATAAGGGGAAAATGCCCGACGAATGGTGCCATCAGATTGAAGAAGAATCGTTGTGAAAAGGCCGCGAGTTTCTCGAGTTGCGCCGTTTCCGCATCGGCAGGAGGCGGGCTCATGCGGCGATACATCAAGATGTCGGGCTTGGCTTTTTCACTGTTTTTGTTTCTTCGTTACTCGAAGGCATTGGTTGCCTCTTCGATTTCCCACTCGGTTCCTGAGTCAAAGCGCGAGCCATCGGCACGATTGAATTGCGAGGGCAATGGCGAGCCGAGACGTGACCATAGTATGCCGATGAAAAGATCGCAGTCCGATGGCTTGACCAGTTCCTCATTGAAATGCGCCGTGGCACGCAGAGGTTCTTTTTCCCACATTACGGGTTCGATGCGCACAAAATTCCAGTAGCGAGCCTGCACGCGTTCGACAATGCTACCCACGATCTGACGTTCTTCACGCACATCACCCGGCGAACTGACAAACAACGATATAGTCTGCATTTCTCCCGACTTTACTGATTCGCCCGCATAAATCAATCCAACACATGGGAAATTCGGGCTTTTGGGAAGCAATGCATTGTCACACGTTTTTCCCGCGTCCCCCAAGTCTTGACAAAGTTCTTGTCATCCACGCAGACTCGTCACGCATGGCGGAACCGATTGAACAATGGCTGAAACGACTCGATCAAATTTTGGAGCATCAACAGTTTGAGACGGCTGCGGAGGCCGAGGAGTGGATGCGGAAGCAGGCGGAAAATCGCAGTGTGGAAGAATTTTTGTTAGAAAATGCGCCGCCTGCCGTTCGATTGCAAGCGCTGTGGGATGAAGCGGAAAAATCACAGGATGCCGCAGTGGCAAGCGAATTGTATGCGCGCGGTGTGGCTCTTGCTGAAGAGGAATTTGCGGATGCTCTCGAGGCTGCTAGGTGCGATTCCAGTAAGTGGGAGGATGGACCAGCGGCACTGTATTTGTCCTGCCTATTTGGTTGGGCGGCGAGCTGTGAGGCGATGTCGGATTTTGCGGAAGCGGAGCGCCTGTATTCTCGGGTGTTTGCGGAGGCCGCGGGGGAACCATTGGGCGCGGGAGAGAAACTTTTTTCGCTGTGCGTGATGGATGGTCGACTAGAGGATGCGTCACGGTGGTTGCCTAACGAATGCGATGACGAGGCTGCTGAGATAACGTATCAACGAGCGTTGTTGCGATTTTTGGTGGCCGCCGATGAAGCTGAGCAGGCCTATCAGGCATCGGGTGATGTCGAGGCAGCTTCGTCGTGGGAGGATGCACAAGCGAATGAGTGGTTGCGCAAGGCGATTCGCTCGAATCCCTATGCCGCACGCTTGATCGGTCATCCGCGGGCTTTTGATTTGGAGTATCCGGCTGAGGCTGCAGCGGGCAGTCCCGCTGAAGGAGTGAAAATTTTGTTTTCCTCGGCTCATTTGTGGTTGAGCGATTTTTTGGCCTTGGCTTGGATGTTGGGAGAATTGAAGCAAAGTCCCGCCTTGCCTGAGGAATTCGCGGCAGAGTGGAGCGTTTTGTTAGAAAAACTCGGTGGCGAACCCAGTGACGAAGAGCGTTTTGCTTTTTTGCGCAGCTTGGAAGAGATGGATTTGTGAAAAAGTTGAGGCTTCGTTTGAACTTCAACTCACGCGCTGCGTGCAGCGATGTAACGTTGCACGACTTCTTGAAGCAGGAGATCGAAGCCTGTGAATGAGCCTTCGGCAAAATCGCTAGAGCTGAAAAACCGAGGAATGCGGTTTTGTGCAAGTTCTAACAACTGGTCCCACTGGCGAACAAGGTCTTGTGAGGCGAGTTCGGCGCGATGGTATTGAAAGACCATGGGCATTTCGCGGATATCGAGACCACGGCGTTTGAGGCAATCGGCGGTCTTGATCATCAGCTGCAGGCCTTCATTGCGACGCGCGGGTGTCATGTCGATCATCATGAGGATGGCATCGGCATTGCTGAGCAACATTTCATACATCGCCTCATACTCCATGTTGCCGACTAGGGCGTGGAGGTGAATTTCGATCGACGATTCGTCGTCATCTACCATGGGATAAGGGAAATCGAGCCGTAGCACATCGATCCAGCCGAGTTTATAATCACGTAGGGTGGCCTGCGGAAATCTGCTAGAGAGAATGCGCATGAAATCGGCCTTGCCGCAGTTGGGCGGACCCGCAACGACAACCTTGATTCCTGAAAAGGGTTTGGTTTTACGTGAGCGACTCATGGCGGGGGGGCGAAAATGTTAACTCATTTTCTCTAACTCGCGGGCGACGATCATGATCGCCTCCTTGACGCCAGGGGCAAAGCCGCCATCGGTCTGAACCGCGAGCATGGTCTGACCATCGCGCACGAATTCGATCGGCACGCTGCCAGAATAGAGGCGGATGTTTCCACCACCAAAGCCGAGTCCTTGCAGGGTTGCTTTGAGGCTTTCGAGAGCGACGACATCGCTGTAGCCAATCTTGGCGACATGCTTGACTCCGGGGAGTGAGCGAGTGCGTTGAAGAATTTCATCCGTGCTCATTTCACGATCGACACCGAAAATCGCACGGAGTTCCAATTGGCGGAAAACGGGGGCTTCTTCGACGGCAGCGGGAGGAACTATGGGTGCGGGAGCAGGAGCGGCAACAAGTGCATGCGTTGGAACAGGAGCGGCAACGGGCTCAATGGCAAAGGGGCTTGCGGCAGGTTGAGCCAAGTGTTGGGCAAAAGACGATGCTGAGGCGACTTCTTGTGGCTGTGGCCATGAGCCAAAGCTTTGCTGCGGTGCAGGGGCGGCACCATTTTGCATGGCAGCCATAGCAGCCACAGGCTCACGATGAACGGAAAAAGGATTGTGCTGTGTAGGGGCGGCGGGGAGCTGGATTGGCTCAGCCTGGTGCGTTGGGGCTACCGAAAAAGGAGCTGCTACAAGATTGGACAATTGGGGTGCTTCATAGCCATAGGCGGAGCCATTTTCGCTGGCGACTTGGAAGGGACTTTCGGCAACTTTTGGACGTGGCGCGGGGATTTTTGCTGGCTTACCAGGCTCAGGAACATTGCGATCAAGGGTATGATCAGGCACTGCTGCGAAAGGGGACTGTGCTGCGTAGGGCGTGGCTGCAAACGGGTTGCTGACGGCTGGTGCTTCGCCCGCAAAGGAAAAAGGGTTTACGGCTCCATTTTGCTCAGATGGGGGCAGACTGTCAAAAATTCCACGGGTTACGTTCATAGATTTGCTTTCGGGGTGAATTGATATCTTGGAATTCCTGATAAATCAAGAATAACATCCACTCATTCGACACCTTATACCCCGAAAACGTTCAAATTTTTTAAAAATTTATGTTTTTTCACGAAAATTAGTGTGCGGCAAGCCAATTATCGCCCGTTCCGGCCTCGACGACGATGGGCACATCATGGGGCAAAACGAGGGCGTGTTGCATGATTTCGAGGATTTTGGGCACTAATTCGTCTTTTTCCTCGGCGACGAGATCGAAGACCAATTCATCGTGGACTTGAAGCAAGAGTTTACTGCGATAGCTGGATTCCAGCAACGCATCGATGCGGATCATCGCGAGTTTGATCATATCGGCCGCGGTGCCTTGGATCGGAGTATTGATGGCGGCGCGTTCCGCATTGCCACGGATGTTTTGATTGGCGGAATGGATGTCGGGTAGCATGCGGCGGCGACCGCTGAGTGTCTCGATGTAGCCTTGCTCACGGGTTTTCGCGATGGTGGCATCCATGAAGGCTTTGATGCCGGGATATTGCTCGAAATAGTTGTCGATGAGCTGTGCGGCATCGCTGCGTGGGATGCTGAGGCGCTGGCTGAGCCCGAAGGCGGAAATGCCGTAGATGATGCCGAAATTGACCATCTTGGCGTGACTGCGCATCTCCTTGGTGACCTCGGCGGGAGCGATGCCATACACCTTGGCGGCGGTGGCGGTGTGAATGTCGGCATTTTCGCGGAAGGCGGAAATCATACCCTCGTCACCAGAAAGCGCGGCCATGATGCGAAGTTCGATTTGCGAATAGTCGCAACTCAGCAAGGTGCAACCCGCTGCGGGGATGAAGGCCTTGCGAATTTTTTTGCCCAGAGCGGAACGCACGGGGATGTTTTGAATGTTCGGATCGGTGGAAGCGAGGCGACCTGTGGCGGCGACGAGTTGGTGGAATGTCGTATGAATGCGTCCCGTTTTTGGCTGGATGTGCGTGGGAAGCGCATCGACATAGGTGGACTTGAGCTTGGTGGCCTCGCGGTATTGGAGGATGTCGCTGATGATTGGGTGACTGCCTTCTAGGGCACTGAGTGTGGCTTCATCGGTTTTGAATTGCCCCGTGGTAGTCTTCTTGGCTTTCTCGGCAAGATTGAGCTTGGTGAAAAGAACTTCGCCGAGTTGTTTTGGCGAGTTCAGATTGAAGGTCATGCCTGCGTGTTCAGAGATCGAGATGGTCAGGGCATCGATGGTTTGCTGAAGCTCGTTGCCGATTTCTGTTAGGGCGGCGGGATCGATGGCAATGCCCTGCATTTCCATGCGAGTGAGCACGGGGAGTAGTGGAGACTCGATGGTGGAAAAAACTTCGGATTGTCCTGATTGCGTTAATTCCTCGCGCAGTAAGGTCGCAAGCTGCCAGGTGACATCGGCATCTTCGGCGGCATACTCGGCGAGGATTTCGAGCGGGATGTGTGCAACGGAAAGGTCTTTTTTGTTCGTTGGTTGTGCGGCGGCGTAGGCAAAAAGATCATCGCTGGCGGCGCTGGATTTTTCGGCACCAGCAGGTGTGGCGATGTCGCTGAATTTGATCGGGGTATATTGCAGGTGTGACTCGGCGAGTCGATCCATCGAGTGGCGTTGATCGGGATGCAGCAGGCTGTGTGCGAGCATGCTATCGAAAAATGGCCCTTGGACGGTGATGCCTTGATTTTGCAAGACGGCGAGATCGTATTTGAGGTTGTGGCCGATTTTTTCGCTAGGCAGCGAAAAAATTTCGCGCAGCGTGGGCAACAAAGTTGTTAGGTCAGGTGTTGGCAGATACCAAGCCTGATGAGATTGCCACGAAAAGGCGATGCCGAGAAGCTCCGCTGCGAAGGGATCGAGCGAAGTGGTTTCGGTATCAAAACAGTAACTTGCTTGCGAGCGAAGGGCGGCGAAAAGCTCAGCGCGGCTGGCATCATCGTTGGCGATGCGGTATTCATGAGCAACATCGCGAATGGTTTTTCGATCGCTTGGCTTGGCTTCTTGTGTAGTAGCTTCTTTCGCAGGTGCTGCCGATTTTTCCTCGGGAAACAAGCGCTTGGCGAGCGTGCGGAATTCGAATTCGGCAAACAGCGCGCGGATTTCGGTCTCGGGATAGGGCGAGAGCATGAGCTCTTCCCATGAGTGAATGATCGGCACATCGAGCATGATGGTGGCGAGCTCTTTGGAGAGCAGCGCTTGATCGCGGTAGGTGACAAGATTTTCGCCCAGCTTGCCTTTGACCTTGGCAGCATTGTCTAACAAATTTTCGACCGAGTCCCATTCAGCGATGAGTTTCTTCGCGGTCTTCTCGCCGACGCCGGGCACGCCGGGGATGTTATCGGAGGCGTCACCCCAGAGACCGAGAATGTCGATGACTTGATCGGCGCGCTGAATTTCCCAGTTTTTGAGAATGGTCGGCAGGTCGAGAATTTCATGATCGGTGCCCTTGCGACCAGGTCGCCAGATGGAGCTAGTGGGCGATACGAGTTGGGAAAAATCCTTATCGGGCGTGACCATGTAGGTGTGAAAACTCCCATCCTGATCGGCGCGATGGGCGAGGGTGCCAATGATGTCATCGGCCTCGTATCCATCGAGTTCCAACACCGGAATGTGAAAGGCTTGGCAGAGGCGCTTCACGTGAGGGATGGCTGCGAGCAACTCTTCCGGTGTGGCATCGCGCTGTGCTTTGTAGGCGGGATAGCGAATGTGCCGTGCTGTCGGCGCATGGGTATCAAACGCGACGCCGAGGTGTGTGGGGTTTTCCTTTTCGATGATCGTCAACAAGGTATTCGTAAAGCCATAGAGCGCCGAGGTATTGACGCCCTTGGAATTGCGAATCGGGTTGGTGATGAAAGCAAAGTGAGCCCGGTAGATCAGAGCCATGCCATCGAGAAGGAAAAGTCGCATGGCGGGATGATGATCAGCTTTGGCGCGGTTGTAGAGTTTTTTTCAAGCGAAGGTCAATTTTCAACAACTGACGCCACTTATTTCCGCAGAAATCTCCACTTCAAGTCTTGCGTCTTATGTCTGAAAGTCTTGCGTCTTTCTCCTACTGCGGACCAAAAGGCTTGAGTTGCTTGCGGATGGCCATTTTCGCGGCGGGGGACAGTCGATCGAGAAAGAGCACGCCGTCAAGGTGATCGATCTCGTGCTGGAAGGCGCGACCAAGCAGGCCGTCGGTTTCGATTTCGAGCGTTTCGCCATCGAGGGTCAGAAATTTCACGCGCACTACGGAAGGACGGCCGACTGGTGCACGCACGCCACGGATGCTCAAGCAACCTTCGGTTTCGACGGCGCGAGGTCCATCGAGTTCCATTTCGGGATTGAGGAAAACCAAGGGCATGATGTCGAGTAGGTCGGCGTCTTCACCGTTGACTTTGAGGAAATTCACGCACTCAGGATCATGCGAGACATCGATGACCGCCATGCGGATCGCTTTGCCGATTTGTGGAGCTGCGAGACCGACGCCGTTGGCGTGGTACATGGTCTCGAGCATGTCTTCGGCGAGGGTGATGATATCCTCGGTGACTTCGGTAACGGTGGCGCATTTTTCCCGCAGAACGGGGTCACCGAGTTGGACGATTTCTAGCAGCATGATGGAATGGTGATGTGGAAAATGGTTAGGGATTCGGGGTGGACGGTGCCTTGAGCACGCGGGTAGGCATAGTCTTGATGCCGAGGCGAGTCAATGCTCCCATGACTTCGATGAGTTTTCCGCTCGGTGCTTTTTGATCGAGTTCGATCTCTAAGTTGCGCTCTGGATTGAGCTTGCGCCACGCTTCCAGATACGAAACGAGCAGGTCATCGGGCACGATAGCTCCTTCAAGTGCGATGGTGCCACTGCCATCGATGGCGAGCACAGACATTTCGGTCATGACCTTTTGTGTCGGCAGGTCTTTGGCGGTGGGAAGAGAAATCTGTAGTTGGTGACGCGGGCGTTTGAAGTTGGTGGAGACGATGAAAAAAATCAGCAAGATGAACAGAATGTCGATCATCGGGACGATCGGCACACCGGAATTCTTTTTGACAGGTCGGGCGAAAAGCATGAGTCGTGCAGGTTATTTTTGCGGTGAGCGGGCTTTTTGGCAGACGTGAACAAGCTTGCTGAGGAGCATTTCGAGTTCGGTGGTGAAGCTTTCGATCTTGCGGTTGAAAAAGCTCTGGGCGATGACGCAAGGCACGGTGATGGCGAGTCCGAAAATGGTGGTGTTGAGAGCAACGGCGATGCCTTGCGCGATGACTTGGGTGTTGCTCATGTCACCGGCTTTGCCCATTTCTTGGAACAAAAAGGCGAGGCCACTGGCTGTGCCGAGAAGCCCGAGCAGGGGTGACACGGTGATCACAACATCGAGTGCTGTCATGCCTGCATTGAGATGCAGAACTTCATGACGAGCAGTGGTTTGCACGGCATCGCTGATGTCGGCTTGCGACTTGCCGCGATTGCGCACAGCTACGGAAGCAAGGCGGGCGAGTGCGGTTTTTCCTTTTTCAAATTCTTCTAACAACTGCTCGACAGAGCCTGCCTCGACGCGTTGTTCGAAACGATCGACCTCGTGGGCAAGGTCAGGCGGGATGATGATCGATCGACGTAAGGTGAGTAGTTTGAAAATGATCACCGTGAAGCCAATGAGCAAGCACAGGAGCAATGGATACATGAAATTTCCGCCATCGGAAAAATTCTCCCACACGGTTTCTAGGGCACCTTTGGCGGTGACGGATGGGGCTGCGGCGAGGATGGATGTGAGCATGTTAGAAGTAAAAATTGTAAGTGATTTCGAGCGGTTCACCATCGAGCTCTTTTTTCAGATCAGCGGGGATGGCGGGGAGCTTGGCTTGGCGGATGGAGTTGAGAGTGAAGCCTTTTTGCACTTCGCCGGCATCGACCATCTCGACGACCGAAACGGAGCGCACCGAGCCATTCGGGTCAATCACAAAGCGCATGGTGAGGATGCCAGGCGTGATAAAATCGCGGTATTTGGTGCAATTGCGGTGCCACTCGGCCTCGATGGCGCGGCTGAGAGCTGCGTGGTAGCGTCCGAGAGAGGTATTGGCGACATTGAGCGCGGATTTTCCTTGGCGTGTGATCGACCCGCTAATCTTGGTTTTTTCTTGATTGCCGCGAAATCCAGGCGTGGTGGGATCGGCCTCACGTGGTTTGTTTGGTTTAGGAAGCTGCGATGCTTTTTCGCGCGAATCTTCGGTCGCTACCATCGGCTTTGGTTTGATTTCTTCTTGCTTGGCGGCGCGCTCTACGGGGATCTCGCCTAGGATGGTCTCCTTGGGAATGATTTCCTTTTGCTCAGGCTTGTCTGGCATTTCCTGCTCGGTGCGATTTTCTGCGAGAGTGGATGCTTTGGTCGGAAGTTCTTGCTGGAAACTCTCGTTCGGAGATCGCGGAGACGGTTGAGTCATCGGCTGAGGGCTTGGCGTCGATGGGGCAGTGTGAGTGATGTCACCATCCTGCGGTTTGCTGACGGTTGTTTCGATTTCTTTGGGACGTAGTGGTTCGCGCCCAGCTTGGCTCGGCATCGCAGGAGCACCGGCGAGAGGGATGGACTCACTGGTGGCAATGGTATCGCGATCACCGATAAAGTCAGCCTTTTCGGGCGGCGCGGACTCTTGATCGGCAGAAGTGCGGGCGAATTGAGGTCGATCTTTTTCCTCAACGGGTATCGTGGGCGCAGTTGTGGCGGCGGGGGCGGCCTTAGGCAATGCCGGTGCGAGAATGACCACCACTTGTTCCGCGGGGCGAGGGAGCGGAGGTTTCGGCGAAAAAACCATCGATGTCAGGGTCAAGACGCCGAAGAGAAAAACGCCGATCAGCAACAGGGCGAGTGAACACAGAAACGAAACCAGCCAAAGTCTGGACTGGCTGGGCATCATCAGTGATGGTGCATACGGCGTCATGTGTGGCTGGAGTATGGGGCTGCGGGGACGGTATTTCAAGGAATTAGGATCGGAAATTGGAAATCTTTCTTTCCAAATGTCAGGACATGCGTTTCAATGCCGCCATGAATCGCTGTGCGCTAGTTTTGGGATTGTGTGTGATGCTTTCGTCTTGTGCCAAGAAGGAGCAAACACCCGAACCTGTGGCTGCTGTCGAGAAAAGCGCGCCGAAGCCGCCAGTTCAAAAGCCAGTTATGCCGAGCGCGGATGCTGATTTTGAATTGGCGAATCAATTGCGCGATCCCGATCTTCTCAATCAACTCGATGCGCCAGAATCCGCTTCAACGGAGACGGTAACAACGGTCAAGAGGCCATCGGGACAAGTAGTGATCAAGCCGAGCGATGTGCGGGTTGAAATGCCGAAAAGCCAAGGGCCGACTCCTGAGCCACCAGTGCAAAAGCCTGAGATCCCCGGGACTAGCGATGCCACTGCCACACCGCCCCCGGCGAACGGCCAGTGACGCCCCAATTTCCTTGACGAGAATACCAGAGGAAAAATCGTGGCTGCGAGTGGTAGTTTCGATGAGTCGGGTAACACCAGTTGCCGTAAGCATGCCCGTACGAACGCGGATAGTCAAAATATGTCCTCACATGTCGGCTATGGTCGCCATCATCGAGCGGCGAATTCACAAATGTTGTAAGCGCGGGTGCGGATGCTAAGTCGCGCGGTTGGACTTGGGCGCGAGAATCGGCCATCGTCTCGCCAACGATTTCCCCCTTCCAGTCATACCAAACTTCACGATTTTGCGCAGCGGGATCAGCGGCAGCAAACGACGTTTGCAGGCCAAAAATGACCTTCATTAGGAGGGAGAGGGTATTTTTCATACGCTTTATTGTAGCATTTGGCGTTAAAAATTCGAGAAAAATGCAAAATTCGAGATTTTTTTCTAAGCTTCATAGCCGACTCTGCGTTACTCCTGCTGACGCGAGAAAAATTCCCTAGATTTATGCTGGCAAATTGCCGCTGGGTCTTTTAGAATTCGCCCCGCGAGTCCCAACGTCCCAATCCCTTGGTCTAACAGCTAAAACACTAACAAAAACTACCCATGAGTCTCCACGCACAACTCAGCCCCGAAGCTCAAGCTCGTCTTGATGCGATGAAACGGAATTCCACCATTTCCTCCATCGTGATCGCGATCCTTTCGATCGTGCTGATCGGCCTGCTACTTGCTTTTATTTTGATCACTCCGCTGTTTAAGGAAACGCCTGTGATCGTTACCTATAGCGCGAACATTCCTGCGGAAGAAGTGATCGAAAGCAAAAAGGTCAGCACCAATTCTAAGCAAAAGCCCTCGGCTCCCTCGGCATCCAGTGCCAAGGTAATCGCGGCACAGACAACTTCCAATGTTGCCATTCCAGTTCCTGAAGTTGATGTCCCACAACCATCGACCGATTTCGGTAACGGCGACGATTTCGGCGACGGATGGGGCACCGGAGGTGACGGCGGTGGCGGTGGTGGTGGCTTCGGTGCCATCCCTGCGACCATGCGCAAACGCTGCTCCAAAGAAGATCGTCTGCAACGCCTCGCGGAGACGGGCGGCATGCCACAGTGTGAAGATGCTGTAGTCAAGGCTCTGCGTTGGATGAAGTCCACGCAGGCCGCTGACGGTTCTTGGGGTGAAGGCAATAAAGCTGCAATGACAGGTCTCGGTTTGTTAGCCTACCTCGGACATTGCGAAACACCGATCTCGGAAGAATTTGGCGACTCTTGCCTCAAGGCGATGACTTTCCTCATCAATCTCGGCATGAAGGATGGTAAGCTTTCCACAAAGGTCAGTGATAAGCATTGGCCCTACGAGCACTCCATCGCCACCTATGCCTTGGCCGAATCCGCAACTTTCTGCAAACAGCTCAGCATCAACGTTCCTAACCTCAATGAGGTCACTCAAAAAGCCGGACAATTCCTGATTGATAACCAACACAAATCGGGTGGCTGGGATTACGGTTACGATGAGTCTGGTCCTCGTGGTGGTGACGTTTCCATCGCTGGCTGGCACATTCAGGCTCTCAAAGCCATGAAGCATACCGGCATTGACTTTAAAAATCTGAGCCGTTGCTCATCGAAGGCTCTCAACTACCTCGCAGACAAACAAAGCCCCGAGGGTGGTTTCGGCTACACGGGTCCTGGTTTGCATGGAGGCCTCGATTACCACACGCTCACGGGCGTCGGTGTTCTCTGCTACCAGATGTGGGGTAAAGAAAACCAATCTGCTGTGCGTAAGGGCGCCAAGTATATTGCAAAGAATAGCAAGTTGAAGTGGGGTACCGAGTTTGCCGACCTTTACGGTCACTACTACGAGGCTCAGGCTATGATGAATCGTGGCGGTCAAGAGTGGAAAGACTACAACGCGATGATGCGCGATGAGGTGCTCAAAAATCAGAATCCCGACGGTACTTGGAAGAGCCCCGATGGCAAACTTCGCGCTGTAGGTGCATCCTTCCAAGGTGGTGGAGCTGAGTCCGTATTCTATCGCACCGCACTCTGCACCTTGATGATGGAAGTGTACTATCGCTTCCTCCCCGGCACTGGTGGTGGTCACTAATCCTAGTTGACAGTAAATTTTTCAAAAAGCGGCCTCTACCCGAGGTCGCTTTTTTTGTTTCGTATTGCTGGTTTAACTAAGTGATGCGGGGTGAACGTGGTGGTGTTCAGTGCCTCAGTGGATTAGGGATTGATTCTTTGGGAACTGGCGAGTTCGTATCCGATCCAAAGGAAAAAAACGGCATGAAAAAACGCCATTCACATCGTTGGAATGGCGTTGATCATGTGGAGGACAATCGTTCGACAATCGTATGATTAATCGAGATTTGCTCAGACGAGAAACTACTCCGGTTTGGGCGGGAGCAGGCTGAACTCGGGATTGTCGAGCATGCCAGTAGGGAGTTCCGGTTCTTTGAAATCGGCAGGACCGCCAAACCAAGTGCCAAAGTAGGAGCGGCGCGAATTTTGATAGGCCATGGCTTTTTGTTTGCCTGTCTCGATTTCCTTGAGCTTTTGGGTATCGACCTCAACGATCGGTACCGAAGAGGGAAGGAGATCGCGGAAGGAGAAGCGGGCGATGTCGCCGCGTTTCACTTCGGGCATTTTCATCTCGGGCATCTTGATGTCCGGTGTGATTTTTTCTTTGAAATTTGCCATCGTGGTTTTCATGCCGCAGGAGCTAAAGCCTAGAGCGAGAGAGGTGATGGCGATTGGGACGATGGATTTCATAACCATGATGCGCTTGGGGGTTGATAGGATGGTAGCAGAAAATTTTAGCAAACCAAGCGCAAAGTTGCGAAAACCTCTGCGGGAATTGCGAAATTCTGTGTCGAAATTGACAGAATGGCTGCTGCAATTGGCATTTTTTTGAATTTTCGCAATGAGCTGGAAAGCAGACATGAACGATCTCAAGAAACTGGGAGCGTGTTGCTACGCTTGGTGCGCTCGGATTTGAGCTGTCCACAACCAGCCGCGACGTCGATGCCGCGGCGTTGGCGGAAGGTGACAGGGTAGCCTGCGTTGCGAAGGATTTTTTGGAATTGTAGGCCGGCTTGGGTAGCTGTGGCAGTGCCCGCGAAGCCCTCGGTGGGGTTGAGGGGAATGAGGTTGATGTGCACATCGATGCCGCGCAGGAGTTCGGCAAGCTCTGTGGCCACTTCGGGACTATCATTGGCTCCAGCAATAAGCGTCCACTCGATAAAGATCCCTTTGCCGACTTTTTGGTTGTAGGTACGGCAGGCATCCAAGAGCTCTTCCATTTGCCATTTTTTCCCCACGGGAATCAAAGCGCTGCGTTGGGCTTGATTGGCTCCGTGCAGGCTCAGTGCGAGATTGTAGGGGACTTTTTCTTCGGCCATGCGGAGGATGGCGGGTGCCACGCCAACCGTGCTTATGGTAATGCGTTGAGTGGATAGGCTGGGGCCGCGCACATCGGCCATAACGCTCATGGCGCGCATCACGGCATCGTAGTTGTGTAGTGGTTCACCCATGCCCATGAGGACGAGGTTGCGGAGTCGCTTGCCGTAGTCGCGGCGCAGCACGCGTTGTACATGAAGCACCTGAGCGATGATTTCACCAGGGCGTAGGTGACGTGTGAATCCCATTTGCCCCGTAGCGCAAAAGACGCAACCCATGGCACAGCCGACTTGGGTGCTGACGCAGGCCGTGTGGCGACCATCGTAGCCCATGAGCACAGTCTCGATGGTTTGTCCATCGCGCATCTTGAGAAGAAACTTGCGGGTCATGCCATCGCTGCTGCGGATGTCTGCCACTTGCTCGGGATGATCGAGAAAAAATCGCTTGTCCTCACCCACATTTTCTTCGATCCAGCGACGGAGCGGGCCGAGTAGATTTTGGCAAGATTCCTTTTCGAGTAAGGAGGCATCCCAATGCAGTAAGCGCCAGAGGCTGTGTGCGTGAACGGTTTTAATTCCATCAGCCGTCATGAACTGCTCGAGTTCTTCGTAACTCAGGTCATGCAGAGATTGCGGGTCATTCATGGGAAAGTGAGCAGCTGGTGCGCTGACGGGAATGCTTATTTGATAGGGCTCATCGAGAAGCCTTGCTCACCACCGGGGGAGGTGGATTGCGGGAAGAAGAAACCAGCACCCGTAGTGGGGTTGGTGACAATGAAATTTTGCACCTTGCTCAGCACGCGACCGTGCAAATTGTTTTTGACTTTTTTATCGAAACCAAGGTGGAGGTTGATGATCTTGAAGTTTTGCATTTGAAACTGAAAAATTGCGTGATGCGGTGAGGCGCTGTAGTAGATGCTGCTTGGCACGATGGCGCCTGTAACTTCAGGCTTCGTTGTATCGGCGGGTTTGAAAAAGTAGCCAAAGGGCCCCGATTGAGGGAATGAAAAGATGTATGAGCCCTCGGCATTGACCATGGTGAGAGCGTAACCGATGGGAGTGTTGGGCGTGATGGCATCAGTGTTATACTTTGCGATGATCGTGCGGAAATCATATATGGTATCAGTGCCGTAGGTGACATCGTAATGACGGTAGCTGAAGGGCGAGGGGCCAAGCCAGCGTGGGTTGAGGGGAATCCACGTGCTCTTATCTGCTACGATGGTCGCAAAACTGAGCATTTCACTGCGCTGACCTTGGCTGAAAAAGTAGCGATTGGTGCTTGCTGGGCT
>JBIIAI010000209.1:0-4817 GCA_044239965.1 Akkermansiaceae bacterium
CGTTAGCTCAAGAAAATGGCAGATTCATCTGAGCGATATCAAAAGAACGTTGAAGGCCGATACTACGTTGATGAATCGTGCATCTATTGCGACCTCTGTCGTGAGACAGCGCCAACCATATTTGCCGAAGACAAGGAGCATGGTTTCGCATATGTCTTCAAACAACCAGAGACGGAAGAAGAATACAAACTTGCGATGGAATCACTCCAAGGCTGTCCAACAGAATCAATCGGAGATATGGAGAACCCAGGAATTGAAAATGTCCGGCTTGAAGTCAAGAAGTGGTGGCAGATTTGGAAGTAATGCAAAAGCAACTCGTGTAGTCAAAGATGATCTAAGAATTCAGCGCCTTCAACAGCGGGTAGCACTCCAATTTGAATTCGGTGCTTTCATTTCCGCTGCGAAGGCGCTCATCGTTCTTTCTCACAGCCCCTTGTCCGTGGGCTGTTTGCTATTCGTCACAGAAAAACATGGTTAACTGCTCAGCGGGCTTCTGCGGGCGGGCTGGCAGTTCACTTCTTCTTTTTGCGAAGAAAGGGCGGGATGTCGAGATCGTCGCCATCGACGAAGTTGGGCTCGGTATCGGCAAATTTGCCGCGTGCGTCTCCACCGAAGAGAGACTCTTGTTGGCTGAAGCGGGTGCGTGTTTTCTCTAACAGATCACCAAGGTCGGGAGTTTTGGGCTCAGGCTCAGGCTCAGGTAGTTCATCGGGCTCGGGAGCGATGGGGGCTTGCAGCGCTTCGCGCAGATCGCGCGCGGCATCGGCGACGCTAGCGGGCGTAGTTGTGGCGTGAGCGAAATCGGCGAGGGGATCATCTTGCACGGGCTCTGCAAAGGGGCGCTCGCCGCCGGCAAAACCAGCGGTAGATAGATCGATCCAGTCATCGATTTGTGCGGTGGTCGGCGGCTCGATGGTGGATGTTTGTGCGATGGGTGCGGCAGAGACTTCGGCTTCGGCCGCGGCTTCGACGATGGGTTCAGCAGTCACGACGGGAGTAGTTATCACAGGGGCGACTTCGGCAGTGGGCGTGGAGTCGATTTCCTCGGCAATGGGTTCTGGCTCGGGCTCTTCTTCGTTGACGTCGAATTCAAAGCCTTCTGTGGGTGCGAGGACGATGCGCTCGGCATCTTCCGTGGTGCTATGAAGTTTTTCCTCGGGCAGAGCACTGATGAGGGTGATGCTGAGGGAATCCTTCATGTTGGTGTCGATGGCAGCACCAAAGAGCACATGGGCCTTGGCAGGCACGTATTTCACGAGCTTCTGCATCAGTAGCTCGATTTCATAAAGGGTGAGGTCATCACCGCCGCAGATGTGGACGAGCACAGAGGCGGCTTCCTTGAGCAGGGCTCCCTTATCGAGCAGCGGGCTAGAAAGCGCATTGGTGAGGGCCTTGGAGGCGCGGTCCTTACCGCTGGCCATGCCGGAGCCGAAGAGGCAGCGTGAGCGCGTGGTGCGCAGGGCGGTCATGAGTTCGTCAAGACCTACGTGGATCAAGCCGGGGCGGATGACGAGGCGGATGACAGCCTTGATGCTGTCAGAAATCATGCGATCGCCTGCGGAGAATGCCTCGTGGATGCCTTGCTTGGCGAGGACGAGTTCGCCCATGCGGTTGTTATCGAATACGACGAGGGCATTGCTGAGAACGGCGAGTTCGTTGAGAGCTGTCTCTGCTTGCTCGCGGCGGCGGCGGCCTTCAAATCCGAAGGGCATGGTGGCGAAAACGACGACGAAGGCTCCTTCCTCACGGGCGATGCGGGTGAGGATGGGCGCGCCTCCCGAGCCGGTGCCGCCGCCGAGTCCGACGCAGAGGAACACGATTTTGCGGCCTTTGATGGCGGAGCGGACTTCTTTTTCCGCCTCCATCATGACTTTCTGTCCGAGATCGGGATCGCCACCAGTGCCGAGGCCCTTGGTGAGATTTCGCCCGAGTTGAATCCGCTCCGAGGCGACTGAGCCAGAGAGTGTGCGGATGTCAGCATTGAGGGCGAGCATTTCCGCACCTTCCATGCCATCCAGGGCGACGCGGTCGAGCATGTTCGCGCCTGCACCACCGAGGCCGATGATTTTGACGAGAGAAGAAGGGATGGTGTTTTGTGGGTCTTTGGTAAATTCGATCATAACAGACGGAGTTGGTGTTATTTAGGGTGCGTTGGAGCGGAGTGCGGAGATCGGCGCGAGCGGATCATCGGCGACGGAAGGGCCAGAAGCGGCCGAGGCCTTTGGGGGCGGAGTTTTGTTTTTCCAGATCGGCGAGTTGGGCGTAGCGAATCAGGCCAAGTGCGGTGGCGTATTGGGGGTCTTTGAAATTGGCCTGCACGCCGCTGATTTCTGCGGCCTCGGCGCGATAGATGGCGCGTTGGAATACTTGGTGTGTGAGGGTATCCAGCCCGCGCATCAGGCTGCTGCCACCGGAGAGGAAAATGCCTGTGCCGATGAGCTCCTCGGAGCCAGGTGGGAGCCGTTTGCGCACCAGCGTTAGAATTTCGATCAAGCGCTGACGGATGACTTCATTGAGCACCTCGCGTTTGACCTCTTGCTGGGAAAAGCCTTTTTCGTCGACGGGGATTTTGATCGTGCCGACCGAGCGGGATTGATCACCGGAGGCATCTCCTTCTTTGATTTTGAGGCCATCTGCTTTGGAAAATGACAGACCAGTGAGCATGTGGATGTCATTGGTGATGTGTTCGCCACCAGCGGGGATGCAGCCGGATGCGGCGATGCAGCCATTGAGGTAGAGGGCGTAGTCGGTGGTGCCGCCGCCGATATCGATGAGCAAGGCTCCGCGTTCGCGTTCGGCACGATTGAGGGCGAGCTGAGCGGTGGCGATGGGCGCGAAGACTACGTCATCGACGTCCATCTGGAGTTCGCGGACGCATTTGATGCTATTCTGGATGCGCGTGCCAATGCCTGTGACAACGTGAAAATCGGTCTCTAAGGTTTTTCCGAATAAGCCCACGGGGCTGGAGCTGTGCTCGAAGCCATCGACTCGGTAATTGCGCAAAATGTTGTGCAGGTAGACGTGCTCGGGGCTGATGTTGATGTCCTTTGCGATATCGTTCGCCTCGGCGATGTGCTCGGGCTGGATCTGCTTTTCGTTGTCGGGCAGGCGGTAGGTGCCGATGTTGTTGATGCTCTGAATGTGTGCGCCTGATACGGAGAGAAAAACGCTACCGATTTCGACATCGCTTGCTTCTTCCGCTTTCATACGCGCGTCGTCCACGCATTCGCGGATTTTCGAGTAGTCACAGATCTCGCCCTTGCGGACACCGGCGGCTTTGCTAGTGCCAAGACCGAGAATTTTTACAGAGCCGTCCGACTTCACTTCACCGACGACCATGCAGACCTTGCTGGTGCCGATTTCGAGTCCTACGTGTATTTTGGCGCGTGCCATGATGGTTGAGTGGAAGAAAAAATGTTAGCGTGCGGGATAGGGATTGATGACAGGATTTTCGACGGGTGTTGTGAGACTATCGTTCGGGTCACCGGTGGCAGCTGCATTGCGCAGCACGACGGGGATATTGCGTTGCGGGATGAGATTGATGGAGGCGATTTGCACTCCTTTCCCGGCTGCGTGCTCCATGGAGATGAGCAGATCTTGCATTTGGCGTTTGTGGTCGTCTAAGCCGAAGGTCACCTCGATGCCATCGCGTGTCCAGACTTTCATGGCCCAGCGTTGGTGGGGCTGAATGCGATCGATCCATGGCAGAGAGGATTGGGTGGTTTGCTCGGCAATGCTTAGCAAGTGTATGGCGCGCTGCAGAGACTTTGCGGTGATTTTTTTCCCATTTTCCAAATGGGCCGATTCATCAGAGGAGATCACAATGACGGGCAGCGCCAAAGCGGCTTCGTATTGCATCGGCGGGCAGGGATAGAGATGAGCATCGCGATCGATGAGAAAACCTCGGTCGCGACTGCGGGCTTGCATATCCCGTGCGGGGCACTCGATCCATGCGTAGGGGATGCGTTCCTTGAGATCGATGGAAATGGTAGAGGGCAACTCACGCCGGACGCTTGCATGAATGACCTCGGGACGTTCGCGTAGGCGTTCTTCTACATCATCGATGTCGATGCCAAAAATGCTGGTATTGAGTGGCATTTCAGTAATGGCGACGACATCTCCCTCGTTCAAAGCAGTATTCGGCGTGAGCTTGATGACCCGCAATTCGTAATCCGGATTTTGCACATACGAGCGCTGGTAGTAGTTCCAAACGGCGTAGCCGCTGGCACTAAGAATGCCGAGAAGCAATAGCCATTTGGTGCAGCGGCCGAGGAATTTGAGCACCTGATACCAAAGGATCATCGGCGAATACACCTTGACATCCAACACTTGAGAGCGGGATGTAGGGCGATAAGTCGATGTTTTGCGGCGCGCCATTATCTAGGTTACGAACGCAACTTTACTGAAATATCAGCAATCCGTAAACATAAATCCCCGAAAGGAATGCCTTTTGCGGCGGCGGCTTTGGGCAGCAGACTGGTCTCGGTCATACCAGGGATGGTATTGGCCTCTAAAACGAAGGGACGGTTGGCAGAATCGAGCAAAACATCGACGCGTGAGTAGACTTCCACACCAAGCGCCTTATGAGCAGCTACGGCTGCTTCCTGCACTGCGCGCGTTGTTTCCTCGTCGAGATCTGCTGGGCAATAGTAGTCGCTGCCATCGCCACCGTTCATCCACGGATACTTGTTGCTCATGTCATAGAAACCACTGCGCGGAGCGATATGAACGATGGGCAGAGCTTCGCCATCGAGCACACCGACGGTGAGTTCCTTGCCGGCGATGTATTGCTCGACGAGAATGTCATTTCCATAGCG
>JBIIAI010000342.1:0-4811 GCA_044239965.1 Akkermansiaceae bacterium
CGGAACATATGCGATACCGAGTAAAATTAATGCTCGTAGCCTTGCTCGCCGTGGTCGGAGATATCAAGACCCTCGCGCTCTTGATCAGGTGTTGGGCGGAGACCGCACACGGCTTTGACTATGAAGGTGATCACCACAGTGGCGGAGATGGAGAGAACCAAGGTGATACCAATTGCTGTCAGCTGTCCGGTCATCAGAGCACCTTTGTCGAGAGCAAATGTGCCGTCTTCCAGAGCCTTAGCGAGACCGTTTTTGCCAGCGTAGTCGGCAAGAAGCAAGTTAGCGTTGGCGTCGCTAGTGGCAAGGAAGCCTGTGAGAAGAGCACCCAATGTGCCACCAACAGCGTGCACGCCGAAGGTGTCCAATGCGTCGTCGTAGCCCAGTTTGGCTTTGATTACAGCTACAAAGATGTAAGGAATGATGCCAGCAAGGAGGCCAATGATCATAGCTCCGTTAGCAGTAACAAATCCGCAAGCAGGTGTGATCACAACAAGGCCGCCGACGATACCAGAGCAGAAGCCAAGAACACTTGGTTTGCCGCGATGAAGACCTTCGATCATGGCCCATACAAAACCAGCGGTAGCTGCGGCGAGTGTCGTTGTCATGAATGCATTACCAGCAACACCGTCAGCAGCAAGAGCGGAACCGGCGTTGAAACCATACCAGCCAACCCAGAGCATGCCGGTGCCGACCAAGCAAAGCACCATGCTGTGCGGGGACATTTTCTCTTTCCCGAATCCAGCGCGTTTGCCGAGCAGGATGCAAAGAATCAAAGCAGACCAACCAGAGGTCATGTGAACTACGGTGCCACCTGCGAAGTCGATCGCTGTAACTTTAGCGTCACCGTTCCATACACCGTTCATCAACCCGGTGCCGCCCCATACCATGTGAGCCATTGGGAAGTAAACAACTAGCATCCAGAGGAAGACAAAAAGCATGATTGCTTTGAATTTCATGCGCTCAGCAACGGCACCAATGATGAGTGCTGGTGTGATGATGGCGAACATCAATTGATACATGGAGAAAACCGACTGGGAGATCCAACCAGCGTAAGTCGTATTGGGAGCAGCTCCCACGCCTTTCAGGAAGAAAAACTCAGTTCCGCCCAAGTAGGGAGAATTGAAGTTTGTACCGAAGACCAAGCTGTAACCTACTGCCCACCAGAGAATGGCGACAAGACCAGCAATTCCGCAGCACTGCGCGCAAATCGATAGCACGTTCTTGCTGCGAACAAGACCTCCGTAGAACAGAGCGAGACCAGGCAGAGTCATGAACAGCACCAGAGCGGCGCAAATCATGATGAAGCCATTGTGACCAGGGCCGGCAATGTCTTTCAGCTGGTTGGCAGGCGCTACATTGTTGAAGTAAGCTTCGAGATCGGCGACGCGGTCTTCAACGCTTGGTGCAGCGGCTTCTTCCGCGGCAGGTTCTTCCGTAGCAGATGCCAAAGCCTCAGTGACTGGCGCAGGTGCAGGTGTTGGTTCCTGAGCATACGTCATGGGGGATAGCGTGCTCAGAATAGCGGCCCCTAGCAAAAGTGCTTTTGCAGGGATGGCATGGTAGGATCGTATTGTCATAATTTGTTCTCGGGTTGGATCAGTCCATGAGTTGGTTTCATGGGCTGATGTTCTCCTGCAAATTAGCAGAGTGCGTGCCATGATTGAAATAAATGTTATATTGATTCAAAAAAACGCTTTGCAAGCATGAAACAAGCTCTCGATAATCTTTTTGACCTTAAGGATTTTTTTCTTGATGCATGAAAATTTTTCACGCAAATTTCTTCCATGGATTGCTCGTTCGCGAGGTTGGATAAAGCCTACGCGTTCGGGCGAACCGTAACAATAAACTAAACTACGAAACAACATATGCGCAATTACAACAAAACAATTGGTGCTCTCGCAGCAGTAACAGCTCTCACCGCTGGTGTTGCTCAGGCAGAAATCGAAGGCGACGTTTACGCTGGCTACTCCACTGACTACATCTTCCGCGGCGTTAGTCTCGCAGAAGACCTGGCTGAGGCTGGTGTGAATCTTTCCACCACTTGCCCTCTCACTCAAGGCACGATCTCGGTCGGCGTCTGGTACGGTTCTGGAAACGATCAAGCTGGTGATTTTGACGACCAGACCAATACCTCCGTCGGTCTTACGAAGGAAGTCGGCGACTACGATCTGAGCGTTGGCTACATCAATTATGACTACAATGGTGGAGAAATTGACACCCAAGAAGTCTATGTTGGCGCTAGCACACAACTGGATTGTTTCGCAGGCATCAATTTCGGCGTGACTGCATTCTTGGACGTTGAAGCAACCGAAAGCCTCTATATTGAAGCTGCCGCTTCCAAGTCGGTTCAACTCAACAGCCAAGTGAATCTTAGCCTCTCCGCAGGTATTGGAGCATACGATGGTGACGACACCATCGAAGACGGATTCAATCATTGGTTCCTCGGCGCATCTTTGCCATGGGCTGCTCGTGAAAACCTCACGGTGACTCCTTTTGTAAAGTATGTGCGCACCGAAAGAAACTACAGCTCAGGTCTCTCAAACGACGGTAACGAAGTCATCGGTGGTGTTCGCCTCTCGGTTGGCTTCTAATCGAAGCTACATAAGCACTTTTGAGGTCATGGCAGTCGTTCTCGGCTGCCATGATTTTTTTTCATATGGCGCGCTTTCTACTTGTTAAATCATGATCTTGCACATATTCGTTGATCGGTCTCAAAACCAACATACTACAACATGAAGATAACAACCAAAAAAATGATGGGCCTTTTGGCCGTAGCAGCACCTCTCGTGGCGACACAAGCTGTTGCTGAAATCGAAGGCAGCCTTACCGCTGGTTACTCAACAGATTATGAATTCCGCGGTGCAACTCTCGGCGAAGATCTTGCTGAAGCAAGCGTTGCTCTGAGCACCGAAGTCAATGGTTTTACCATTGCTGGTAACGTTTGGTATGCTTCCACAAACGATAACAATGCATTCGTCGACAACGAGGCTGACTACACTCTCTCCGTGAGCAAGGCTTTCGGTGCCGTGAACGCATCTCTCGGCTATATTTATTACTCGTATCCAGAATTCGCTGAGTCCAATACTCAGGAAATCTTCCTTACCCTCAGCACGGAAATCTATGCCGGCATCACTGGAACCGTAACTGGCTACTATGACTTCGACCTGTTCGGTAGCTGGTACATGAATGCTGACCTCGGCAAATCTTTCACCATCAACGACCAACTTGCACTCAACTTGAATGCAGGCATCGGTGCTTACGAGTCCGACCCTGGTTTCGCGGATGGCATGAATCACTACTATGTGAAGGCTGGTCTTGCTTGGGCGCCTAAGGAAAACCTTACCGTGACTCCTTATGTCAAGTACACTGCTGCTGACTCTGATTTCCCTTCTGAGTTCACAGCTCTTAGCGGCTCTGATGGAACTGGCGACGGCGGCGAAAACGTCGTCGGTGGCGTAACCATCAGCGTTGCATTCTAATGCACTCGTGATCGCTCCTTTTTAGCGCGGTCACAAACATTTTGCTAAACCGGCGTTCCCTTGCGGAGCGCCGGTTTTCTTGTTTGAATCAAGTGGTATCTATCCTAACAATTCAGTTAAGAAATTCTCCAAGGCTTGGTGATTGCGGTGATCGTAAAGGTGGCAATGAAACCCGATGTTTTTACCGGTCTCAATGTTCGCGGGGAGATCATCAATGTAGATGGTTTCGCGTGGGTCCAATTGATAGAGTTCACTGGCTTTTGCATAAAATTCATGCAAGGGTTTCATACAGCCGATTTCAAAGGACATCACGGCACCGTCGAAGAGAGAAAACACTGGATACGCCTCATAGATCCATGGGCTGTGGATGGGATTGATGTTCGAAAAGAGAATCAACCGATGACCGTCCGCTTTGAGTTTTTCCGCGAGATCCCAGGTTTCTTGAATGGGTGTGAAAATGGAACGCCATGCCTGCACAAATTCTTCGGGCTGTGCTGTGGAGCCGAGAGTGCTGAGTGACCATGCTACGAAGTCATCCGCGCCGATGCGTCCGCTCTCCAAATCGTCGCGTTTTTCATCAAGCAGCTTCAATCGCTCTTGGGGATCTGGTAAATGTGAGGGAATCAAGGCTAAAAGCGCGTCTTTGTAGTCGAAACGAAGCAAAACATTGCCGATATCGAAGAGAATTGTCATACGGCAATGGTGAATGTAGGCGAAATGAATGAAAAGAACAAAAAATGCCAATGTTTAGCATTGAGTTCGGAAGATTTGCCCATAAACTCGCCGCGTGACAATCTCGAATTTGGCGAAACAACTCCTCAGCCTCTGGATCATTTCCTTGGGACTTCTTCCTCTAGCCGCGCAAGAGTCATTCATGGTCGTAGAAGCCCACTCGGGGAAAATTTTCGCGGCACAGAATTCGACGATGAAGCGTCCGGTTGCCAGTCTCACAAAAATCTGCACTGGGGTGATCGCGACGGACTGGGCCATTGCCACCAAGCAAGATTTGAAAAAAGTCATGGCCACCGTGCCTGACTCAGTCACTCGTGTGGGCGGTGTCAATCCACTCAACTTGCAGCCTGGACAGCAGATTTCTCTCTCGGATGCACTCTATGCCGCGCTTCTCGGTTCCGATAACCTTGCAGCGATGACGATCGCTGATCACATTGGTCGTGACATCAACAATCGTCGCGGCAAAAACGATGACCCAATTTGGGCATTCGTCAAGGAGATGCATGAGTTATGCCGCGTGTTGGGCATGAAAAATACCCGCTTTCTCAATCCGCACGGTCTAGAATTGCCTAAGCAAGAGGGCTTTTCTACCGCAGCTGA
>JBIIAI010000210.1:0-4798 GCA_044239965.1 Akkermansiaceae bacterium
GGCGGTCCGTAGAACCAAGCAACTGGTTGATTACAGCTTGGGCTTGGTCGTGCGGCGAATCGATGCGCCGAAACGTTTTTGGAACTTGTCGATGCGACCTTCGGTGTCAACAAACTGCTTCTGCCCTGTGAAGAACGGATGGGAGTCTGAAGTGATACCGACAGTGATTACGCTGTGCTCGACGCCATCAATGACTTCTTTGCGGTCCGATGATTTGGTGGAGCGTGTGATCACACGAGCACCCGTGGTCATGTCAACAAACACGACAGGATTGTAGTTGGGATGAAGATTATTTTTCATAAAGAAGGGACACTTTTTCCACGCGGTTCCAACGCGCGGGGGCGAAATTTTAGAGATTCGAGAAAAAAAGTCAAGCTATCCCGGAAAAAATTGCAAAATTTCACGGAAAGACGGCCAAATTTGTTTCGATAGGCTGATCTTTCATGGGGGCGCTTGATGTTTTTTACTTGCGAAGAGGATAAGTGCCGCTGTCGAAGGTCTTGCCGTCGGCGGTGAGGGCATCGCAAGTGAATCCATCCTTGGCGAGGGTGACTCGTATCAAATGATTGATTGGCGCTTGTTTCGCGATCCAGGGACGTTTCTGCAATTCTGCCTTGGATGGGTTGCGCACAGCCACTCCCCAAGCTCCGTCTCCGAGGTAGGGAATGCCATTTGCATCGTCACGTTTGCCAGCAGTGAGTGGCCAAGTGCGTTTGTAGGTGTGATGATCGTGCTCGAAGACAGCATCGACGCCATTTTTTTCGAAGATGGGACACCATTTTTGCTGGATGTCAACGGCATCATCTTTGCATCCTGAGCCCCAAGCGGGGCGATGGTAAGCAGCAAAAAGAAAGGGTGTTTTTTTGCGGTTCGCACTGCTTTGCGCAAGAAACGGAACTTGGCGAGAGATGGCTTCTGTGTGCCCTGAGTCGAGAAGGATGAAGCTCAGGTAGTTTCCGAAATCAATGGCATAGCGAGAAATCACTCGGCTACCCTCTGAGGGCATGCGGAAGAGTGTGTAGTATTCATCGGCCTTGTCTGGGGTTGGTGTGTTGTTTTCGGGGAAATATCCACCACCTGCGACTTCGTGATTGCCAATGCCCATTACCATCGGGATGAGTCTGCCATCTTTGGCTCGGCAGTGCTTGACCCATGAGTCGATCCATTGATACCAGCGGTCGGGGTTGGCGTTGTTGGTGTAGGCGTGATCGCCAATGAGCGCAGCGAAGAGGGGGGCTTCTTGGCCGCAACGAATGTTCATGGCATCGAGTAAGGGCAAGGTGTGAAACATGTCACCGCCAATGACAAAATGCATGGGGCGAAAAGTCTCGGGCGCTGTTTGCATGAGATGCGGGCCGCTGATTTCTTGTGTGCTTTCGTTGCGGATAGAAAATTCGTAACGAGTATCAGCTTTGAGGCCTTGTAGAGAAACGGCAAAAACCTTGCTTTCTGTGCGGGCGAATAGGTGCGAGCTGGCGCTAGTCCAGGTCATTTCTCCATTCCCCACGGGGCGATAGCCCAGAGAGTATTGCGCATCCGCTTTCCAGGGCACCGCATCAGGTAGACTGGTAGAGGTGCGCCAGTCTTTTTCGGGGATTTGGTTGACGAGATACTCCCAAGAGTCACTGCGGGTGATAATCTCGGTGCTGGTTTTGCCCTTGATGCTCAGGCGTATATCGAGAGAGAAGTCACTGCTATCGAGCTTGTCGTTGACACCTTGCACGGCGACGATCGATCCCGTTTTGAGGCTGCTCGCAATTTTTCCTAGAGAAAAAGTTTCCCAAGCTTTTGCCTCGTGCCCCTCTGGTGCCTCCAGCTCGGCATCGGCACCTCTTGAGTTTTTTCGCAGAACTTCTTTGCCATCAATGTAGAGCACGAAGCCATCATCGTAGAGAGCCTCGACGATCAATTCATCATCGGCGTTAGCAGGCGCTGCGAGGGTGATTTTTTTGCGAATCGATACGATGGTGTATTTGTTCTGCATGCCATTGAGCGTGGTTTGGTCGTCGTTATCGCCGTAGCCGAAACCAGCACGTCCGAGCGACCACTCGCCTTCTTTTGCCTGAAATCCGGAGCGGTCGACCCAACGGATTTCGGCTTCATGGCAGGGATCTTGTAACCACTGGATGTAGGGACCGTGGTCGACGGCATGGAGGCAACTCATTGAGAGCAGGGAAGCAAGGAGAGTTCGCATGGAGGAAATTGTCAGCGGGTTTTTGGGCAAAGCAAGGAAATTCCAGAAAGGTTAGGTGAAATGGATGGCGTCACAGTGACCACCAGCCGCGGGGTTCGTCTTGGCTGGCACAGCAGATGCCGACGTGCGAAAGTCCCTTTTTTGTTAGCACATCTTGCATGATTCGCGTGGCAATCTTGCTGCAGTTGCAATCTCCGCTCAGGTGGCCGAGTACGACTTGCCGAAGGGCGGGGTGGCTGATGTTTTCTAAAAGCTCAGCAGCTTGTTTATTGGATAAATGGCCGTGGCGTGAGCTGATGCGTTGCTTGATGCTCCATGGACGTTTGGTATCGGCAGCGAGGAGTTCATCGTCGTAATTTGCTTCCAAGTAGATGCCGTGTAGGCCTTGAAGGTGCTGGGTGACGCTGTGAGTGACGTGTCCTGCATCGCTGATGATACCAAGATTTTTTGACGCGGAGCGAATCACATAGCCGACGGGATCGACTGCATCATGGAGGATCGCAAAGCTTTGGATTTCGGCATCGCCCATGCTGAACGATTGGCCGGCATCAAAGGTTTTCCAGGAGGCCTCGATGCCAGATTGGCGCAAGACGTGGGCGGTGGCTGCGGTAGCGTAGAGGGGGATCGTGGACTTTTTGAGCAAAGTTTTTAAACCCCGTACGTGATCGCCGTGTTCGTGAGTGATGAGAATGGCATCGATTCGATTAAGTCCCATTTGGTCGATGCGCATTTGCAGTTGCTTGGCTGATAGACCGGCATCAATCAACAAGTTGACGCGCTCAGTTTTTGCCAATGTCGCATTGCCTGCACTGCCACTCCCAAGTATCGCGAACTCCATATCGGTGAGCATGCGCAGAGAGCAGGCCGCTGGTCAAGGATGAGCTGATTTTCTCCGATTCCATGCTTGCCAAAAAACACAGTTCGATTGAACATGCGCCATGCGCAATGTTGAGATCCTCCAAGAGTATTTGACGCTCGAGGACTGGCTTGATCGCTTTGATGAGGAGAATCTCGGGGCGGCGAAAAAACTCGCGCGTGATCGCAAGGTGAACGATGTTCAGGTGGAGGCACTCGATGACGAAAATGTCTCGGTGATGGCGACCTGTGCGAGCAAGCCGTTGGCGCGCCTGGAGCTGAATTTTTGGATGCACCAAGGGGAGTGGGACATGGATACCTCGTGCTCGTGCACGGTGGCGCATTTTTGTGAACATGCAGCGGCGACGATGTTCATGCTCTCGATGAATAACAATTTGTTGCGCATGCTCGATGGAAAATTTCCCGCCACGAACAATCCACTCGGCATGGCGAGAGCAACATCGCTTCTGGCGCAAGATCACGAGGAAATTCCCACGCTGGTCACCAGCCCGAGCTTTCGTTTGGATGTATGTCGCGAACCCGTGCTTGATCGCAGTGCTGCGATCATCTGCCAGTATCTCGGAGAAAAGGAGCCAACCGAATGGGTTTTCACACGAGCTTGGGCGATCTATGGCACACATGAGCTGCCGCTTTTTTCTTCCCACCCCGAGCAAGATCGGCAAGTGAAAGATGCCCAAGGTGCCCCGCTGATCATTCGTCGCGATCGCGCTGCAGAAACCGTCGCCGCATTGTTTCTTCGAGAAATCGGGCTCAGTGCGTTTGACTCCACGCCGATGTTGCGCTTCTTGCACGGTGCGCAAAAGCGGGCGCTGCCGAGCGATAGCCCATGGGTTCCTCAATTGCCACCATCGGCTTCGGCACCGTACTGGCATCAATTTCGCGCCATTCATGCACCGCGTTTGTTAGAGCGCGAGTGGCAGGTGACTTTCACGGATAACGTTGGACACTATGTTTATGATACGCCGCCCGATGACTGGAACACGTTGCTCGCCGAAGATGAATCCCAACGTGGCTGGTTTTCGCTTTCGGTGGGATTTCAAGTCGGTGATCGACAATACGACCTAATGCCGATTCTCGCCAATCTGCTAGAAGATCAGTATCTGGAAGAAACCTTGGATCGTCCTGACAATGGCTTCGTGTTGGCACCTTTGCCCGATGGATCAGCGTTGAAAATTCCGTTAGGTCGGGTGCGGGCGATTCTCAAACATCTTGTCGCCTTGATCGATCCCGCGCATCCCTCGCAAGCACGGATTCACGCGCTCGATGCCGCCGCCTTGACCGCTGTGGAAGAACTCGGGCTTGATACGCCACCGTCATTGATGCAGCTGCGCGATAAAATTCAGCACTTTTCCGGCATCGAGGAAGCCCCGCCACCCGCAGGACTTCAGGCAACGATGCGCGATTATCAAATCACCGGTTTCCGCTGGATGCAGTTCCTCGCCGCGCACGGGCTTCATGGCATTCTTGCCGATGACATGGGCCTCGGCAAAACCATGCAGACGCTCGCTCACCTTCTCACAGAAAAAGAAAGTGGTCGCACACAGGGCTTACCTTGTTTGGTCGTTGCTCCAACATCGGTGGTGCCCAATTGGCGGGCAGAGGCGCTCAAATTTGCGCCATCGCTGCGCATTCTCGTTCTGACGGGCGCGGATCGAACGAAGTATTTTCCGAGCATCCCGCATGCGGATGTGGTGCTGACATCCTTTGCCATTCTCCAGCGCGATGCCG
>JBIIAI010000004.1:0-56069 GCA_044239965.1 Akkermansiaceae bacterium
TCGTCATGCTCGCGCCTTCAGGATCGCTCGCGTTGACACTGGTAACACTGAGCACCTCATCTGCGTAAAGATTTCCGATGGCAGAAAGCGCCACCCCCGAGATAGTAGGGACTTGATTGACTAAGGAGAAATTGATGGCGGAGGAATCTCTTGATGCACCCTCGCTATCAGTGGCTCTGGCGACTAAGGTGTGACTGCCCAAGGGCGGCGAAATGCTGAACGAATACGGTGCTGTTAGATCTGTCTCAACGACCGAACCATTCAATAACAAGGCCACGCTGCTTACCACGCCAGCATTTCCATCGCTGGTGAGATCACTCGCATCCACTGTCACGGCAATGGCGCTACCCGGAGAAAAGACCTGGTTTTGCGATGGCTGAGTGATCGTCACGGTAGGAGAAGGATTCACAGGTGCTGCCGATGTGCCGAAAATTTTGAGCTCAGCTGCGGTGAGTGAGCCCCCCGTTGCGTTGCTCGCCGTGCTGCGATCTGCCACGCGCAAGGTCCATGTTCCTGCACTAGATTCGCCCCAATGACGCACCGAGCTAAATGTCCAGTTGGCAAAATTGTCATTCGAGTCGGCGTGAACTTCCGTCAAACGACTCACCATCCCCGATGGTGAAGTGAGCAAAATTTCCAAATTACCACGCGATGTGTGATTGATGTTAAGTCGCACAGTAACATGCTCCACGCGGAGGTTTCCCCCGCCTATGGTAAAACTACGCGTGATGCCAGTGGCATTGTTATCAGGGACACTTAGCGGAAGACCCGCAGCAGTCACCGCAGTTGTTGTTTGAGCTGCGAGATTCGTCCATGCTCCCGCCATTGTCACAGCAGCTTGCGCATCGATTAGACCCGCGCCGAAGTCATGATGAAAATGAATTCCGGCAGCATTATTCTGCCATCCAGCATCAGCTGGTCGGAATTGGTAAGCACTGCGAATCAAGATTTCCTGCACATCGCGCCACCCGAGATTGGGATTTTTTTCTAACATCAACGCCACCACACCAGCCGCACTCGGTGTAGCAGAAGAAGTGCCGCCGAAATCATTGGTATAGTCACCTCCGTTTGCCGATGTTGCCGTATTGTATCCGTTGCTTCCCGTTCGATCGACAGTTGTTATCCCTAGATCACCACTGGAAGGTGCGCAGACGACAACATTACTGCCGGGTTCCGCATAATAAGCTCGCGCCCCCAATGAATCGGTAGCACCGATCGAAATCGTATGAATCGAGTTCGCATATCCATCATAGTTCGAGTTATCGCCCACGTCTCCTCCATTTCCCGCAGCCCAAAGAATGATCGTCCCCTTGCCACCACGCCCCGTGGAAGTAGCATTTTGCAGCGCAGCCTTGGTCAAAGGCCCAGGCTCTTCTACAATAGTTCCCGTATCATTCGGTCCCCAACTGTTGGACAAAATCGGAATCAAGCTGGGCAAATAACTCATCGCTTCTGCTTCTTGCGCATCAGTCACAGAAGCGGCAATCAAACGCATACCCACCAGAGTTGCATCGGGCGCGGCTCCAGATACACCGAGCGAGTTATCCCCCTTCGCCGCTGCATTTCCCGCGCAGGCTGTGCCATGGTCGTCTCCCGTGCTTGGATTCGGATCAGCATCATTGCCGTTCCAGTCCTTGTCGTTGGTTGTATCCACGTTCACACTCATATCTGGATGAGCCGTTTGCAATCCATCATCGACGATACCTATGCGCACGCCCGCACCCTTAACGCCACCTGAGCCACCATAATTCCATGCACCTTCAATGTTCATATGGGTGCGCACCGAATTACTATTTTTATAGTGCCATTGATCCACGATCAGAGGATCATTAGGCATTGCACGTAACGCGCGTTGTGAGGCTAACAAAACATCCGCCGTGGCAATGCCTTGCTGCTCACGGAGGCTCGCCATCACTTCAAGCGCTGCAAAAGGATCAGCCGCTGCCAAAATGACCCATTCGGGAGCATACGCTGGTCGGCTTTTCATCGTCACGCGATACTTTCCCGTAAGCGAACGCGCTAGGTTCTCGTCAGCCTCTAGGCGTAATTCATTCGTCACCAATCGACGAGTCGCAGCCGTGCGAGGCTGATTCTGCAGATAGGCGACAGGAAATACTCCCCTCACCGCAGAGAGTTTACTCAAACGCTGCGGTAAGGTTTCCCGAGTTGCAGGCGGTTGCAGCTTTGCCACCGTTTCTTTACCCTGCTCATCACGCAAAACCGCTTCATCCAGCGCCAACACAATCGCTTCTCGATCCGCCCCTGAGCCGATGGAATAAACAGTATCATCGTTCACTACAGCCTCCTTAATCGTTCGCTTCTCCACGCGATCCGTCGCCCCACTCACCTCAAGACTTTCAAAATTGTTCTGTTTTTCAGCAGATGATGGAACCAGAACCCGCTCAAACGCGACATGACCAGACTCCCGCAACCAGAGAACTCCGGTAATCAACAACAAAACCAAAAACAACACGGTCAGAACAGAGAGGGAGCGCTTCATACAAGTTGGTGAAAAAACTTAAAAAAACGATAACAAAAAGCAAGCATCATGCCAGCAACAAAAGAAACGAAAATGTTGCACATCAATGACTTGCATTACTTGAACCCCATTTTTTTCTCTTTCTTAACCGATCAATGTGCACTTATGGTAAAATGCCAATTTCCGCAGCGCCCGCGTAGGGCTTGCCAGCAGCACCAGCATTCGAAGTGAATCGAAAATATCTCGCTTGCTGTTTCTCCGAGAACAATTCGGTCCTGAGCGATGGATCATTAACGAGATTGCCAAAGTGAAATGCGATCGGTGAACTCCACGATTTGCCATCTTTGCTGAATTCTATGGTCCCACGCTCGACCATGCTATCGGGCACTTGTCGATCTTGCCGTGGTAAGTAGGTGAAACCACCAACCGTTACCTCGAGGCCCATGTCAACGGTGAGATGATGCGGGTGGCTCGTAACGGGCTCATTCCATGAGCTATGCCAGTAGCTTTGTGCATTACCATCGATCGCTTTTGCTGCCGCATAGGTGGCATCGTGCTCGCTACTGCACTCCACTACTTTCCAAGAAATCGGCGAAATCCCCAATCTTTGCTCAGCGATCGGTCCCATGCGCTCACCCAGCACCGCACAAGCTTTGAGCAGTCCACCTTGCGATAGATCAATTGCTTGCTCATAGCGAGGCGAACGCGCATCAGGCACACTGCCATCGGTCGTGTAGACAAAACGCACTGAATTTGATGGATCGCCCTGACCATGAGGTTTCCAAGAAAATCCGGCAGTCTGCGGCAAGGATATCATCACTTTGCCCGCGGCATCGCGCCCGATCAATGGTGCAGGCAAGGGCGCCGCGTAATGATAAACTTCCAAGCTAGCCAACGCAGGAGCCATCCGCGCCTTCATCACGCGCAAGCGAATGCGTTCGGTTTTCACTGCTGGAAAACGCAAAATTTTGCGAAAGCCCACAGTCTTCCCCTTTGCGACTTCTTGCCACTTGCCATCAAGCCATACATCCACCGCATGCTCCGCGATGCGTTGACCGACTTTCTCCACAGCCTCGCGCACCACCACGCGGTTGATTTCTTTCGCCGAGGCCAAGCGCATTTCAACTTCGCAGCTCGGTTCTTTTGCCTGCCAAAAAGTTGTTAGATCACAATCTAATAAATTCTCTTCTGTCGCTTTCGCTCCTTTCATCAAATCACGATTGCCATACGTTGACTCGATCCGTCGCCCCACTTCCTCTAGACAAGCCACATCGCGCGCGGAAAACAAGCCGTGATTGTTCGGTGGCACGTTCAGCAAAAACACACCGTTGCCGCCTGCACCGCGCTCATAAATGTCGAACACATCATCTGCGCTGCGCACACTTTGTTCATGCTCGTTGCGCCAAAACCAACCAGCGCGTATGGATGTATTTACTTCGGGAATCAGATAATACAGCGACTTAGCCGGATACTTTTTCCCATAGACCTCATACTCTTTTTGCACGATCAGCGAGTCCGATGCCACATCGTCCTGAGGCCGGTCAATGCCACTTTCTTCTAACGATGATACCGTCAACACATTCCACTCCGCCTCACGGGTGCCACCTGCTTCATTGCCACACCAACGCACATCAGGACCGCCAAAAATCACCGCTTCAGGTGCCAACTGACGGATCAGCGAGAACCATTCCTTTTTGATGTATGTCTGCCCACCTTTTTGTTTGGGATGCGCCCCATCGAACCACACTTCATGGATCGGACCATACTCCGTGAGCAATTCGTAAAGTTGATTCATGAAATATCGGTTGTAATCATCCGCTTCCACTGCAATCACTGGTGCGTCCTTCGGTTTATCCGAGCGCACTTGAGTCGGGTCCGATAAAAATGTTTCCACAGCAGTAGGAATCTTCGTGGCCCGTGGCCCACTGCCGTTGCCATAGAGCCCCTTGGCGCTTTCCATTTGATACAAATCCGCAGGCGAAAGATACACGCCCAATTTCAGCCCATGCTTGCGACAAGACGCGACAAGATCTTTCAACACATCTCCCTTGCCATCGCGCCAAGGTGTCGCGCGCACCGAGAACTCTTGGTTGTAGCGAGTCTGCCACAAGCACAACCCATCGTGATGTTTCACCGTAATCAACATCAGCTTCATGCCCGCCGCTTTGGCCACCCGACACCATTGATCGGTATCCAGCGTATCGCCGGGATTGAACAACTTCGGATCTTCCTGGCCACTCCCCCATTCTTTCCCCGTGAAGGTATTGATGCCAATGTGGATAAAACAAGTAAAGTCGAGCGAGAGAAAAGCTGATTGATTCGGCGATGGCACAACCTGAGAAGCAAGCTCGATGATTTCTGCCGACGTAGCCCGCTCAGGGATCGGGACCTCATGCACATACGGTTGCGACATCACAAACGAAGCGCAGGAAAAAAAAGAACAGAGAAATAGAATGGATTTCATATTACTTACCAACAATGCCAATCCCCCCGATGGGTGTCAAATGAATCCATGAGTGATTTCGGCAGGCGAGTGCAGAATCACGCTCATGCACATCCATTCAATTACTCCTTAGCCTTAACCTTGGAAAAAGTCAGTAAAGGTGACATGCTGAATGCCCACACCTACGAGAGCATTGAGGACATCGAGCACGCGTTGCTGCGCGGTCATCTCATGAATGTTGATTTGAACCAGAGGAGTTTTGCTGGTAGCGCGCAATAGGACAAGTTGCTGGGTGAGCAAAGGTAGATCGCGCGAACTCACATCCGTATCGAGCAACATCATGCTCGATCCTGATCCCGTGCTGATAGCCCCATGCTCATCGACTGTGATGAATAGCGGCTCGATCGAATCTGAATTTACTACACGATCTCCAGGAAGCAGCATCGGCACATCCATTTCTCTTTTCTGAATCGTAGTGGCGACGAGGAAATAAATGAGCAGGAGGAAGCAGACATCGATCAATGAGGAGATATCAAGCGCAGTTTCTGAGTCTTGCGCAACTGCATAAGATTTGTGACGAGCCATGACGGTGGTATTTTTGGTTAGAGCAAAACATAATTTGTTTCACTTCTCTAACAACGAATTGCCATGAGACAGACTTAGAAATCATTTTTGATATCGATAAATCCCCTCTTTTCCGCTCACCAAGTAGGCGATCAAACAGGCAAGTGCAAACCACATTGTATTGTGCAGGCCAAAGATCTCCATGCCCAAAATCGTGCAGCTCAACGGCGTTTTGGCAGCCCCCGCAAACACCGCTATCAGCCCCAATCCCGCAAACAGCTCCACGGGCATCCCCATTCGTGAGCCTAACACATTTCCGAGCGCAGCACCGATGAAAAAAAGCGGAGTCACCTCACCACCCTTGAATCCACTCGACAAAGTGATCACGGTGAAAAGCAGCTTCCACGCCCAGCTCCAGTCATCAGCGCCTCCTGGCTCGAAGCTGGACAATATCGACACCCCACCATCGCGCATCGCCGTGACACCGAGCCCCAAGTAATCAGCTGATCCGCAGAGCATCACGAGCAGAATCACCAATAAACCTCCCCAAAATGCACGCCATACGGGGCTCACCCACGCAAGAGCAAATCCACGCGAAGCGAGATCAGAAGCACCCACAAACAATCTCGCCGTGAGACCGAAACACAGTGCTGCCGTAACTACTGCGATTCCTAGCGAAAGCGATGGCATAGCAAGTCCGTCAAGAGTGAGACCACAGCCCCGATAATCCGTGTGATGCACGCCCCACGCGAGGCAAATCGCATGTCCCAACCACGATGCAACAATGGCCGCAGGCAACAAGCGCCAATGCCAACGACCGCGCACGGGCAGCTCCACCGCAAAAATCGCTCCCGCCCAAGGCGTGCCAAACACAGCACCAAAACCCGCAGCAATGCCAGCAATCAATAACAAACGCTGTTGATTTTTTTCTAACGAAAAAATTCGACTCACCGTAGCAGCGATGCCGCCCCCCATCTGAACAGCAGTACCCTCACGCCCCGCAGATCCGCCAAACGCATGGGTAATCAGGGTGGAGAACAAAACCATGGGAACCAAACGCAAAGGCACATTGCCGCGTAGTTCATGGATTTCCTCTACTAACAAATGTGTGCCCTGAACCGCATTGCCACCCAAGCGCTGATACATCCATGCTAAAAACATACCTGCCACCGGCAGACCTAACAACATCAATGGATGGACAGCATGAAAGTGCGTCACCAAATCAAGACTGACGAGAAATAACGCGCCTAGCGAACCTGAAACAGCTGATACGATGAAAATTCCGAACCCAAAACGCATCCATTCACCGTAGGAAAGCGGCGGCATGGCAGCAGCTTGGTTTTCTTCATTCATCTCACATGATGCGCAAGCGCGCGAGGTCTTGCGTATCGACAAGCCCAACGGGACGCAACTCGTCATCGAGCACAACCACATCATCAATGCGATGCGAACCAATGGTATTCACTGCTTGTACCGCTAGAGATGAGGCCTGCACCGTAATGGGCTGGCGAGTCATGTAGTCCGCCACCGCATGCGCTCCGAGCTGTGGATTTTTTTGGAAAGACCTTACAAAATCACCATGAGTGAATACACCTGCCAACTTGCCGTCTGATGTCGCAATCACGCATGCGCCTGAACGAGCTCGGGTCATCGCCACCAAGGCATCATTTACCGTGGCAGATTCATGAACTGATGCCAGTGAATCACCCGTGCGCATGATGTCAGAAACTTTGGTCAATAAGGCACGACCAAGCGAACCTCCTGGATGATATCGTGCGAAATCTTTTTCCGTGAAACCTCGTGCATCCAGCAGAGCCATTGCTAGCGCGTCCCCCATTACCAACATCGCCGTCGATGATGAAGTAGGCGCTAGATTGAGTGGACAAGCTTCACGCTCGACTGAAGTATCCAGCACCAAGTCCGCATGCTCAGCCAAAGTCGACTGGACCTTACCCGTCATCGCAATCAAGCACGAAGCCGGACGCTTCAAAAATGGCAGCAAATGCAGCAGCTCCACCGTTTCGCCCGAGTAGGACATCGCAATGACCGCATCGCCATCGGATACCAATCCCAGATCGCCGTGTAATGCATTTTGGGAATTCAGCACTACGGTCGTCGCGCCTGTCGAATTCAGAGTCGCCGCGATTTTGTGACCGATGTTCCCAGATTTGCCGACTCCGACGACAACGATTTTTCCGCGCTGCTCAAGAGTTTTTTGCAGCAATTCTACTGCGCGGGTGAACGAATCATCGAGACGATTGGACAGCGCAGTCAGGCAATCCGCTTCCATCAGAATCACCTGCCGTGCTAATTCAATCGCATTCATAGAAATCTAACACCTGCCACTCACTGCTACAGGTGACTGAAGGAAACTTACTTTTTCTCAGGCGCCGCAGGCTTGGCTGCTTCTTTGGATGCCTCAGGCTTGTTGATAGCTGGCTTGTATTTCAGTAGAACCGCTTGAGAAGATGGCAGTTTCTTGCCGTTACCCAAAGTCAATTCATACAAAGCAGCAATCGCGCCGGCTTCCTGTAAGTTGAGGTAACCCGTAGAGAATTTATTTTCATCCTTGGTGCCCCAAAGTCTCATCGCCAACTTCACATCTTCATTGGCAAGGTGAATGCGCATGATGCCTTGAGCAGCTTGATCGGCAATTTCCTCGGTGGCACCCGCGTCAGCGACCAAAGCCGCATTGAACGAATTCAGAGCCTTACTTTCCTGCTTGAGTGCCTCGTAAGCCAAGCCCATGCAATAAGCAACTTGCGCCCGTTGATACGAAGGAAGTTTCTCCTGCATGCGGTCATTACCCAGAGCAATCACGCGGTCCCAAGACTTCGTGCGAACGGCATCCCAAAAAACATACAGCTCCAATTGACGCAAATGATGATCGCGCATCAAGCCATCTTTGCGGAAACCTTCCAGAGCCTTGGACAAGCCTTCGAGATCACCGAGACGGCGTAAGCACTCAAGCTCATAAAAGGCACCGAGTGTCGAGTAATTGTTATCGAGAGCTGACGTAGGCTTAAACATCACCTTGCACTTCGCAAAGTTTTCTTTCGCCTCTGCATACTTGCGGCCTTGGTATTCTTCCATGGCTTGACGATAGATCGGCGGCTCCAGCAAATAAATTGCTTGGCACTCCGAGATGTTCATATCCTCCGTGTCAACCGCCTGCGGAGTCGTTTTGTAACGAATCTGCGTTTTGGTGGCGGCCACGATGAAGGCGTCATCTTTGTTACCATCATCGTAAATGATGTAAGCCGGAGCCTGAGTCGCCGCGGCGGCGGCTGGCGCGGCTGGTGCTGCGGCATCCTGAGCCATCGCAGGAATTGCGAATAAGGCAACGAGAGTGGTTGCGGAAAAAAGTGTTTTCATAATCGATAATACGTTGAAATTCGTTAGGGTTAGCGGGCTTCTTCAGCTTCTTTTTTCTGTTGTGCGACCGACTTGATGCCGGGCATCGCTTCGTATTCTTTGACAAGCTCTTCGACCTCTGACCAAGCATCTTTTTCCGCTTGAGTCATCTTCTCGAAAATACGACGAGTCGAATCGACATAATTGTAACCACCGTTGTAGGCTCCTTGTTGGTCACCTGGTTTGCCTTCGATGCCTGCAGCATTGCGAGCCCAGAGCAATTCCATCCAGCGTTTGCAAGCAGGAGCGGAATAAGCGATCGCACCACGTTGGTTACCAAAGCAAATGGAGGAATAGCTAAAGATCGCATCGTTGATTTGATTTTGCTTCTCGTATGACATCGCAAGCAACATGCTCACGGGTGCGGTAAACATGGAGAAATTATTCGTCTTACGATCTAAGTAAATCTTCGCATACTCATTCGTCTTCGCCCAGTCTTCCTTCGCAGCCAAGAGCTCGACCTTGCGATAAAGAGCTTTCTCTTTCTGCACTTTCTTGTCAGAATTCTCGAAAATCTCGGTCAAGTCCTTGATGGCAACGTCAAGATCTGCAGCGACTTTACCACGGCCCAATATATCGGCACGTCCAAACATTGCTTCAAACTTGTAACCACCATCTTTGCGGCCGAGAGCTTCCGTATAATAATCGAGAGCTTCGCGGGGAGCGCTGGTTTTTTCGCGAATGAAATCACCAACACGAACCAGAATGAAGGAAGTCAGCTCTTTCGGCGTGAACTCCGATTTCAATTCAGTAAAGAGAACTTTGATCATTGCCTCGGCTTTGACTCGCTCACCATCTTCTTTTGTTTTTCTGGCAACCTCCTCAAATACGCCAATCACCGCCATGCGCAGAAGCGCACGAGCAACGGTATCCTTTGCACGGACTTTCGGGAAGTTGTAATAATGCTCCTTCAGCTCATCAGCACTATGCTTACTCAGATAAAATTCGGTGTATGATCCAATTGCCTCTTCAAGACCGAATGAAGACGGATCGGTTGCCATTTCCGCGATCACATCGCGAAGACGCTCCAAGCCTTCATCACCACGACCGACAGCATCCATGGAATAGATGCCTGCAACAGCTGCTTGCGTGCGGTAAGGTGAACCATCCGAATAATCTTTCCAGAATTTGTCAATCCAAGGAGCCGCATCTTTGATTCGTGTATTTTCTTCTTTCGGGTTGCTCTTTTCACCAAGCAAACTGATCAATAAATAGACAGATTCGCCAGCTACCATTTTCGCACCACGACGCTCTGCAAGTTCATATCCTTTGATGTAATATTCCTCAGCTTCTTTCTTGCGACCTTCTGCCAAATGAACATTGCCTTTGAGATTGAAGGCCAAGTCCAAAACCTCGGTTTGAGGAAAATCAGTTTCTAAGCGATTGAGCTTTTCCAGAGCTGGCTCATATTCGCTCAATCCGTAATGACAATTCGAGCGATCATACAGCGCGAATGGTAGATAAGGATTTTGGCTGGCATCAGGATACTCTTTCAGGAAAGAATCCAACAATTGAGATGCTTTATCCAAAATTTGTAATTTCGCAAGATTGGAACCTTGGAAGAACAGCGCAGCTTGGCGCGATTTCGACTTAGGATACTCAGCTGCATGTTGATCGAGAAGAGGTTGTGCTTTTTCATACTCACCCTCGAAGTAATAGGAGCCACCGAGTACATGGAGGCAGATATCGTGCTGCTCGCTACCTTTGTCCAATTTGTCAATAATCACCGTCGCAACTTCGATACACTTCTTGTATTCGCCCTCAGCGAACAGAGAAGTAAGCATCATGCGACGCACTGCTGGAACGTGCTCGGAGCTTGGAAATGCTTTCAAAAAGACCTGACCATATTTTTCCGTGGTCAACACCTCGCCGATGATCGAGCTTGTGCGAACAAGATGATACAAATTGTTTTCGCGTTTCGGGTGCTTTGGATAATACAGTTCGAGCGCCTCATACGAGGCAAATGCACCACGAGCGTTTCCATTAACTTCGTGAATGAAACCGAGAGCCAACAACTGCGTTGTTTCTGTCTGTTTGTTTTCCGTTACTGATTTCTGCGTGGCTTCAAGTGTAGCCTTGAGACGACTTCCGGTGATCGTGCGTGTGCCATCCATCACACCAGCACGCGAACCCATGTTTGCCATGCGCACTTTCACATCGTCAAGAGTCACTTCGGTCCCAGAAACCATTTGATAAAGGGTAATCGCGGCGCGATCCATGTTCGCTGTATAGGCATCATGCGCCAGTTTGAGGAACAATCGATTGTATTCCTGCATTTCGAAAGGCTCGATCACAATCTCTGCGCGATTTTTAGCAATAAAGTCAATCAACGCTTGTTCTTGGCCTTTTTCAATCACGGAAGATACAAATGCTTGGAAACCCGCTACGATGGCGGCATCAGGCGTGGGGAAAGTATCTTTGTTACGAATCGCAATCTCCAGATTTTCCATACCCTCGGGAAGTTTGCCGAGCTTGAAGTAGCAGATCGAAAAATTGATGTGCAGGGAACCTGGAGCATATTTGTCCTTGCCACGCTCTTTGCTACGCTCTTCGAGGAATTTTTTGTATTGGCGGATGGCCAGATCGTACTGCTCTGCGCCAAGTGCGGCATCACCCCATTTCAGGAGGGCGATTTTGTGATAAAGATTGCCTGCTCCGTCCTTATCGGGCGGGTAATCGCGATAGCAGGTCTCGAAGGACTTCATCGCTTCATCAAACTGGTTCAGACGACTTTGGCAAATGCCTTTACGATAGAACAAAATACCGATTTTAGAGCCATAAAGTGTCTTCAGGTTCGGCATGCCCGTGGCCTTGTCAAGCATCGCAAGCGCCTCCGACCACTTATTCTCATTCATGCGCTGGAGCGAATTCGTCACCAACACATCAAGGCTTTCACCCTGCGCATGCGCGAGAGGAGAAGCAATCATGGCCAAGGAGCAGGCACAAAGAAAGTAAATTCGGTTGAAGATAGAGAGTTTCATGGTAGCAAGTTTTTTAGAGTTTTGAAAGAGTTTTGCAATTCAGCCCAGCATTGGATGGGTGGACTAGAAAAGAAACGTGTGAGAGGGAAAATTCTTGGGGGTAAAATGTAGAAAAACCGGGGCAGACAGTCTGCTGAGGCGCAGACGGGCGGCCCCGGCAGATTAGATCAGATCTTGGAAATCAATCAACAAGGTCTGTAAATGTCACGGAGCTAATTCCCGCACCAACGAGCGCATTGAGAACATCGATCACCCGTTGTTGGTTGCTGCCGCCATCGACCCAAATTTGAACCAATGGTTTTTTGCCGCCCGAACTGGCACCCGCTACGTAGAGTTGCAACTGCTGTGAGAGCTGAGGAACTTCGCGTGAGCTGGTATCAGTATCGAGCATTTGCTGACTGCTGCCAGCACCCGTGTAAATAGCACCATTTGCGTCGACTTTAATAAAAAGCGGATCAATGTCAGGCATTTCTGCATCACTAGGCGCTGCAGCAGGCAAAGCGAGTGGTACATCAACCTCTTTCTTTTGAATCGAAGTAGCAACGAGGAAGTAAATAAGAAGAAGAAAGCAAACGTCAATCAGCGACGAAATGTCCAGCGCCGGCATCGCTTCTTCAGCACTTTGGTATTTTCTGTGTCTGGCCATGGAGTTTTATGTGGTTTGAATTATTTACTCGTTACAAATGTCGCGAACATGACTTGATCAACCCCTGCTCCTGCTGACGCTGCGATGACTTTCCGCGAGTGCTTGAACACAGCTTCTTTGTCACCACGTAAGTGTAGTTTGGATTTGTAGCCTTTCAGGTCATTTTGCTCCTTGGCTTTTTTCACCATATCGAAGATTGCAGTTTCGTCCTCGAGAGCTTCTCCTCTTTCGGAAGTATAGGAGCCATCAGGAAGAACATTTACTACGATCCGTCCATTCTTATCTTCTTGTTTCTTACCAAAACTAGCAATCGGCGGGCGAACCTTCACATCCTGCTTAACAATGACTGCATTGGAATTTACTACGAAGAAAATCAGCAGCAAGAACACCATGTCAATCATAGGAGACATGTCCAGAGCGCATTCCTCATCACTTGCAGAAGCGGCATCACGTAATTTAGATGACATATTTTTGAGAGATTAAAAGTGAGCTTGAAAGCTCCCCCGCTGTGAGAGAGCTTTCCCAATAAATCTTTTAGACCGCAATGCCTTCTGGAATTTTTGCGTAGATTGTATCAGCGTTTACAGTAGCTGTAGCAGCATTGAGCATGTCTTCTGCGGCTTTGATCGAATCAGATGTCAAGGCGCTAAGTTGGTTCTTGAAGTAGAAGAACATGGAAATGCAGGGAATGGCGTTGATCAAACCCCAAAGAGTGGTCAAAAGCGCAACCGAAATGTCACCAGCAAGCTGAGATGGGTCAGCGGAGCCAGATTCAGCCAAAGTGCCGAAGCAACCAACCATCCCGATAACCGTTCCGAGCAGTCCAAGCATCGGTGATGCCTGAGCGCAAAGAGAGATGTAGTTGATCCAAGTCATCGATTTACGAGTCTCGTTTGTCGTGAAGTCCGCCATGGCATCTTCTACTTGATCGCGGCCAAGGTCCTCGGGGCGAGTTGCGTCGATGTTAGGGAAAGAATAAGCAACCAAACGGCCGAGGTAGCTGGGATGAGAAGCAGCAAGCTCAATGGCTGAGCGCACGCGGACATTTGCCATGTGATCCATGAGAGCTGCCTTCAAGTCTTCAGGGATGTATTTTGCTTTCGTCAAATTCATGAAGCAAAAGATCGTGAGGGCAATAAAGGCAACAATAGCAGCACCGATGAAAAGCATCGTTGGACCACCATCAATTACCCATTTTGTCAGGAGAGATTTCTTAACAACTGGAGCGTCTGCTGCTGCCTGAGCGAACAGTGCAGGCATGGTGACAAGACTGGTAGTTAGCATGGCAGCCACAAACTTGGTGCGGGATGAAACGAGTTTTTGAATCATAGAAGTAAGATGTAGGTTAATTGTGTGCAGGCGGTTATTCCCAATTTTTTGAGTTCACAGCAAGAACGAATTTATTTTTTTTTGCTCAGATTTCTTGATTGACAACACCACCGACAATTACCCTAACGAGGCAACCTGAAAATTTCTTAGATAAAACTGACCAGCATTACGCTTTACAAGGCAGCACGCCTTCTTAAAGTCAGATCAACTTCACAACCCATGACATACCTACACGATCACTTTTTCTTGCTCTCCGAGACAGCCCAACGCCTCTTTCACGAAGTCGCGAAACACGAGCCGATTTACGACTACCACTGCCATCTCTCTCCTCAGGAAATTGCCCAAAACCATCGATGGGAGAACATCACCGAGCTATGGCTGGGCGGCGACCACTACAAGTGGCGACTGATGCGTGCCAACGGCATTGCAGAGCGATTGATCACAGGCGATGCCTCTCCGCGTGAAAAATTCCAAGCCTGGGCCGAGACCGTGCCCCAGACCTTGCGCAACCCAATGCATCACTGGGTTCACATGGAGCTGCGCAGCTACTTCGGCATTTACGAACTTCTGAGTCCAGCAACGGCGGAATCGATCTGGACGCGGTGCAACGCGCGACTCGCCGAGCCAGACTTCTGCGTGCATGGAATTCTCGAAAAATTCCGCGTGCAGATGGTAGGCACCACCGATGACCCAGCCGATCCGCTCGATCACCACATCGCGATTGCCCAAAGCGGCCTCAGCACACAGGTGCTCCCTACATTCCGGCCCGATAAAGCCTTCGCCATCGATCAATCATTTTATCGCAGCTGGATCGAAAAACTCGCTGCCACAGCAAATATGCCGATCGTGGATGTCGCCAGCTTATTTTCCGCCTTACGCAAACGTCATGATGATTTCCATGCAGCAGGAGCACGCATGTCCGACCACGGGCTCGACCGCTGTCCTGCCCTGCCCTGCTCTGATGCGGAGGCGGAAAGCATTTTCCAAAAAGCACTCAGCGGCCAAGCCATATCCGCTACGGAAAAAGAACAGTTTACCTTCGCTCTGATGCTTTTCTTCGGCCAGCTCGATGCCGAAAAAGGCTGGACCAAGCAACTCCACCTCGGGCCCTTCCGCAACGTCAGCTCTCGAATGGCCAGCGCACTCGGCCCCGATAGCGGTTTCGACACGATCGGCGATAGCCCGCAAGGCCACGGCCTTGTCACCTACCTCGATGCCCTCGCCTGCCGCGATCAACTCCCTGGCGTGATCCTCTACAACATCAATCCGCGAGACAATTATCTCTTCGCCGCCATGACCGGAGCATTCCAAGATGGTAGCCGCCCTGGCAAAATCCAGTTCGGCTCTGGTTGGTGGTTCCTTGATCAAAAAGATGGCATGGAACTGCAACTCAATGCACTCTGCTCCACAGGTCTGCTTTCGCGCTTCGTCGGTATGCTCACCGATTCCCGCAGTTTTCTATCCTTTCCTCGCCACGAATACTTCCGCCGCATTTTGTGCAACATGATTGGTAGCGAAGCGGAACGCGGTGAGTTACCCGATGATTTTGAGACCCTCGCTCAGCTTGTGCGCCAAGTTTGCTCCCTCAATGCCAAACAAATGCTGGCAACCACATCGCTCTAACTCGCCATGAGAAAACTTCTGCTCTCCCTATCGACCATCGTCCTACTCCAGCCCGTGCATGCACAGGCTACTAGCGCGGATGAACTGCTCGCGGCGCTTCAAACCTGCATGGAGAAAGGAAAACCCGCGGCAGATCTCATCGATACCCTTGAGGAACTGCCGAGTGAAGAGATCAAAAAACTCATCCCCAACCTCGAAAAAGCATGGCCTAAAATCCGCGATGCATACATCACCGCGCTCCAGTCCACAGCGAAGACTTACAATTCAGGCCCTACGAAAAACCAGAATCAGGCACGCATTCGCCAATTGCGCGAGGATTTCCAAAATGTTTACCGACTGGATGAAAATGCGATGAAACCACTGCTCAAAAGCAAGAGCATGCCCGCCATCGAGGAGCTGCGCAGCTTGATGCTACCCACACCTGAGCAACTGCTCAAACTGGGCGGTGAACCTTTGGCGAAACTGCGTCACGGAGCGATCGAGCTTGCAACCTTTCGCGATGCAGCCTTGGAAACAGACCTCTCGACCATTGAAGTGGATGCGGTAAAAACCTTACAAGCTGCTGAGAAAAAAGCGGCCGAAGATATTTCAGCTCTGCCGAAAGACGCGCTGCGGATCTTAGCAGCCAATGAAAAAATCGCCCTCAAAGACGAAGTCCCCGAGCAGGAAGTCAAAGGTGTAGAGGAGTGCAATCTGTGGCGCTTGTTAGCTGGGCTCAATGCTTGCGAGCTCGATCCCAAACTCTGTGAAGCCGCGCGAGATCACTCAAAAGACATGGCGGAAAAAAGTTTTTTTGCCCATGAGAGCCCCGTTCCAGGGAAAACGACTCCTTGGGATCGCGCCAAGAATTTCGACACCACAGCCTCTGGGGAAAATATTTTCATGGGATCGAACTCTCCCAACTCGGCCAATAGCGGTTGGTTTTTCTCCCCCGGGCACCACAAGAACATGTTCAATGCGGGGCAGCGCCGCATCGGACTCGGGCAACACGGTAGCCACTGGACCCAACTCTTCGGGCGCTGATCCTGTTGCTTATTCTTTTCGTAATAGCAAATCGATCAGAGGGTGTTTGATTTTCCTCTCCGCCGTGATCGCATAAATGGTTGTCTTGATTTCGTCCGTAGCCCCCAATATCTCTAAGCGATATCGTTTTGCTGTATCAGCAGCCACAGCGCTTGGTGTCACTATATAACCGTGTCCCTCTGCGGCTGCAATTTTGGCAAACGCGGGATCTTCAAACTCGCCGATAATCTTGGAAGCAATCTTGTGCCGAAAAAACCACTTTTCGAGATCGCGGCGCATGATGCAATTGTGCGTGGGTAACAATGCACGAGCTTGATTCAAAGACCGAGGAAATCGACCTACAAGCTTCTTCGCAAACGCCTTGGTACCCAAAAATGAAACGCCACTTGTGCTGAGCTCATGATTGAAAAATCGGCTCATTTCACCGGAAGAAGCAGTCTCATCGGCAATTACCAAATCCAAGCGATGCTGAAGCAACAACGTCAAAAGATCTCCGAGTTTGCCCTCTTGACAGGAAATCCGATTCTCTTCGTTCTGAAATGCCGGGCGCAGCAATTGATAGCAGAGCATCTTAGGCAATGCGTCGATCACTCCTACGTGTAAATGAAGTCGGCGCCCAGACAAGCCTGTGGAAGCAGATTTCGTAATCTCAACCCCTAAAGTGAAGATGTCTTCTGCATATTGCACAATCGACTGTCCAAACTCAGTGAGTCGCAATGCTCTGCCAGATGTGAAAAACAACTTTTCTCCCAATACATCTTCCAGTTGCTTGATCTGCGTGCAAATGGATGATTGAGACACATGCAACTTTTCCGCAGCCATGCGTAGCCCACCCTCCATTGCCACCGCATAAAAATAGCGTAGGTGATGAAAATTCAAATCGTTGCTGTATAACTCTTTCATTTTTTGGAATAAATACATTGATTCTTTGAAATAGTCAAAGTGTTTTATTTGATTACGATCGACGCCATGGAACCAATTATAGGAACGGTTGTTGCCAACAGTGTTTGGCTTTGGGTAGGATTTAACGTCTTCGTTCTGTGCATGCTCGCACTTGACTTAGGAGTATTCCATAAGAAATCACACATCGTGAGCTTCAAAGAGTCGATCACTTGGACCGTCGTCTGGGTGACATTAGCCATGATATTCAATTTGGGAATCGCTCATTACATGGGTAAGGACAAAGCCCTCGAATTCTTTACTGGCTACGTCATCGAAAAATCGCTCAGCGTTGATAACATCTTCGTCTTTGCATTGCTGTTTACTGCTTTTGCGGTGCCTCCACTCTATCAGCACAAAATTCTGTTTTGGGGCATCATCGGTGCACTAGTGATGCGAGCTGGCATGATCGCTCTAGGAGCTGCATTGATTTCCAATTTTACTTGGATTATTTACGTCTTTGGCATTTTCCTGATTCTCACGGGAATCAAGATGCTAATCAAAAGCGACGAAACCTACGATCCCAAGAAAAGCATCGTGTTTAAACTATTCCGCAAGGTCATGCCTGTGACCGACACCTATCACGGTGATAAATTTCTCGTTCGTCAAAATGGCATCCTCACAGCAACACCGATGCTCATGGTGCTAGTTCTCGTCGAATTTACCGATGTCATTTTCGCAGTTGATTCGATCCCAGCCATCTTCGCCGTCACCAAAGACCCCTTCATCGTCTACACCTCTAATGTTTTCGCGATCCTCGGCCTACGCTCACTCTATTTCGCCCTTGCGGGAGTGATGGACAAATTCCACTACCTTAAAACAGGCTTGGCTCTCGTTCTCGGATTTGTCGGAACAAAAATGCTACTGTCCCACAGTGACTGGAAAATTGATTCAAACCACTCGCTCATCGTCATTCTCGCCATCCTCACCACCTCAGTAATCGGTTCTTTGGTGATACCGAAAAAAGCTGTAGAGAAAAAGGAAGATTGATGAGACTTCGTAACATCTGATAACAAAAAAGCGGCAGAGCACTAACTCTGCCGCTTTTGATTTTACTAGTAGAGCGTTTACTTCGCCACGGCTTTCAAGGCGTCCTTCACGGCACGCTTGAACTCACCGTCGGATGGGTGACCGTGCCATGTCAATTTGCCATCGGCACCAAACACAGCAACGTGAGGAATGCCGTTGAAAGGAACTGGCAAGTTAGCGCCGCTCATCACCGGATACTTCACACGAGCATCCTTGAGCACGTCAAGGATCGCCTCTTTGCTGCTATTTTGCGATTCAAAGCCGAGCACGACTAGTCCTTTTTTCTCACCCGAGCGAGCGAGGCGCTGCATCTCAGGCAAGCTAGCGATGCATGGCGGACAATTGACACCCCAAGCCTCGATCACTACAACTTTGCCCTCGAGGGCCTTCGCGTCGAACTCAGCGTCGTTGACTACCGTGCCATAGCTCACTTTTTCCAAGCTGACATCAGGAACCGCATCAGCATCCTTTTCTTTCGCGTGCAAGAAGAGCGGAGCCAGGACAATGGCTGCAAATGTGTAATATTTTTTCATATCGTTGTTGTTGGTTACGGATGATAGAACGACACAAATAGGCAAAATATTCAAGATTTTTTCCAGCGACCATGGCGCAGCACCTCGGGTGGAACCAGTTTCTCCCACGCCGGATCCCCACGCAGCCACATCTCGCGCACTTCGTAGCTGCTCGTAAACATCAACTCGGCATCACCTTCGGGGATCTCACGAATCTGCTCAATGCCCATCAAGTATTCGAGCAATTTTTTCTGCTCATCGGGCACGCGCGCCGTCGCAGCGCTCAACACCTCTTTCGTGCCAAGATGCGCCATCGGATACACATACAAGCGCAAACCATTGCGCAGCATGCGTCCGAACGATTCAAGCAATCCACCCGGCACTTCTTCATACCACTTTTCTTGGAACAGCTCTTCAAACAACGGCACGCCCATGACTATGCCCACAGGTTTGCGCGTGTGACGGGTCACAAACTCACTCAGGCGGAAAAATCGAGCGTATTTTGAGATCAGCACATGCTTGCCGAGCGCTTGCAACACGTCAGCGCGAGCGAGGAAATCATCTTTGTTGACCTTGCCCTCATGCGTCAGCAGGTTTTTCATCGTCAACTCCATCACCTCCAAACACCCTTCCGCCTGATCTCCGTAGTCAGCACGAAATGCTGCCGACCCGCGCGCTAACATATCCATGTGGAGTTTGGTCACAGGATCAAAACTTCCGCGCTTGAGCAGCACCGGTTTTCCGTAAAACACATCCGCCGCCTGTTGGATCGAACCATCTGGACCAAACAAGGCTGCATCGGCCAAGCCATGCTCGACTAACGAAAGCGCACAGATCCGATCCTCAAACTCACGCGTCGCGAATGCCGGCCCATCGCATTGCAGCATGTCAATTTCCACGCGCCGACGATCAAGACCATCCATCAGGCCTAGCAGCATTTCCGGCAGTGATTCGCGCAAGTAAAAGGCCGCCGTGAGCAAGTTCACGCCCAACACGCCGAGCGCCGCAGCTTGCTCCGCATTGGTATCATCGAGCAAGCGCACGTGAAGAAGAATCTGATTCACTCCGCCGCGTGGCTCATCCTGAAAACGAATTCCCATCCAGCCTTGACAGCAACTGCTATCGACATCCTTGAATCCCCTGGCACGCACCGTATCTGCTAGAGCAAAAAACGTCGTACGCTCGCCGCGTTTCGCATCCAATCGTTGTTGCAAAATGCCGAACTCATGGTCGAGCATCGCCCGCAAGCGATGACAAGAAACATAGCGGTCCGAGCGCCCGTAGATTTCATCGCTGAAGGTCATGTCGTAGGCCGACATCGTCTTAGCAACCGTTCCGGCTGCGCCGCCTGCGCGGAAAAACCAGTTGGCGATTTCTTGTCCTGCGCCAATCTCAGCGATGGTGCCGTAGATCATAGGATCCAAATTGATCGCTAGGGCTTTTTCCAAGGTCCCCTTCGCGTAGTGGACAGAATTGTTCGGAGAAACATCGCTCGTCATGCAAGACGACCATGCTCTGATCACAGGCGATGATCAATCCTCAATCTGCCGCTTTGAGCAAATAATCTGCCACCCAGCCCTCTTGTCCCGCTTCATTACGACACCAATGCCAGCGATGAATTTGCTTCATCGAATCAAGCACATCACCACGCTTCAAAGTCAGGACTGTCGGATCAAAGGTACTGATCGCCGAAAATCTTCCCTCGCCCAGCGGTTCGAGAATTTCCTCGGGGACGTAGCCATTTTTGCCATCGCGATTTTCCGCCCACACCCAGCCCGGCCAGGTTTGATCACAAACACCCGTTGTCACCTCATCTCCAGGAGAAAGAAACAAGGGCTCGCTATCACGGTCTTCATAGTCGGCATTGGCAACAAATTTCGTCATGCCCACGAGCCTAGCCACACCCCACAAGCATGGCAAGAAGTTCCTGCACGTCCGGCTGAAGTTTGCTTTAAGGTTGTCAAGGCCGAGGAAATGACTAGGCTTGATCCCGATGAATCCTGTGGCGCTTGTTTTTTCTCGTTGGCAGTCGTTGCCACTCTACGTCCGCACTCTGATCGGCATGAGCCTTGGGGCTGTGACAGGAGTATTTCTCAAGCAGGATGCCGTAGCTCTGGCTCAGCCGGGCAAGGTGTTGATGGGATTGGTGCAAATGCTAGCCGCGCCCGTCGCGTTTTTTGCCATTGTGCATGCCCTTGCTGGCGCCAAGATCGAAAAAGGCAAAACGGCAGCTTTAATCAAATTGCTCGCCACCAATACGATTGTCGCAATCCTCATTGGTCTCACCGTTGCCAACCTCATCAAGCCCGGTGAACGTCGTGGGCTTAGTGACGAAGAGCGCGTGAGCATCGAGCAAGAAGCCGCAAGCATTTCGACGGAAATTGCTTCAGCAAAAGAAAATGCTCAGAGCTCGCAGCCACAGGACAAGGTCTTGCAAATCCTCGAAAAGCTTCCGCGCTCGATCCTCGGGCCATTCACCGATGGTGGCAGTGTGATTGGCGTCATCGTCATCGCCATCATGCTCGGCCTAGCGCTGCGGCAAGTCTCGCCTAACATCGAGGCTACCACCACGACGATCAAGGTCTTCATGGATGCCTTCATCACCATGCTGCACTGGATCGTGCAACTGGTGCCGATCATCGTCTTCGGTGTTGTCGCTGCGGAGGTCGGAAAAAATGGCTTCTCTTCGTTCATTAGCCTGCTCTGGCTCGTCGTCGCAGTACTCTTGGCCCTAGCGCTACAATTTACTTACTACATGACTCGCATCAGCCTGCAATCATGGGTCACACCGCGACATCTTTTGCGCAGTTGCCGCGATGCGCTCGCGATGGCCTTTTCTACCGCAAGCTCCACCGCGACGATGCCGCTGACCTATGAATGCTTGGTCGATCGCGTACGTGTCCGCAAGCAATCAGCAAATCTCGGTGCTCTCGTCGGTGCGAATTTCAACAATGACGGCACCGCACTCTACGAGGCAATGGCTGCACTTTTCATCGCCCAACTTCTCGGCCGCCACCTCGGTATCGATCAACAACTCATCATTGTTCTCTGCGCCGTAGCTGCATCCGTAGGTGCCGCGGGGATTCCATCAGCAGGCCTTATTACGATGACTCTCGTACTTACCGCTGTCGGTCTTCCTCTCGAATACAGTCTGCTGTTGATTCCGATCGACTGGTTCCTCGACCGCTTCCGCACGATGATCAATGTCTGCGGCGATCTTTGCGTCAGCTGCGTACTGGATGGGAAAACTCCAGGCCGCGATGACGAACTCGCTCACCTGCCGCATGGGTAACACCCTCAAATTGCAGGGCAAAAAGATAACAAAAATGTTCACTTTCCCTTGATGATTCAAGGTTTTTTCCTTGCGAGATAGTCAAATAAGCTGCATTACTTGCTTGTCCAAACTAACTGTTGTGACAAAAGCTTTCATTTTTCCCATCTCTCATCCATGCGCATTCTCATTGCTGAAGACGACCCGACCAGTCTCAACTTTCTCGCCAGTGGCCTAGCTGAGAGTGGTTACCATGTGGATGCGACGGCAGATGGTCAACAAGCTTTGGACCTACTTGCGCAACGCAGCTACGACTTGATCGTATTGGATGTGATGATGCCTCGCGTCAATGGCTGGCAGGTGTTAGAGTCACTGCGCGCCCAGCAGATTCAAACCCCGGTGCTTTTTCTGACCGCGCGGGACACGGTGGAAGATCGGGTCAAAGGTCTCGATCTCGGTGCGGATGACTACTTGGTTAAACCTTATGCATGGTCAGAATTGCTCGCCCGTGTGAAAACCTTGCTTCGCCGTGCAACGCCTCGCTCGCAGGATATTTTGAGCATTTCTGGATTAGAGCTCGACCTCACACGAATGCAGGCGCATCGCGATGGTCAAGTGATCGATCTCACCGCCAAAGAATTTCAAATGCTGACTTTGTTAGCAAAATGCAAAGGCGAAATCGTCACCCGCGCCACACTCGCCGAGCAAATCTGGAACATGCCAAATTTTGTCGAGTCCAATGCCGTCGATGTCGCACTGGGACGTTTGCGGAAAAAAGTGGATGATCCCTTTCCGCACAAGCTCATTCAAACCATTCGTGGCGTAGGATATGTCCTGCAAGAAGCCGAAGATCATGAGTAAATTACGTCAATATCGCTTATCTCTGACGTGGCGCCTGATCGGTTGTTACAGTCTAGGATGCTTGTTGACGCTGACCGCCGCTGGACTTTTTCTGCGTGAAAATTTGCGCAAAAACCTCGAACGTCAAGACATCGAACTCCTCACGGATCATGTCGCCAGCCTGCGCAATACCATCGCCGCACATCCAACCGATGCGAAAATCGCGGCATCTTATCTGATCGATTCCTGCGACAAACGAAAAATCAATCGCATTTGCGGCCGCATGATTGATGGCGAGAACCAATTGATTTTTTCTGCTCCTGACATGGAGAAAATGGCACCGCCGATCACTGAATTTCCGCAGCCCAGCGAGTGCGGCGCGCCACCGACCATCGAGCGCCGTGGCACCATGGGCCCTGACAAAGCTGCGATGTTTTTGCTCTCCCAAAAAGTCACGACTACGCAAGACGAGCAACTCCTCTACCAAGCGATGTTTGTCTCATCACACATCGCGCAGTGGATGAAAAACTACGATCGCGCAATGATCCTGACTATCATCGTCGGCACACTCAGCTCTGCCCTGTTAGGCTGGGGCGTGGCGCACAATGGCTTGCTGCCACTGCGCCGCATTGGCCAGGCTTTTCAACGTGTCACCGCCAATGAAATGAATGAACGGGTTGGCGCTCAACCGTGGCCAAAAGAACTCGCCTCATTGGCTCAGGAATTCGATCACATGTTGCAACGGCTGCAACAATCGTTCAATCATCTTTCGCAGTTCACCGCTGATGCAGCGCATGAGTTCCGCACGCCGCTCAACAACCTGATGGGAGCCACCAGTTTGATGCTAAGCAAAGATCGCAGCGCCGAGCAATACCGAGCACTGTTGCAATCGAACATCGAGCAATACACGCGTCTCAACCGCATGGTCGAGAGCTTGTTATTTCTTGCCCGCGCCGATCACTCGGCTGCCGGCTTCCGCCTGCAACCTGTGCAAGCCAGCGATTGCGTGCGCGGGGTGTTAGAGTTCTTTTCTGCAATGGCCGATGAAAATGATGTTTCCCTACACATGAAGGGAGACGCCATAGTCATGGCTGATGAATCGATGCTACGGATCGCGCTGTGCAATTTAGTATCTAACGGATTGCGCTACACGCCGCCCGGAAAATCTCTCAGCATTGAGATCACACAAGATGCCAAACAGCAAGTGATACTCTCCGTGATCGATTCCGGCACGGGCATCGCACCTGAGCACTTCGCGCACATCTTTGATCGCTACTACCGCGTCGAGCAATCGCGCAGTACCGCTGGAGCTGGTCTTGGGCTCTCCTTGGTGCAAACAATCATGAAACTGCATGGAGGCCTCGCCCAAGTGGAAAGAGCACCGGGAGCTGGAGCAAAGTTCTCACTGGTATTCCCCGCACAACGTCAAGTCACTCAGTGAAATTTCGCCACACCGCGCAGACCGCGCGCATAGGCTAAGGAACTCATCCGTTTTCCGCCCTCGGCCTGTACATCGCCGAGCAATAAAGATCCCACTCCGCAACCGACGAGCAAGCCTTGATCACAAGGAAGAGCTTGCCCGATTTCTAACGACTCATCAGCCATCACTTGAGCGAAAGGAAAAAGCTTCAACCGCTGTCCACTCTCAAGCTGGGTAAATGTACCAGGCCAGGGATCATAGGCACGGATGATTTTTTCCAAACGTTCCGCGGGATGTGACCAATCGATGCGGCCATCCTCTCGCAGCATTTTCCCGACGTAGCTCGATGCCATGGGATCTTGCGCGGTGCGTGAGGCAGCACCCTGCGCGAATAGCTCAACAGCCTCGGCAAGCGCCACAGCTGCTAGCTTGGCGAGATCGTCATGGACCTTTCCCGCTGTCGATGTAGCATCAAGAGGTAAGAATTTTTGCAAAATTATATCACCGGCATCGAGCTCGCGCACCATGTGCATCACAGTGATCCCCGTCTCCTCGTCACCTGCCGCGATGGCAGCTTGAATGCAGGATGCGCCACGATATTTTGGCAGCAAGGAGCCATGTAGATTGATGCAAGCGACGCGAGGAATCGCGAGAAAACGTTCGGTCAAAATTTGTCCGTAAGCCATCACCACGATCAGATCGGGAGACAGAGCCGCCACGGCATCGATGGCCGATTTTTTTCGCAAACTCTCGGGCTGCATCACGGGGATGCCTGCCTCGATCGCGCGCAGCTTGACCTCGGGTGCCGTGAGCACCATCCGCCGACCAGCCGGCTTATCTGGCTGCGTCACAAGAGCCAAAATTTCGCAATCAGAACTCTGCAACCAATCCCAAGATGGTAGCGCAATGTCCCCTGTAGCTACGAATACGACCTTCATGCTCGCGGGCTAAAACTTAGATAATTTTCCCTTCCGATTCCTTATACGATGGCAGACCGAGAATGACCGACGTGATTTGATTGATCACTTGCACTGGTGGTTTCGTCGCATCAATGTCACAGATGATCTCATTCGGATAAAAATCAAGAATCGGCTTGGTCTCTTCCTCATATGTCGCGATGCGGCGCTGGATCACAATTTCATTCGCATCATCAATGCGGTTATCCTTCAGCGCGCGCTTGCGCATGCGTCGCGCCAACTCGGTACGATCCGGACACGAGAGGTGGAAAATTTGCTCCACCTGCACAAAGTTGCCGATGAATTTCGCTTGCTCGACGTTGCGCGGAATGCCATCCAATACCAAGTAGTCGATGTCTGGTTTATACAAGTGCATATCGCTCCAGTTGCCAACTTGCGTTTTCCAAAGCTCCACAGTCAGTTCATCGGGCACTAACTCACCACGACTGGAGTATTCAACAAATTTCTGACCCAGAGGAGTGCGCGTATCTAATGAGCGAAAAACATTTCCACACTCACAGTGGAAAAATCGCGGAATGGTGCCAAGGATCTTCCCTTGCGTACCTTTGCCGGCACCAGGAGCACCAAGCAAAATGATGGCAGGACGTTTGATATCGAAAACTTTTGACATAGCTGAAAGAGCGGTAGGTTGTTGGAACAGGGATGGCAAGTAAAGTTTCAGTGAATCTCGACGGATAAATCATCACTGAGATTTTCGATCGCGCTGCGCAGTTGGGCTTCATCTCCCTGTGAAGACAAGCTGACTTTTCCCGAAGCGCGGAAAATTGGATGTCCCGACATCGCCGCACTTTCCAACCCTGTGACAAGCTCCTCGACGTTGCCGCCGCTCTCGGCGATCGCCAACGTCATCTGGTGAACGATTCCTGGACGATCATTGCCGACCACATCAATGCTTAAGATCCGTCGGCTTTCCGAAACACTTACCTCCTCGCGGATGATATTGATACAGATACCTTGATTGTTAAGGCCTTCAAGCGCCTTAGTCAAACTCTCGAGAGAACCCTCTGGGCACTCCACGCGCAGAATTCCCGCAAACTGCCCTGCGAGGCGAGCCATTCGACTTTCCTGCCAGCTAGCCTTATGTTCTTCAATGATTGCGGCGATCGAACGGACAAGGCCCTTACGATCAACTCCGAGGATTGTCATGACAAGTGTGTGTTTCATCGGCACAGAGTATGACACAAATGCATTGCCGTGGTCACGGATAATTTTTGCAATTTTCGGATAAAATTAGGGAAAATTAGGTATTGATATCGGCTTACTTTCTACACACAATTACTACAAGCCTAGCAGCACAGTATGCCAAACGTAACTATCTTACCGACCTTACCATCGGAAACAAATGCCGCGATCACCACTGCTGCGTGGGAGTTCCCGCCTCTGCCCTTAATTGATGAAAGCAGTGTTGCCATTGTGGTTCACCGATGGAAGCAAAAGCCTTGGCTCGAGCAATGCTTCTTTGGAGAAGACTTTGCAGGACGTGAAGACTGCACGCTTACCAAAAGTCGCCCATGCGACTGGCAGGGGCGTCGTGAACTAGGCCCTTTTTTCAGCCGCCCAAACGACGTTCCGCACAGCATGGGTTTTCATCGGCCCACGATTCGCCCCAGCGAGGTCGAACGAATCCTATCCGCTAAACGTTTCCGTCGTCGCTCCATCGCCGCAGCCTCTACAGTAGCCGCCATTCTCGCGGCCAGCTTCCTCGTTATGCTGCAGCCCGCTCACTCCGCAGCCGAATCGATACAAGCACCTGCCGTCAAACTAACCATCTTGAAAAACTCGAGCGAATTCCCAGCAGTCGAACTGGAAGATGAGCCGAAGTTGATGGAATTTTCTTTGCGCGCCCCATATTGATGATCGACAAGCTCCCTACGCTTTGTCAGCATGCTCCCATGCAACTTTTCTCCCATGCCGCAGCTCTCTGCAAGGTGGCATTTGCCCTGATCATTGCGAATCTATTTATCGTGAGTTGTGGCCCTGATCTCAATGCAATCCCAGAGGTCACTCCAAAAATGGCCATGGATATGGACACTACCCAGCTGCAATTGCAAAACGGCCGGAGCATTTACATGGCCCACTGCAACAAATGCCACGAGCGCGTTCCTCCTGCTAAAATTGACCCCGAGGCATGGCGAGAGGTCTTGCCACATATGAGCCAAAATGCTCACCTCAATTCCACTCAACTGGCTGACTTGCAAATTTACCTCATCGCCGCGCACGGCACCGTCTACGAACTCGACCTCGAGCATTAATTCTCCACCGCCTAACGACCCATGAAAAAACTACTCTTCACACTGCCGTTGCTATTGTTGTGTCACTGTGCCGTCACCGATAACGAACAGGGCGGGATTTCGGAAGTGCCCAATCCCTCGCCTGAAATGGCCCAGAAAAGCGGCAAATCACTCGAACAATTGCAACGCGGTCACGTAGTTTATATGCTTCATTGTGCCGAATGTCATGCCTACCCATTGCCGCATGATCTCGATGAGGTAGATTTCGTCGATTCCGTACCAAAAATGATCAAGCATTCTGGTCTCAATCCCTCTGACGGCACCGATGTTTTAGCATACATCCTTGCGGTTAAAAAAATGTAACACTCGCTCCTCATGCGCACTACCCGTTTCCGGTTGTTTTTCTCTCTCGCATTGCTTGGCGTCCTGCTACCCGCTTGTATGCCTCAAACATTAGATCAGAAAACACCTGTTGCTACGGCCGAGATGGCTGAGCGCTCGAATCAACCGCTCGGCACACTGCAAAAAGGCCGCGCACTTTACATCGCACACTGCGGAAGATGCCATGAACACCAACTGCCCGCGTCGGTGAGCTCAGCAGATTGGCATGTAGTCGCTCCTGGCATGGCTTGGAATGCAGGCTTGAAGCCAAGTGAGGAGCGCGCTGTCCTCGCCTACTTATTAGCCGCTACGCCAAGCTAAAATCCCGTGGCTTCGCTCCTCGAACTCACACTTTTCTCACTAATCATGGCGCTCGGTCAATTCAGCCCAGGGCCAGATATGCTTTTGCTCACGCGCAGTTCTCTGCACTATGGTGCGAGAGCAGGTTCTGTGACAGCACTGGGCATAGCTGCAGGACTCGCCATACACTCCGCCATCGCCCTATCAGGTGGAGTTTTTTTGCTGCTGCAAGCAGCGCCCGAAATCACCTTGATCACGAAATCACTCGCCACATGCTATCTGTTCTATCTTGCATGGATGATCCTGCAACCGTCTGCTAGTCCTGGCGCCAGTAACACTCCCGCTGCTGCTCGCAGCCATTTTTTTCGAGGGTTCAGCTGCAACATGCTCAACCCCAAAGTCGCGCTGATCCTAGCCAGTGTATGCGCTCCCTTCCTCCATGAAAATGCATCCCCCCTACGCCCTTGGCTGCTGGCGAGCATCATCGTTATACAAGGTGCCGCTCTCTGGATTCTGTGGGCCCATCTCCTCCAGCACTCCCGTGTAAAAAGCTTTTACGAGCGATATCAAGACCGCATTAGTCAAGGATTCGCAGTCCTCCTTGGATTACTCGCCCTCCTGCTTTGGAAGCCTTGAGCATGCGCTTCAAATATGACCATATTCTCATGTGACAACTGCCACAAAAAAAACAGCTACCCCGTGATAAGGGTAGCCGTTTTTAATTCGCTTGGCTCATGCATGGCAAACCAATGCCAAGGAAGTAATCTGCTACACTGAGAGAAAGATCATTTTCCTCCTCCGTGTAGCACAGAAGCAATGCCGAGACACGAGGTGTCTGGCTCGATTAACCAATCTCGGTGCGACCAGCGAGCTGAGCACCTTCTTCCATCGCAAACATCTTTGCTTTGATGTCACCATCCAAACGCGATTTGGCTTTCAATTCGCAACGGTCGGAAGTGATTTTACCTTCCACTTTGCCAAAGACCTTGACCTCACCGGCTGTGATGTCGCCCTTGATCGTCGCATTTTCACCAATGGTGACGCGACCTTTATCAGACATGATTTGACCTTCAATTTTACCATCAATGATCATGTCGTTTGAAAAACGAACAGAGCCGATGATTTCGATACCTTGAGCGAGGACGTTGGTAGGATTTGCCATAGCGGAAAGAAGTTCAGCACAAAGCTCTCGGCTTGGCAATGCAAAACGGCAATCAGAAAAAACTTTCTCACACAGATCAGATCTCTCCCTGCTTGGTCAAGATTTCCACCACCTCTACTACCTTCCCGACGCGAAAACGCACATTCACCCCACACAGGCGCACGCCATAAATCCGCTCAGTGTCGTCATGCGCTGCTGGCCGTGGGTCTAAAGCCAATGTTTCCTTCACAATCGATCGATCTCTCGCACTCAACTCCGCAAACGCCCTCGCGCATTCAGACGAAACATGCACATCCTTGCGCACGGGAGCATCTGCTGCATAACCACAACTTGCATCGGTGATGCTTTCAGCATAAGCCAAATACGGCTTTACATCATAAACCGGAGTTCCGTCGATCAAATCTGCGCCGCCCAAATGAAGCAACATCTTACCCGCTTTCCGCTCCAGCCCTTCCATCCGGCATAACGACAAACCTAGTCCATTCGGACGAAACGTGCTGCGGCTCGCAAACACCCCGACACGCTCATTACCGCCCAAGCGTGGTGGCCTCACCGTCGGCGCATAGCCCTGCTCCACTGTCTCATGAAATCCGAAAATCAACCATACGTGAGAAAAACCCTCCATCCCACGAAAAAAATCTTCGTTGCCAAATTCCTCCTCACACTCCACATGCGCCCAAGCACTCGGGCATAGCCCAGGCTGCCGCGGCACGGCGAATTTTTCTTCATAACAACTTCGCACAATTCCCACAGGACGAATTTCCATACGCCCATTTCCCGCTGATTTCCCCATTGCATGCAATCCTAAATTTCAACCAGTCAAAAAGCACCACTCACTTCAAAAATTTCCCACATATCCCATTGCCAAGCCGTCAAAAATCGCTTAGTATTTACCATGTGACTGCGGAAAATTGAGTATTGCCATCGGGACTCAGATTCGCTTCACTCTCCCAACCGAACCACTCATATGAAAAACCACAACATTCGTCGCACCAAGGGCTTCACTCTCGTCGAGTTGCTCATCGTCATCTCCATCATCATGGTCCTCGCCGCCCTCGGATTCGCAGGCGTTCAGGCTGCCATGAAGCGCTCCAAAACCGTTCAAACGCAGAACCTCGTCACCAACCTCGCGCTCGCAGTCAACAACTACTACGATGAATACGGCTCCTTACCGATCTCTGACCCAAGCGACACCCCGCTCAGCACGCAAGACGTTGCCGGCACCGATCTCCTTACCGTACTTCTAGGCAAAGAACAAGAATCCTCAACCCAACTCAACGTTCGCAACATCAAATTCCTCGAAGCCAAACAAGCCATCGGCCGCAAGCCCGGCATTGTGTATTCACAAAACAATACCGTCAGCGCTATGAACGACGCATTTGGTGAGGCTATCTACATTGTCTTCGACTCAGACTACGATGAAGAAATCGAAAACCCCATCAAACAAGGCGCCGATCCAGACATCGTCCGCGGCGCTCGTGCCATCGTTTACTCCTACGGAGCTGACCGCTTGCCTTCCACCAAAGACGACGTCAAGTCTTGGTAATTTTCCCGTCAATACCTATTTCCGAACCTGCACGCTCATCACGTGCAGGTTTTTTTGTTTATACCGAAAGATCGCATGCGCGCCGTGCGTAACGGTCCCAGTTTGAATACGAACTTTTTCAGCTCGAAAAATCCACGCCCGCTCAGCCATCGGTCGCCGATCTGCTTGTCCGTTACCCTAGCTGCGGCCTCCGCCATAGCACCTCTCCTCGCTGCCGATAAAATCACCTACGACGATCACGTATTCCCGATCTTTGAGCAAGCCTGCTTAAACTGTCATAATCCCGACAAAGCCAAGGGCGGCCTCGATCTTTCCTCCTTTAGCAATGCCATGAAGGGCGGCTCCGGTGGAAAAATTGCCGAACCTGGCGATACTTCATCCTCTCTCCTCACCAGTGTCATGCGCACTGGCGAACTCAAAATGCCGCCCGAGGGTGATCCCATCAGCCCCGCACAAATCGCAACCCTCAAGGCTTGGATCGAGGGCGGACTTCTGGAAAACAAAAATTCCGCCGCTCGCAAACCAAGCAAGCCGCAGTTCAATGCATCCATGAGCAGCACTCCTGGCGCTAAGCCTGAAGGACCTCCACCCTTGCCACTTCATGTTTTGTTAGAGCCTCCCATCGTAGCACCCCGTGGTGCCTCAGTTCACGCCATCGCCGCCGCTCCTTGGGCTCCGATGATCGCCGTTACCTCGCTGCGACAAATCTGTCTCTATCACAGCGATTCCCTTGAACTCATCGGTGTTCTTCCATTTCCTGAAGGTGAACCCACCTCGCTCGCCTTCACGCCCGATTCCCGCTATCTCATCGTCGGCGGTGGCATTGCTGGAAAATCGGGTACAACCGTCACATTCGATGTCACCACCGGCGCGCGTATCCTGACCGCCGGAAAGGAGTTCGACAGTGTGCTCTGCGCTGACATTCGCCCCGGCTTCGATGTCGTGGCAACAGGTTCTCCATCGAAACTAGTTAAGCTCTGGAACACACAGAGCACTGAACTTCAAAAATCGATCAAAAAACACACCGATTGGGTCACATCGCTTGATATCTCACCCGATGGCATCCTCCTCGCCACCGGAGATCGCAACGGCGGAGTATTGGTCTGGGAAGCTGATACTGGCGGTGAATTTCATGCCCTCCGCGCACACCAAGCCGCCATCACCCACACCGCATATCGCAATGACAGCAACATCCTTGGCTCATCATCCGAGGATGGTACCGTCCGAATGTGGGAAATGAATGGCGGCACCGAAATCAAAAAAATCGACGCCCATGGTGGCGGCGTTGTCGGCTTCGACTGGACACGCGATGGGCACTTTGTCACCGCGGGTCGAGATCTCAAAGCCAAAATTTGGAAGCCCGATTTCAACCACCTGCGTGATTTTGTGGCCGTACCCGCACTCCCCACCGCCATCGCCGTCGATGCCGAGGGCAAACGAGCATTTGTTGGCGACATCAACGGCCTCATTCACGTGTTTCAGTGTGACAACGGCGCTCTCATCGCCACATTGCAAAACAATCCACCCGCTATCGCCACGAGGATCGCACAAATTGATCAGGCTCTTACAGCTCATCCCGAGTCATTAACCGTTGCGCAAAAAGGTGCAGCAGACGCCGTAGCCAAGCTCGAAGAGCATAAGAATATCATCGCCGCGGCCACCGCTGCCGTGCAACAAAGCAAAGATGCGGTCGGCCCGCTCTTGCAGCAAGAAAACGAGATCAAGGCCAAGCTCGAAGCCAGTCGCCAGGCTCTCGCAGCGAAAAAAACTGAGGCCGAGACCCTGCGTCCCACCCATGCTCCCGCGCTCGCGCTCGTCGAGCAATCGCGCACTGCACTCGCCACCGCACAAGGTGCGGGCGACGGAGCCGTCATCGCCACCACACAAGCCGCATTAACCGATGCCGAAGGCAAGCTCAACGCCATCACCCAAGGCCTAACCGCGCTTGATGCCGCCGCAGCCGCACTCACGAAAGAAGAGCAAGACCTAAACAATGCGCTAGCACCTGCTACCAAAGCTGTAGCCGATGCCCAAGCCAAGGTCGCCCCCGCCGAGGCCGATCTCAAGGGTAAGCAAGACGCCCTTGCCGCCCTCGAAAAAGCCCACGCCGATGCCCAGGCTCATTTTCAAGCCAAACAAACAGAACCACTGCGACTGAAACAAGCACGCAATCATTGGACTGCCGCCACCATCAATGCCAAGGCCCTCGCCGAAAATGCTGTAGCCACCACTCTGCATCAAGAATTCGAAGACCAGACTTCCTCTTTTGCCGATGCCGCCAAACGCATCAACGAGGCAGCTACCGAGCTCAACGCACAACGACAAGCCCTTGCCGAACTCGACAAAAAACTCCACGATGCCCAATCGGCAACCACACCAGATCAGACCATCATCAAACTGCTGGAAGTCGACATCAAGACCAAACAGCAATCTCTCAGCTCCGCAAGCAGCGCTTTGCAAAAAGCCGAAGCCGAGATGATCGAAATGCGCCAGACCATTGATCAAAAAACCCCCGAGCGTCATACCAAGCTGATTCTTAGCAGCCAACTCAAGGCCGATTACCTTCGACAACTCGAACAAAAAATCGAATAATCGCCACGCGTGTCACAGCTTCCAGAAATTCAAATCAACCCTGAGATCCACCCGAAGCACGGCCTGCACCTACCCGCGCTCGATCTCTGGCTTGATGCCCCACGCGCCAAATCCTTTTCCTTCATTTCCCACGCCCACTCCGATCACGTCGCCCGCCACCAACAGATCCTCTGTAGCCCCGTCACCGCGCATCTCTTACAACGTCGCTACCGCATCGCTCGCGATCGACTTACCATTCAGCACTTTCACGAGCCTGTAACGTGGAACGATCACTGTATCACCTTGCTACCCGCAGGCCACATCCCCGGCTCGGCCATGCTTCACGTCCGCAGTCTAAGCAGTCAAGCCAGCCTACTCTACACTGGCGACTACAAGCTTCGTCCCTCCCGCGCCGCCGAGCCCGCCTCATGGCTCCAAGCCGATACCCTCATCATGGAAAGCACTTTCGGCCTGCCACACTACGTGCTACCACCTGCCGCCGATATTGAGCAATCCATTCTGCGCTTCATCCATAATGCCATCGCCGATCACGCAACCCCTGTTCTGTTAGGTTATTCCCTAGGCAAAGCCCAAGAAATTGCCGCTATCCTTGCCGCCCATCATCTCCCGTTTGTCTCTAGCAAAACGGTGTGTGAAATGACCCAAGCATGCCGTGAAGCTGGCTGCACACTGCCCGAGCCCCAGTTGTGGGAAGGAAAAATCCCACTCGGCACCACATTGATCGCACCGCCTCAAATCCTCAAGCAGCCGGAATTTTTTTCCATCCCCCATCGCCGTAGCTGCATGATGACAGGCTGGGCCCTCAATGCCTCGGCCAAATTCCGATATGGCACCGATGATGCGATTCCTCTCTCCGACCACGCCGATTTCCCAGATCTCCTCGAAACTGCCGCCCTCGTGCAACCAAAAAAAATCATCACCATCCACGGCTCCACCCGCGAGCTCGCCAGCACACTCCGCCAGCGCGGCTACAATGCCTGGAGCCACTTCGGAAATGACCAATTGGACCTACCCCTCTAAAAAATTGACAAAGGATCGTTAACCCTTTCTCGCCCCCTGATTCAACTCCGCATATTTTGCTGCGATTTGATAAAATCTGCTCAGAAAGAATGTTTGTCAGCAACACCGAAGAATGCTAGTGTGTTGCTGTTCGCCAAAACGAGCACACCTACTATCTCACTATGTCTAAATTCCGCATTCCATTCGAAAAAGTGGACTGGATTACCAGTTCCTTCTTGATCGGCACGTTCCTCATTGCTGCGACTGTCGTTCCTTGGTATATCATTACCTTTGACCAATCTTGGTTCCAGTGGTTGATGTTTGCCTTCATGGTGCCCGCTACCGCGATGAGCATCACCCTCGGTTACCACCGTTTATTCTCCCACCTCTCCTTCAAGGCAAAATGGCCAGTAAAACTATTCACCTTAGTTTTCGGAGCATGCGCCTTTGAAAACTCATGCCTCGATTGGTCATCCGACCATCGCAAGCATCATAAACACGTCGATCACGATGAAGATCCCTACGATATTTCAAAAGGCTTCTTCTGGGCTCACATGGGCTGGCTCATGTTCAAACTGCGCCCTGATAAAACCAACGATAACGTCAATGATTTGCTAAAAGATCGTCTCGTAATGTGGCAACACAAATACGTTCAATGGATCGCTCTTCTTGTCGGTCTCGTCGGCCCAGCCATCCTTGGCGGCGCTTACAATCACTTCTTCACGGAACTTCCCGTATGGCAAGGCGCACTCGGCGGCTTCCTGATCGCTGGCGTGCTCCGCGTGGTCGTAGTCCAACACTCGACCTTTTTCATCAACTCGCTCTGCCACACCATTGGCCACCGCCCTTATTCAACAAAGCACAGCGCTCGCGACAGCATCATCATGGCTTTCGCCACCTTCGGCGAAGGCTACCACAACTACCACCACGAGTTCCAACACGACTACCGTAATGGTGTGAAACCATGGCAGTGGGACCCCACCAAGTGGACTATTTGGACTCTCTCCAAGCTTGGCCTAGCCTCCAATCTGCGCCGCGTGCCAGACTCGAAAATTCTTCTCGCCGAGATGGGTGAAGCCCGCCTGCGTGCCGAGGAAAAACTCGCAGCCCTCAATGCCGCTCATCCTACTATGACCGAGCGCGCTCACGTGATGCTCAACGAATTGTGCGAAGATTTGGCAAAAAATTATGCCGAACTGGAAAAACTCGTTGCCCAGCGCGTCGAAGTGTCGAAGCAGACACTGGTTGGTTGGCAACAAGAAACCCGCGATCTCATGAAGTTCGTGCGTTCCATTCGCCTGATGCCAGCAAACGCATAACGGCAATTTACTCTACTTTTCGCATGAGCCACTCTTCACGGAGTGGCTCATTTTTTTGTCCGCCTTGCTTGTTCTCACGCATCACATTTGCTTGATTTTCTAGCGTAAAATCTTATGCTTATCGTCATGGAACAGCTGGCATCACAACTGACACGCTTGCACGAGCTTCATCTTCGGGGCGGACTGAGTGATCAGGAATTCGAGCAAGCAAAATCATTATTGCTGCAACTCCAGCCGCAAACGCCGCCAAAAGATACTGTCGTTGTTCCTGCCAAGACCTCTCCCGCTGAGCCACTCGTGACCGAAATGTCGACGTTCCACCACAAGCATGCGCTTTGGTCCTTCATCGCGACGGCGGTCACCATACTCGCGTTTGTCATCCACTGTGCTGGCTGGCGTTATACCCAAGGCAATGGGCTGATTTCGTTGGCCTTGATTTTTTGCGGCTCGCTCTTTTTTCTGATTGGCAAACACCACATGGATCAAATTACCGTTCAGAAAAAAGCTCGGATGCTCGCTCTGAGACAAGAACTCGACAAGCTGCCGAAATCTGTTAGGCCTATTATCAAAATTACACGTCCCATCAATCGACGGACTTTGCCTAGTTGAAATCGACCATCATTCAATCTCGATTTCATGCACGATCAACCAGCTTTCTTGAGCTGCGGTCACGAGCAATCGCAGTGCCTTGGTGCCCGCTGGAACTTTTCCTTCTAGCTTCCCTGCTTGAGCAGACCCGACCGTTTTCCATTCGGAGCCATTCACAGAGTATTGCAGTTCCCCGCTTTCAAGGGCGTCACCATTTTTGCTAGCCTTTCCACCCGTTACAATGCGAACGGATGATTCTTTCGCCAAAGCTTGCTTGAGCGTGAGTGTGATGTGGTCGTCTTTACGAAGCTCGCGGCCCGACCAAAAGAAAGTGGCAGGCTTGCCATCAAAGGCAAATTCCGTGGCGTGTTCACCATAGACATTGAGTGATGTCTCGATCACCGAACCATCCTTGGTTTCTTTTTTCGGCAATTCATAAACCTCGGCACGATTGATGCCGCGGGCATCGTAGAAGCGGAGGATCGAATCGAGACGCTTGCGAAAATCGGCATAGTTTTTCTGCTCCTGCGGCAGCCAGGCGATTTCTGCAAGAGCTGCGATGCGAGGAAACGCCATGTATTCGACCTTTTTCCAATCCTTCATGTATTCCGTCCACAACTGCGCTTGCACACCGAGGATGCGTTTGCGTTCCTCGGCATTGCGCGCGACACTAGCGGGGTTGTAGCCGTAAAGTTTTTCGACGGGGAGAAATCCTCCGATGGCTTCAAACTCTGGACCTTTTGCCAACTCCTCGGCGGCAGGCAGTTGGTAGTGATCGAGGTAGGCAAAGGCATTCGGGGCCATGACCACATTGTTGCCACGATCAAGCGCGGTGTGCGCCCAGTTGATATCGCGCCACACCATCATCGTCGCCGTTTTTGGCAGTCCGCCTTCTTGGATTTCATCCCAACCAACCAGTGATCTGTTTTTCGTTGCGAGGAATTTTTCGATGCGTCGAATGAAATAGCTTTGCAATTCATGCTCATCCTTGAGGCCTTCCCGCTTCATCACCTGTTGGGCGAAGGGTGAATTTTTCCATTGATCCTTGGGCGCCTCGTCGCCGCCGATGTGAATGAATTTCGAAGGAAACAAGGCGCACACTTCCGAGAGAATATCTTCGAGGAAGGCGAACGTTTCTTCTTTGGGTGCAAAAATGTACGGATGCACACCCCAACGTGTGATGACCTTGGGCGCGTAGCCGGGAATATCGGTGTTGCCAAATTGGGGATAGGCCGCGATCGCCGCTGCAGCATGGCCCGGCAGTTCGATCTCGGGCACGATCGTGATGTGACGAGCCGCTGCATAGGCGACAAGATCTTTGACTTGTTCTTGGGTGTAAAATCCTCCGTAGCGTTTGCCGTCGTCGCTGTTGCGATTGCCGTATGGAGGAGTCGAATCGCGAAAGCCACCGACTTCGTTGAGCTTGGGGTATTTTTTGATTTCGATGCGCCAGCCTTGATCTTCGGTCAAATGCCAGTGAAACACATTGAGCTTGTGAAAGGCCATCTGGTCGATGAATTTTTTGAGATCATCGATGCCGAAAAAATGGCGACCGCAATCGAGATGCATGCCGCGCCATGCATAGGCAGGCTGGTCTTCCAAGGTCACACAAGGCACTTGCACGCCCTTGTCAGTGATGCTGGCATTTCCTTTGTCCGCAGGGGGTGGCAAAAGTTGCAGGAAACTTTGTGCACCCCAGAATGCGCCCGCGGCATCTTTGCCGATGATTTTCACGCCACGAGGAGAAATTTGTAGCGTGTAACCCGATGCTGCAAGCGGCAGGGTTTCATCGATGTCCAAGGCAACTTCGGAATGCAGCATGATGCGCAGTTCCTCAGCTGCCGTGCGCGTTTTCTGGCCAGTCAGCTCGCCGAGCGCAATGGCTAACAGATCGGCATCTTTGGTGAGACGTCGGTCAAAGCGAATCGCGGTTTCAGGAGAAACGGTAAATTCACCTTCCAACCGCGTCACTTTCGCGGGATAAGGAATCAAGGGTAGGCTCGCAGCTTCTTCCGCTAGTCCCAAAGTTGTCATGCCAAGCAACGCAATCAGTGTGTGTTTCATCGATACAGAAAAAACTAGCGACACCGAGCAAAAGAGCAAGCGCCATTTTCCTGCGGCGCTTTGCTTTGCATTCATCGGCGCAAGGTTGTCTCGAACATCCCCACGAGCTCTTTGACAGAATGATCGCTCTTGATTTGCTCGACGACTTTTTTGCATGCGTGAATCACCGTGCCGTGATCGCGACCGCCAAAGGCTTCGCCGATGTCCATGAGTGATGATTTCGTCAGCTGACGGCTGAGATACATCGCCAACTGGCGCGGGTAAGCGACGCTAGCTGGGCGGCGGCGACTTGTCATATCAGCAAGACGAAGATCAAAATGATCGGCCACGGCTTTTTGAATCGAATCGATCGTCACTTGCTTGGTTGCCTCCTCGCGCAATAGATCGCGCAACAGATACTCGACTTTCTCGAGTGGAACATGTTCACCTGCGAGCGATGAATAGGTGGCGACGCGCATCAGCGCACCTTCGAGACGACGGACATTGCTGCGAATGTGTTGGGCAAGATAGGCCACGATGCAGTCATCGAGCTTCACTTTCCATTCATCCATCTTGCGACGGAGAATCGCCGTGCGAGTCTCCTCTTGAGGAATCTGCAACTCCACCGTGAGTCCACACTCAAAGCGCGAAATGAGACGTGGCTCGAACTGTTTGATTTCACAAGCCGGACGATCGCAGGAGAGGACAACCTGGCGCTGACCATCGATCAGAGTATTGAAGGTATGGAAAAACTCTTCTTGCGAGCGCTCCTTACCAGCGATAAACTGCACGTCATCGATCAGCATGAGTTCCGCTGTGCGGTAGCGTTTGCGAAATTTTTCGAGATCTCCTTTGCGCACGGCATCGATGAACTCGTTGGTGAACTTTTCACAGGTGAGATACACTACGCGTGATTGCGGACGTGTGCGCAGCCATTCTTGACCGATCGCTTGCATCAAGTGAGTTTTGCCCAGCCCTGGCCCACCATGGATGAACAGAGGATTGTAGCCGACCGCTTTATTTTTCGAGACCGCTTGGCAAGCGGCATGAGCAAATTGACTGTTGTTACCGACGACGAAACGCGAGAAACTATAGAGTGGATTCAGGCCTGCGGACTTGAGACGTTTTTCTAATGAATCATCATCAGCCAACACGGGCTCTTCGTCATCATGATGAAATGGTGATACTGGCGAAACGGTGACTTCCTCAACATCATCGGAGCAAACCGAAAGTTTGACTTCACGCATTCCGTAAACCGAGGCACAGGCTTCTACGAGCTCACCCCAATAATTTGTCTCGATCCATACCGAGTGAATATCGTTCGGGACACCGATGACCATGCGTTGCTCATCGGCGGAGAGCAATCGGCAACTACGAAACCAGCGCTGATAGGCATCAGCACTCACGAGCAATTTCAGCGTTTCTTGAACTTGGAGCCAGTCATGATCGGTTGATTGTTTCGTTGAAGATAAATTTTTGTTGGTGTCAAACTCCCCTGAGTCCATAGATGTGATTCTTTTTAAAATTTCACCGTCCCCGTGATCGATAGTAAACGAGAGTTCACGTGAGGCGAGGGAGAAATTACCCAATTCTGCGGAAGAAAAAATCAAAAAATTTCAACCCGTTTTGGGATGCTTCTCTATCCCCTATACCACGGGTGTTCCACACGATGGAATTTTAAAAAGTTTTTGTTAGAGAACTTTAACTTCTCTTGATTTTTCATCAAGTTCCGATTCAAGAAATCGGCTACAACCCTCATGCTATCAATGTTTTTTCGCTTTCCTTACGCTTTGTCTTGAGTGTTTCTCCAGATGTGGTGAGAATCAGGCCCATGCGAGACTATGCGTTGGACCTGATCATTGTAGGTGTGTATTTCACTGTCATTATTGGCATTGGTTTGCGCGCCTCGCGGGGGCAAAAAACGATGGAGTCGTATGCCCTAGGAGATCGCTCCATGCCGTGGTGGGCGGTGCTCGCATCGATCCTCGCCTCGGAGATTTCGGCGGGGACATTTCTGGGTACTCCCGGTGAGGGATTTGCGAAGCGAAATTTTGTCTATGCGCAGCTGGTGATCGGCACAATTTTAGCTCGCTTGCTCGTCGCCGCGATTTTCATCAAGCCATTTTACAAATACTCCGTGGTGAGCATTTACGAGTTTCTGGAAATCCGTTTCGGCAAACTCACCCGCCGCATGGCCTCTTTCGTCTTCTTGCTCACCCGCTCGCTTGCCAGTGGCTCGCGCATATTCGTAGCAGCGATTCTTTTAGTCCTCGCATGGCAGCTGGTACATCCCGAGTTTGCCAAAATGACGCCCGACGAGCGCTTCGGGCAAGAGTTGATGATCTATGCGGTATCAGTCATTCTGATTACGGGCCTCACAGCGCTTTACACCACTCTCGGAGGAATCAAAGCAGTAGTCTGGACCGATTTGATTCAGGTGAGTCTGATGTTCGGTGCCGCGATCTACGTATTCTTTTGGTTGCTGGGTAAAACGGGAGGGTGGGCGCCATTCGTGGCGGAAATCAAAGAACCGGTGTTTTTCGACTACGGCATCATCGAGGGTCAATCCTTTTGGGGCAATGTCAAAAACATTCTAACACAAGAATACACCATATGGGCTGCATTGATTGGATCGATCTTCACCACGCTCGCTACCCACGGGACGGACCAAGATATGGTGCAGCGTATGTTGACATCGAAGGATGCCAAGCGCGGGCAACGTGCTGTGATTGTCTCAGGTCTCGTTGATCTACCTGTGGTTGTGGGATTTCTTGCGATCGGCATATTGATTTATCGCTACTACCAAATCAACCCCGATGGCGCGCCAACCAATGACGTTTTTGCTTGGTTCATGCTCCACGATCTCTCACCCGGACTGCGCGGTCTGATTGCCGCAGGACTTTTTGCCACTGCCATGGGCTCGCTATCTACGGCACTCAATGCCCTCGCCACAACCTTCACCAAGGATTGGTATCTCGGCGTTTTCCGACCCAAAGCGACATCTGAGGAGCAAATGAAGGCAGCACGTGTCTCGACCGTCGTCTTCGCGCTCTTGCTCGCCTTGATCGGCATCGGTACAGCTTTCATCAAGCTGAAAAATCCTGAACTACGAATCATTCCGATCGTGCTTGGCTCATTCGGTTACACCTATGGCTCGTTGCTGGGAATTTTCCTTGTCGGCATGCTCACCAAAAACCGTGGAACTTGTCGAGGCAACAGCATCGCCATGATCGCAGGACTCTGCGCTACCTTGTTCCTCAGCGGCGCACACAATGACGTGTATGATATTTTTCACGACAAAGAAGCTCGCTTCCGCAATGCCGTAAAAGCCCTGCACCTGGCCACCGACGACCCATCCAAGGTAACCGCTGAGGCCATTGCAACGAAGGCTCGGCTTCAATTAGAGGATCTCCCCAAAATCTCCCAGCATCACAACGCTCAGGCACCACTTTTTTCGCCCACATGGCTTCCCACCGTTTCCTTTACATGGCGAATTATGATCGGCACGCTCTTTACCGTGGGAGTGGCTCTGCTTTTCGGCCAAAGACGAGAAACTCTCGTTGCTCTGAACGAATAAAAACTTGCCATCGCGCTTCACTCACTGCTAACCATATCGTCCGTAACCGTGCTTTCTTCACCAACTCACATCGCAGGCATCCTTCCCGCTCGCTGGGGCTCCACTCGCTTCCCCGGTAAGCCGCTTCATCGACTCGGAGGAAAAACTCTCATCCAACACGTCTGGGAACGCTGCATGGAATGTCGCATGCTCGATAGCATCGTCATTGCCACCGATGACGAACGCATCCGTGACGAAGCACTCTCTTTCGGAGCTAAGGTCACCATGACTGCCGCCGATCACCCGACCGGAACGGACCGCATTGCCGAGGCCGTTCTCGCGATTCCTGAAGCCACGCACATCATCAACATCCAAGGCGACGAGCCACTCATCGATCCCGCTCTCATCGATGAACTTGCCTCTGCTCTCGCAAACGATGCCGCATTGCCGATGGTCACCGCAGCCAATCCCATCGATGACGATGCCGCTCTAAACGATCCAAATGTCGTAAAAGTCGTGCTCGATCTCAACGGTCACGCGCTGTATTTCTCTCGCTCTCCCCTGCCCTACCAACGCAACAAACCTGCGGGCCTCATACTCTATCGCCATAAAGGCATTTATGGCTACCGTCGTGATTTTCTGGAAACATTCATCACCTGGCCACCGTCTTTGTTAGAGCAAGCTGAATCGTTAGAACAACTCCGCGCACTCGAAAACGGCGCTCGCATCAAGGTCATCGTCACGCTCGATGACTCCATCGGCCTCGATACCCCCGAGCAAGCAGCTCTCATTGAAGCGCAATTACTTTCACGCCCCTCACACAACACCAACCACTGATCCTAACTACACTATGAAATACATCTTCGTCACCGGCGGCGTCGTTTCCTCACTCGGCAAAGGCCTTGCTGCCGCCTCCATCGGCACCCTGCTCGAACAACGCGGACTCAAGGTCCTCATGCAAAAGTTCGACCCCTATCTTAACGTCGATCCCGGCACCATGTCTCCCTACCAACATGGCGAAGTGTACGTGCTCGATGACGGTGCCGAAACCGATCTCGACCTCGGCCACTACGAGCGCTTCACCTCTGGCGTGCTCTCACGCATGAACAATCTCACCTCCGGCCAAGTATTCGACTCGGTCATCAAAAAAGAGCGTCGCGGCGACTACCTCGGCAAAACCGTGCAGTTCATCCCGCACGTCACCGATGAGATCAAATCGCGCATCTATGAGGTCACAAATAACAATCCAGACGTCAACGTCTTGATCACCGAAATTGGCGGCACCGTCGGCGACATGGAAGGCCTTCTTTTCCTCGAAGCACTGCGCCAATTCGCGCTCGAAGTCGGCAAAGAAAACGTCTGCTTCATTCACGTCACCCTACTGCCCTTCCTCAAAGCCGCTGGCGAAATCAAAACCAAGCCGACACAGCAATCCGTTGCCAAATTGCGCGAAATCGGCATCCAGCCCGACATCATCATCTGCCGCACCGAGCACGATCTCGATGAAGACAACCGCCGCAAGATCGCGATGTTCTGTAACGTTGATAAGAAAAACGTCGTCGCGTTCCGCGATTGCGACCACAGCATTTACGAGTGCCCGCTCGACCTGCGTCGCGATAAAATCGACCGCCTCGTCGTCGATAAAATCGGCCTCGGCCACACCCCACCGCCAGCATTGGAAGAATGGGAAAAATTTGTGCAACGAGTGATCCATCCGCGCCACAGCGTCACCATCGCCGTTGCCGGAAAATACACGGAACTGCAAGATGCCTACAAATCGATTTACGAATCGCTCATCCACGCCGGTGCCGCACACGATACCAAAGTAAAGATCGTCAAGATCGATACCGAGGCCATGGAGGATCAGATCGCCTCCGAGGTCATCGGTCACGTCGATGGCATCCTCGTTCCCGGTGGTTTCGGTGATCGCGGCATCGAAGGAAAAATCAATGCAGCAAAGTATGCTCGCGAGAATAACATCCCGTATTTCGGCATCTGCCTCGGCATGCAAATCGCCACCATCGAATTTGCGCGCAATGTTTGCGGCCTCGCCAATGCAAACTCCACCGAGTTCGACGAAAACACACCGTATCCAGTCGTCAGCTTGCAAGAAGAGCAGAAAAAACTCACCACCATGGGCAACAACATGCGCCTAGGAGCCTGCGAGTCCATCCTCTTTGCAGGAACCCAAACGGCACAACTCTACCACGATGTCGATCGCATCACCGAGCGCCATCGCCATCGCTTCGAATTCAACTCTGACTACCGCGAGCAACTCGAAGCCAAAGGCTTGGTCATCAGTTCGATCAGCGCCAAAGAAGGCTTGGTCGAGATCATTGAGCTCCCGACCAACAAATTCCACATCGCCTGCCAATTCCATCCCGAGTTCCAGTCCAAGCCCAACAAACCCCACCCGCTCTTCTCCGGCTTCATCAAAGCCGCCCTCGAAAAGCGCATGTTGGATGAAGTGTGAGCCCGCGAGCGATGAGTGCATTTTGCTGATTTTGCGATTGGTGTTTTCACTCATCCCTGCTACACCAAGCGCGTGGACGATACTACCAGCGAACGAGATCATGGCGTGCAGCCATTAGACCAACTCATGAATGAGTGGGGGCTTAGCAACCATGGCCTCGTGGAAGCATCCCCCGAGCAGCTCAATCACAAGCAAGTGCAAAAGGCTCGCAAAGGCCGTCAACTCACCTTGCACATGATGCAAAAAGTCATGCGCGGCCTCAATATCGCCATCTGGAACAAGCTCTCTAAGGAGCAGAAAGAGACGTATTTTGAGTATCCGCATCATTGGCTTTTCACCTATGCCAAGGGCTACCAACCTGATCGTGTTGATCCGAATGAAGCGCTCAAGGAGAGCCTTCGTCAGTCATGAAGCCCGCGACCATTGTTGGTTCTGGCACAGCAGGCATGTGCCTCGCTTGGCAATTTTGGTTCAGGGGCTTCCCTTTTCGGCTCATCGATTCAGGTATTATCGGCAGTTCTCACGTCGCCGCAGGATTGATCAATCCCGTATCGGGAAAAAATTGCACGGTTCCGGAGGAATACGCCATGCACTATGCCGTGGCTGAGACATTTTATCAAAAAATCGAAGCATTGCTGGGAACGCAAGTTTGGTATCCGTTAGAAATCATCCGCCTGATCGCACAGCGCGATGATGCGAAACTCGGCAAAAAAATGCGCGAGGGCGATGCTGCCGAGTGGGTCATACGAAAACTGGAAGAGTCGCGATGGACTGATGCGAGTGCCTATTTGCTACATCACGGTGCTCGTCTCGATGTGCCGCATTTTCTCTCGGAGAGTCGGTCTTTTTTCCAGCAGCATGGCCTTGTGGAAACAGGTGAAATCAACATACAAAAGCTCGATGATGACAACCTCCACATCTGGTGCGGCGGCGCAAAGGGACTGATGGATCAAGTTCCCGTAGCTTGGCAACATCGCTGCGCCAAAGGTGAAATCCTCACCGTGCATGCTCCCGCATGGAAGCAAGAACGGATGATTACAGGGCGCAACTGGCTCGTCCCCCTTGGCCATGATCATTACAAAATAGGAGCCACCTACGAATGGACATTCGACCACGCCGATCCCTCACCGAGCGGATTAGAGTTTCTCCTGCGAACCGCACGCGACTTAGGCGGCGAAAATTTTTCCATCGTCAAACATGAGGCAGGCATTCGACCCATCGTCCGCAAAAGCAAGCCTGTGGCCGGACTGATTTCTGCCACTTGCGGTGTTTTCAACGGACTGGGTTCGAAGGGGTCGCTGACCGCTCCTTGGGCCTCGGCGCATCTCGCTGCTGAAATTATCGATGGCACGCCCATCGAATCAGGCTTGAGTGCCAGCGCATACTTTGCCAGCATTGCGCGCTGATTTATTTCCTCTCATGCATCCACTTTTTCCTCGACCTACCCAACTCGCCCAAGACTGGATCGCCCAAGTCTTGCGCCATGGAGATGTCGCGATCGATGCCACACTTGGCAATGGAAACGATGCACTTTTTCTCGCTCGTTGCGTCGGAACTAACGGAAAAGTGCATGGCTTCGATGTGCAACCTGCTGCACTTGTTGCATCCTCAGCCTTGTTTCAAGCGAATCAGATTTCCGAAAACAATTACACCTGGCACTTGCTGTCTCATGGCGCCATGCAAGACGTTGTAGCTCCACCCGTTCGCGCCGTGATGTTCAATCTCGGCTACCTTCCCGGAGAAGATCACAACGTCATCACACAAAGCACTGAAACATTGCGCGCGCTAGAGGCCGCATGCTCATTGATCGAACCCGGTGGCATCATCACGATCGTATGTTATCCAGGTCATGAAGGTGGCGATTCCGAGACAGCCGAAGTGCTTGCATGGGCCGACAAGCAAGGAGCGTCATGGCACGTAGTGGTTTATGAAAAACGGGCGACTCTGCGCAAAGCGCCCATCCTCATCGCCATGCAAAAGAAAGGAGCAGACACATGATCGATGACGAATATTGGATGTCTCTCGCATTGACGGAAGCGCGAAAAGGAATCGGCAAAACCGCGCCGAATCCTCCCGTGGGCTCCGTGATTGTGAAGGATGGTATTTTGTTAGGCAAAGGCTGGCATCGCAAAGCGGGGTCACCTCACGCCGAACGCATGGCGCTAGCCGATGCCCGAGAGCGTCATGGCGAAGCCGCGATTCGTGGTGCCAGCGCCTATGTCACTCTCGAACCCTGCTCCACGCACGGCCGCACTCCGCCCTGCGTTCAGGGCTTGATCGAAGCTGGCATCCGCGAAGTCATCTATGCCTGTGAAGACCCCAACCCTGCGCATGCTGGACGCGCAGATCAGCTCCTAACAGAAAATCAGATTGCCGTTCGCAAAAACATCCTACGCGAAGAAGCCGAAGCCATTCTGCGTCCCTTTGCCAAAGTGCAAAGAACTGGTTTGCCATGGGTCATTCTCAAAACAGCCATGAGCCTGGATGGTCGCATCACCCGCCCCGCTGGAGAAAGCTCGTGGCTCACCAGCGAAGAAGCTCGGCTCGATGTCCAACATTTGCGCAGCGAAATCGACATGATTCTCACAAGCGGCGAGACAGTTCGCCGCGATCACCCAGCTCTGACCATTCGAGTGCCCGATCTCTGCGAAGGCCGCGAACAACCTTGGCGTTTGGTCATCAGTCAGCACCCAGATACTCTACCGATCACGGCACCCTTGTTTGCCGATGTATGGAAACATCGCACACTCGTGCGCGGCGGTGATCTCACGCAAATTCTTCGCACATGCGCCATCGAGCTAGGTATCCTCTCGGTGCTCGTCGAAGCAGGCGGCAAGCTCGCCGCAGAACTCTTGCAGCACAATCTCGTGGACGAAGTCGTCACCTATCTCGCGCCAATGATCACGGGAGGCTTACCCGCCGTTGCCGGAGAAAAAAGCCAACCCCTCAAACTTAAAAACATCGTCTGGAGCCAACTCGGCCCCGATGTGAAGTTTCGTGGGCTGATCTGAGACACAAGACATCAGACCTTCAGACATAAGATATTGCAACCAGTATTCTTACTGATCACTGCTGACTGATCACTCAACACTTTCCGCCTCACTTCTCCAACGCCTGACACAGCCAAGCAATCCGCGCGGCAGGTGATTCCATTTCAAGCAGATTTTGCCGCATTTCAATGTCGTGAATGAATTGTTGCGAAACAATGTCTGCCAAAATCACCGGATCATCGGTGCGATGCAGCAGCTCCATCACCGATTTGCGAACTTCTTCCGGCAACTCACGAATCGCATCTTCTACGCAACCACGCAATGTCGTCGTAGCCGCAGCCGCTTGATGTGGTGGCTCGAAGATCGCCGGAATCGGTTCAATTTCGGCATAAGGATAGGATTTTCCTTCGATCCAACGCAGGAATTTCACTCGGATCACACCGTGCAGCAACAAATTCGAGGTGCCATCTTCTTGCTCATGGGAAGCCCGCACAATTCCGATCGTGCCCACCCCTGCCGCGGATTGCTCAGGGTCTTCCGAATCGTTCAAGCGATTGCACACCGCAAAAAAACAATGCCCATCAATCGTTTCCTGCAACATCTCCCGGTAGCGTGGCTCAAAAATACGCAGCGGCAGTCCGCCATGCGGAAACAGCACACAATCGGGAAGAATCATCACTCCCACTTGCTCCGGTAGATGTAGTGCAGACATTTTTTGTTAGATAAAAAGGTGAAAAATTTCGTTCGGAATTTGCTCCGAGTTTTCAGACCATGCCACAGCTTCCCATTCTTGCAAATCGCGGACCAAATCCTCAACGCCATGGCACAGACGCGGGACGAGTGTGACCTCATTTTGACCAAGGAAAAGCCGAAAGATGGAAATCCTCCGCAGAAAGCGCGACATCATGGCAGCATTCTTCGACGATGATGCATTTTGACGTTGAAAATGCCCGTCTTTTGATGCTTGCTCACGTCACGTATGTCCGAGAGAAAAACTTTAGAAGAACGTCATCAAATGTCCGATCTGGACCGTCTCCGCCATTCCTGCGCTCACGTGATGGCCACCGCGATCTCTCGGATCTGGCCCGATGTGCAATTCGCCGCTGGTCCTCCTGTGGACAATGGCTTCTACTATGACATGGAGTTGCAGCATCGGCTCTCTCCCGATGATTTCCCTCGCATCGAGGAGGAAATGAAAAAAGTCGTCAAAGACAATGACTCCTTCGAGCGCGTTGTCGTCAGTCGCGATGAAGCCATGGCGCTCGCTCTAAGCGGTCGTCTCAGCTTCGTCGCCGAGCGCGACACGCCCAGCACGTTCAAGGTGGATTTGCTCAATGACATCCCCGCAGACGAAGAAATCTCGCTCTACAAAAATGGCGACTTCTGGGACCTCTGCGCCGGCCCTCACGTTGGCCGCACCGGCAATTGCAAAGCATTCAAGCTGATGAGCGTCGCTAGTGCCTTCTACAAAGGCGACAAAACACGCCCCGTATTGCAACGCCTCTATGGCACCTGTTTCAAAAATTCCACGGAGCTACAAGAGCACCTCGTCAAGTTAGAGGAAGCCAAAAAACGCGATCATCGCCGACTCGGACGCGAGATGGGACTATTCCACATCGATGAAATGGTCGGCCAAGGCCTGATTCTTTGGAAGCCCAAAGGAGGTCTCATCCGCCGCGCCTTGCAGGAATTCATTACCTCCGAGCTAGACAAACAAGGCTACTCGCAGGTCTTCACCCCACACATCGGCAAGCTCGATCTCTACCGCACTTCGGGCCACTTCCCCTACTACCAGGAAAGCCAATACCCAGCGATTCCTGAGCGCAGTGTGTTAGAAAAACTGGCCGATGAAGATGCCACCTGCGCCACTCTCATCAACGGTTTGGAAAACGGCGAATACGAGGGCTACATGCTCAAGCCGATGAACTGCCCCCACCACATCAAGATTTTCGATAGCGAGCCACATTCGTATCGCGATCTCCCTGTGCGCCTTGCGGAATTCGGCACGGTGTATCGTTGGGAGCAATCCGGCGAACTTGGTGGCATGACACGCGTCCGCGGCTTCACTCAAGATGATGCCCACCTTTTCTGCACGCCCGAACAAGTGGCAGCAGAAGTGCAAGGCTGCCTTGGTCTTGTCAAAAAAGTGTTAGGCACTCTTGGCATGCACGAATACCGCGTCCGCCTCTCGCTCCGCGATCCTGACTCCGATAAATACGTCGGTGATCCCGCCAACTGGGAGAAAGCCGAAAACGCCCTACGTGAGGCCGTGCAAACGCTCGGCGTCGAATACAGCGAAGAACTCGGCGAAGCCGCCTTCTATGGACCGAAGATCGACTTCGTGGTCAAAGACGTCATCGGTCGCGACTGGCAACTCGGCACCGTGCAGGTCGACTACAACCTCCCAGAGCGATTCAATCTCAGCTACATCGGCGAGGACAATCGCCCCCATCGCCCGGTAATGATTCACCGCGCCCCCTTCGGCTCGCTCGAACGTTTCACCGGCCTGCTCATCGAGCACTTCGAAGGAAAATTCCCCACCTGGCTCGCCCCCGAGCAAGTCCGCGTGCTGCCGATCTCTGATAAATACATGGAATACGCCGAGAAAGTCACCGCACAACTCGCCGACGAAAAAATCCGCGTAAGCTTGGATCGCGATTCCGACAAAATCGGTGCAAAAATCCGCAACGCCCGCCTCGATCGCGTGCCTTACATGCTCATCATTGGTCAAAAGGAAGAAGAGGAACAAGCCGTCTCGGTGCGTCATCGCGACAAAGACGATCTCGGTTCCCAATCCCTCGCCGATTTCGTGGCCCACATCACGGCTGAAGCACGCAATCGCACGATCTAACAAAAAAATCACACAATCCAAGCGCGCCTCCCCACGAGGCGCGCTTTTTTTGTAAGCTTCTCTGCGCAACCTTCGTTTTGTTTTCATGTATATTTTTTTGCGCCGCTGTTTTCTGATCACCATTCTAACGTTATCCGCGCGAGCTGAATCCCTCGATTCCTCCTGCGAGCTATCACCGGCGATGACCGAATTGATTCACACGCCACGTCGTGCGCCAGCGGATTGGAAAGAACGCACGGGAGCTGTTTTTTTAAACCAAGAATGGGAAAAAGATCGAAAGATTCGCTGGTATGTCGAATTGCAGCGCGATGGCGGTCGCTGGGTGCAAGCCGGACTCGCTCATCGCAATGAAGAAACCATCGCTTGGGGCTTGAAGCAATTGCAATGGGGCTTTCAACAAATGGCCGAGGATGGTTCCTTCGCCTGCGATGACGCTTTTCACAGCGCGACTTTTTTGGTCGAAACCACGGCGCATTCGATCCTATTGATCGAGGCTTCTCCCTTTGCAAAAACGTTTCAAACACAAGTAGCAGAACTGAAAAAACCTCTGCTGCGATGCGCCTTGTGGATGGCATCATCGTTCAATTTTTCGGCAGCGGAAAAACAGCGCATCTACACACATCGACGATTTTTGATCGGATGCGCGTTGATGCAGACGGCACTGATTCATGACAACAAGTTGCTGCGGCAAACGGCAGAGTATTTCATTCAAGATGGCACTCGCCTGCAACGACATGATGGTGCATTTCTCGAAAAAGGTGGCCATGATTCGAGCTATCATGCCGTAGCAATGATCTATTTTCAACGAATCCTGATGGTCACGCCACAAGATTGGCAGGCGGATTCTTGGAAGACATCACTCGATCAAGGCATGCGCTGGATGGTCGGAAGAGTGAAAGAAAATGGCGAAGTCGAAGTCAAAGGTAATACCCGCACGGGACTTGGACAAGAAAAAGGTCGCACCGGGCAACTCAAGGGCGTCAACTTGCCCGAATTCGCCACAGCTCTTCTCTACTATGCCCATCGTACCAATGACTCGAAATACGAGGCATTGGCACGCAAGGTGTTAGGCAAATAACGCCATTTATTTCGCGGGAATGCGAATTTTGGCTGAGGTGTGCATGGGTGCCTCGGCAATGATTTCCCACGCACCACCGGGAGCCGCGCCTTCGGGAGCAGCAGGCATACGCAATTCCCCTGCGGACTTCGATTTCAGCTCAGCCATGCCTTGACTCAGTCCGAGAATCGCTTGCAAAATTTCAGCAGATTCTTGCTCGTTAACGGCGGATTGAGGCGGCATGGGAATTTCTCCCCAGGCACCAGCACCACCCGTGCTGAGTTTTTTCTGCAAGTTCTTCAAAGCTGCTGGATCATCCCGATAGCGCATCGCGACGTTCAGATAGCTCGGTCCCACCGAATTGGCGTCCACTTGATGACATGCGAGACATTGCTTAGCTTCGATCAATTTCGCAGCTTGTCCTGGAAGCACGGGGCCACCGGCATCGTGTCCCGTAGGTGGAATGTAGCGTGCACGCACGACCACATCTTTTTCTTGCGCTGCACCAGCAACTTGAAAGGTCACAGTCTCACCAAAGCCGATGGCACTTGGTTTTTTCGGAAAGCTTAGAGTTAGTTCGGGCATTGTCGCGGCATTCAAGAGCACACGAGCGATGCCTCGTTGACCTTTTTCATCCGTAACAACTGCTCGCAATTGCTCCACGCCATCGATGTTCAAGGTGTAGGTTTCCCCTTTGCCGAGCACAGCATCTTTTTGGCCCTTAGTGCCATACCAAACGACCTCACACTTTTGATTTTCGGGATCTTTGACAGTGACAGCATAGGTTTTGTTTCCGCGATCCTCGATTTTCACTTCTGGCGCTTGATTTCCACTATCTGGCAGAATCAGACGAATGCGACCGTTGCGATTGAAATACCACTCGGAGCCGTATTCAAGCAGGACTATGCTGCCATCGGCTGCCATTTCCATGTCCATCGGATGTTGCAGCCCTTCTAACAAGACTTCCATTTTCACGAAGTTCTCCTTCTCATCGAGTTTCACCTTCCACGCCTTGTTGCGCATCCACTCGTAGGTGATCAAGCTGCGATCATCAGCCTCGCCCAAGATGTTGTGCGCGCGCTTCTCATCGTAATAGAAAACGGGGCCTGCCATGGCATTGCGACCACCTGTGCCCATCAGCGGGAATTTTTCACTAGCTGCGTAGGGATACCAGATCAATGCAGCACGCGCAGCTGGTAGATCAGTGAGACCAGTATTGAATTTTGAGGGATTTTTCGGTGCCGCAGGATCTATCATGACTCCTGGTTTGCCATTGGTGAAATCGACAATCGGATAGGGTTGGTTATCGGCGATCACAAAAGGCCAGCCATGGTTGCCCGCAGTTTTCGCTTGGTTGACTTCATCGTGTCCCGCTGGTCCTTTATCCGAGGGGTTTCCGGCATCGGGACCGACTTCGCCCCAATACACGGTGTTAGTTTTCGGGTCGATCGACATGCGGAAAGGATTGCGACAACCCATGACGAAAATTTCCGGACGCGCTTTGTCATTGCCCTTCGGAAACAAATTGCCTTCGGGAATCTCATAACCATTTTCGGTGGGCTTGATGCGCAGTACCTTACCACGTAGATCATTCGTGTTACCTGCGCTACGCATGGCATTGGCGTGATCGTGACCATCGCGATCATCGATGGGAGCAACGCCGTTGCTTTCAAAGGGGTTGGTGTTGTCGCCCGTGCTGAGATACAGCAAGCCATCTTTACCAAAGGCCAACGAACCGCCGTGATGGCAGACACGGTCGCGACGATCGGTCGGGATTTCCAAAAGCATTTTTTCCGAGCTCAAATCGAGCAAGCCATCTTTCAACGAGAAGCGCGACAAGCGATTGAGCATCTTATCGGCGGCGCTGTAGTAAAGATAGAGTCGCTGATTTTTGGCAAAGTCTGGATCAAGCGTGATGCCTAATAGTCCATCCTCACGCGCCCACGAGCTGTTTTTGTTTTCCTCCTTAAGTGCAGTCACGGGAACTTGTCCAATCACGAACATCGCGCCCGTGGCAGGCACCACGCGCAGCACACGACCTTCGCGCTCGACGACGAATACATCACCGTTTGGTGCTAGGCTGATTTCCATCGGATCGCGAAGATCTGATGCGACAAAAGTCGTCTGCAATCCAGCCGTTGCGACATCGGCGAGCAGGACTAACGAAAGGAAAGAAAGCCAAGGAGTTTTTTTCATCGGAGTGAATACGTGATGTGTCACGCGAAACTATCTCACAACGTGAATGGCCATGTGTCAACAAGCCTGAGCGACATCGATTGAAAAAATGAGCGCCTACTCTAACGAGTTTACACGGCAAGTCAAATGGATTCGATCAAATCAAAACTATATTTTCAAATTAGCGCTTTTTGCATTTTTCTCATGGAATTTTGGCCCAATCTGTGCATAGTACCAGGTGGACACGGAATGGTTCCGTGCCTTTAAAAACATAGAAAATATACGACCATGCAAACTGCGAATGTGAATCCACCGATCACGATTACTGTACGTCACGAAGAACTCACCCCATCTCTCCGCGAGTATGCAGAGAAGAAAATCGAAAGCCTCCATCTGGATTACCCGAAGATCATCGAGGCGAAGTTTATTCTCGACGTCCAGAAAAATCGCCACATCGCGGAGATCGTTCTGTTTTGCGCCAATCACATCACCATCGAGGCCCACTCGGAGGCTCCCAGCATGTATGCTGCCATGGATGAAACCATCGATAAAATTGCTCGCCGCATGCGCAAGCAAAAGACTCGATTGATGAAACGCAATCGCCCGCATCGCAATGAATCCATCCGCTATCTTGATCAGAAATACTTCACTGAAGAGGCAATGGATCATCCAGAAGAATCCACGCACGATCCCGAACCATTCATTATGCATCCCGACAACTACAAACTGCGGACGATGTACAAAGAAGACGCGATCATGGAGTTGGAATTAGGCGACCGTCCCTTCGTGCTTTACAAATCAGCACGCCGTGGCTGCCTGACGATCATCTATCGTCGCAAAGATGGCGAATATGCCGCCATGGACATCAACAAAGACGCACTTTGAACGAAGCTTGACATCCCCCCATAACGCAAACAAGCTCCCCATCGCCGGGGAGCTTGTTTCGTGTAAAACCTAGCGGAAATTATTTTGCCTCAGGCTTGTAGTTTTTGGAAACGTAGCCTTCTACGACTTTGCCGTTTTCATCGAGTTTTCCTACCGACCACAGCAAGCCACGGCAAACCAGATCAAGGAAACGCTTGTCACCCACGGTCTCATTGTTGTGACCCAATGTGGTGCTGAAAATACGGGTCTTCTTGTCGCCGAATTCGTTTGTCCAAACAATGCAGGCATGATTTTGGCCAGGCTTGTCACCTGCATCCTGCTTGCCTTCTGCGAGAGGAGTCGCGGTAGGCCAGTTTTTGAAGTTGCCCTCGATGCCATGCACGTTGTTGTAAAGCTCTTCGTTGATCGTCGTCCAATCTTCAAGGCCTTTGGTGATCGGATGATTTTTGTTGGTGTATGTCACTTGAATCGGCTTTTGTGGACCGTGGCCGCTGGATTGCAGACCGAGCATGTTGAACCATGAGGCTTCAGGAGCATCAGGCTTCATCGGCTGGCCGTAAGGACCACTGCGATACGAGTGCATGGCGCAATGCAGGTTTACCGCAGGCACGCCATTTTTGTGAGCGTTAACGATGTTTGCGATGATCTTAGGATCAGTGATGTCAGCAGCACACTCGTCGTGAATTACCACGTCATAGCCCTTGGCCCAATCAGGATTTTGATAAATCGGAAATTGCGGCTTGGTCGAGCCATCGGGAGTGAACTCAATCGTCACTTCGCAATTGACTCGCGCCTGAATGCCTTCAGAAAGGATGTGTTGTTGATTTTTGTAGTCATGGCAGCATCCACCGATGACCAATAGAACTTTCAAAGGTTTTACTTCCGCTTGAGCGAAGCCGAGGCTCGCCATAGCACAACAGGTAATGAGCAGTTTTTTGATCATATGCGTGGAGGAACTACTGCCAGAATTGCGAAAATTTATCAAATCATTTCTCGAATCTGATAAAGAACACCCCCAAAAACAAACCGACCGTTTGGAAAAAAACCAAACGGCCGGTGAAAAAATCTGATCAAGACTAGCGACGACGACGCAGGACGAGGAAAAGTCCAGCCAATCCAGCTAATCCCGAAGTAGTTGGCTCAGGGATACAGGCGCACCCCGTGATTTGCAAATTGTTGATGTCCAGTCCAATTTGCCAAGTGTTGCCATACCAACCACCAATTTCGAAACGCAGACCTTCACCACTGGCGAGATTTTCCCAACCGTTGTTGTTGTAGTAACTGACTCCATTGTAGGACGCTGTATCATTGATATCGAAATGCTGCCAAGCAGATGTGCTGGAGTTAAAGTGGTTCGTCTGAAACAACAAATCATTGGAAACGCTGTCGTAGATCGAGAAGTTCAATACCGTAGGTCCTGTTTGATTGAAG
>JBIIAI010000213.1:0-4633 GCA_044239965.1 Akkermansiaceae bacterium
GACTGAACTAATTAACTGTTCGCGACAAAATGAAGAAGATCGCCACCTCCGTCACATTGATTGCGTTTCTATGTTCGAGTTGTGACCGTTCGCAGAAACCGCAACCAACTGAAGGCCTCCAATCAACAAATGCGCCTGAAGAGCAGGTCACGAGCGATCAGTTGCTTCACCTCCAGGTTCCAGCACTCTCGTCCAAAGGCCGAAAGCTAATCGATGTCCTCCACGACTTGAACAGGCAGGTTTCGGCTGCAATCGATGGAGATACCCGGGGTGAGATCGTTATTGTCCGGCATCACCCCAAAATCGACAACGGAGAGAAGGTTCTTGAGATGGACCTGCCTGCCTCCACCCTCGGGGAACAGCTCACCACACTTGGGATACTGACATTAACTCATTGGACCATTTCGGAGAACGGCTACTTGATTTTCCGCACTTGGCACCGACCCCAATATGATTTCGACGACTATGACGGCCTCGACGCTTCAGATTAGCAACGCGAACAAGTCGTGCGTGGCAACGGCGGTAAAGCTCCCTCGTTCGCTTCGCTCTGGTAAGTCTAGCGCCGCCGTGCCACCACTCTAACGTTCTGTGGTACAATGAAAACTTCACGCACTAAATCTTTCTGGACATCATGGCTTCGATGCTTTGTTCGTGGCCTTCATGCGCTTGTGGCTATGATGATTTCAGGCTTCGTTGCCCAAGTCGTCGTCTGGGCTTTCATCGGATTCATTTCTGCTATTTTCGGAGGATTCGACGGGCCGCTTGCTGAGATTGTAGTTCCGGTAGTATGCTTCTGCTTCATCGGGCTACCTCTTTTCGGCTTTCTATTTTCGAGTGCATATTCTCCGACCGAACCTGATGAAACAACAAATCAAGCCAAACAATCCAGCGAGTCCAACGACGAGTAGCGCCCCAATTTAAATGCGGGCTTCCCTTTCCCATGTGGATACGGTTGGCTTTATCAAACAATATACAACAAGACGCCCATCCCATGCATACAATCGGAGAAAATACCTACTGCTGCACCCTCGTTGGCGTCGGCGAGTTTGACGAAGTAGAAGACGTCAGCGTATTCGCGCTTACTCCACAATCCGGCTGGATCGCCAGCAACGGCGAATTTACGATCGACGGCAAGAAGTGGGAACTGACAGTCGGAATCTCTCATCACGACGAAGAATGGCGGCAGGAAAATGATATCGGCGATTTCTTAGCGGAGTGCTTTCAAATGCTCCACAAATTGACATTTTGTGCTAGGGCACATTTCACGATTTATCTCACCTACACAAACACGCGACGGGATTGGATTTCCTTTACGCCTGAAACCATATCCATGATGGGAGCCTTAAGAGTAGGGCTTGAAATTCTGATGAAAAATGAGCCGAACCATCCATTGGAGTCAAGAACTGGTTGCGATCCTGTTTGAATGCGGGCTGCGATATTTCAATGGCTGATTAGGCAAGCTTTGCTCAGATTGCGGCCTTTTTCCTTTTTCCGTTGCTTTGCTCCGTGCTTGATGAAGCAAGGGATTGAAAATCCCTTCACCATAGGGAATTTGTCACAATGCGGGCTTGAAAGTTTTCCCAAACCAGCGTATGCCCGCTGCGCATCCCATTTTTTCCCATGCTTCTGCACTTCTACAAAATGAACGGCGCCGGCAATGACTTCATCGTCGTTGACAATCGCAATCTGGACATTCCGCTCGATGAAGACACCATCGCCGCGCTCTGCGACCGTCACCGCGGCATCGGGGCCGATGGATTGCTCGCTGTAGAACCTGCCGAGCAAGGTGCCGACTACCGTTTTCGCTACTACAATGCCGATGGCGGCGAGGCGGAAATGTGCGGCAATGGCGCTCGTTGTTTCGGCCGTTTCACCGCGCATTTGACCGACGAAGTCAAGGACGTCGTCACCTTCGAGACCATGGCTGGCACACTTTCCGCCCACATGATCGAGGAAAATGTGCGCATTGCGATGTCGAACCCACACGACCTGCGCCTCAACATTGAGCTGCCGATCGAGGGTCTGGAGGGCAGCATTCATTTCATCAACACCGGCGTTCCGCACGTCGTCGTTTTCGTCGAGGACCTCAACAATGTCGATGTATACAAATACGGCCACCTGTTGCGCTTCCACCAAGAATTTGCCCCAGCCGGCACGAACGTCAATTTTGCGAAAGTTCTTAGCCCCAATCACATCGCCATCCGCACCTATGAGCGCGGCGTGGAAGATGAAACACTCGCCTGCGGCACTGGCATGACTGCCTGTGCCCTGGTGCACCACCTGCTCACCGGCGCAACGTCACCCGTCAAAGTCGATGTAGCCGGCGGCGATACGCTCGAAATCGGCTTCACAGCCCAGGGCCAAGAATTTTCCCAAGTCACTCTCAGCGGACCCGCGGACTTTGTGTTCGAGGGCGCGATCGAAATCTAACCACCAGCAAGCACCATGTCATTCAAGGGAACCTACACCGCCATCATCACTCCGTTTCACGAAGGAAAAATCGACGTCGCGGCATTCAAGAAACTCGTCGATTTCCAAGTCGCAGGCGGCGTGACAGGCATCGTGCCCGTCGGCACCACGGGGGAGTCGCCCACGCTTGACATGGACGAGCACAAGGAGGTCGTGCGCCTCGCTGTAGAATTTGCCGCAGGCCGCATTGAGGTCGTTGCAGGCACTGGCGCGAACTCGACCAAAGAAGCCATTGAACTCACGCAAGCCGCGGAAGCCGCAGGAGCCACGGGCACCTTGCAAGTTTGCCCGTATTACAACAAACCTTCGCAAGAAGGCGTGTTCCAGCACTACAAAGCCATCGCCGAAAACACCAATCTGCCGATCATGCTCTACAGCGTGCCGGGTCGTTCGGGCATCGAGATCGGCGTTGATACCACCGCGCGTCTGGCCGCTGCCTGCAAAAACATCACCGCCATCAAAGAAGCTGGTGGCTCGGTGGAACGCATCAATCAACTCGTGCAGGCACTTCCTGCCGATTTTGCGATCCTTTCCGGCGATGATCCACTCACACTGCCCTTCATGATTTGCGGTGCCGTGGGTCTTGTTTCCGTCGCCACCAACATCATTCCCGCTGTGATGAGTCAGTTGGTGCAATTGTGCCTCGATGCCGACTACACAGCTGCTGCCGCGCTGCACAAAAAATACTACCCACTCATGCGCGGTCTGATGTCGATCGACGTCAATCCCGTGCCGATCAAAGCCGCCGCTAGCGCCATGGGCCTCTGCGGTCCGGAGTTCCGCCTGCCGCTCGTTGGCCTCGATGAAAAACAAAATGTCGCCCTGCGCAGCATCCTCACTCAATTTGAATTGTTAGCCTAACACTTTCGTATGCCCCAATTACTCGTAACCGGAAAATCAGGCCGCATGGGTCAAGCCGTGATCGAAGCCGCTCGCCAAGCTGGCGTCAACGTCGCCGCCACGCACGATGCAGGTGAAGACCTCAGCAGCGCTATGGCTAAGGCCACCGCTGTGATTGACTTCACGATCCATTCGTTCACCAAAAATGTGTTAGAGGAAGCACTCAAGCACGGCACACGCTTGGTCATCGGCACTACTGGACATTCCGATGCCGAACGCGCAGCGATCTACGAAGCCGCCAAAACGATCCCGATCGTTTATGCGCCGAATTTTTCCATCGGCGTCAACACCTTGTTCTGGCTCACTCGCCACGCTGCACGCATTCTCGGCAATGACCACTTTGACATCGAGGTCACAGAAATGCATCACCGTCATAAAATCGATGCCCCATCTGGCACCGCACGCCGTTTGTTAGAAATTCTCAACGAAGAAACCAACACCTCCTACAACGATGACATCGTCCACGGACGTTTCGGTCTCACTGGTGCTCGTCCAGGAAAAGAAATCGGCATGCACACCCTGCGTGGCGGTGACGTCGTCGGCGACCACACCGTGATTTTCGCCGCCGATGGCGAGCGCGTCGAGCTCACCCACAAAGCTAGCAGCCGCCTCACCTTCGCCTCCGGCGCCGTCAAAGCTGCCCAATGGCTCACCACCCAACCTGCTGGTCTCTACGACATGCAGGATGTGTTAGGCCTGAAGTGAATTGTCGCCGATTTTCCTGAAAACAGTATTGCCACCACCCAATCCCTCACTACCATAACGCCATCATGATCATTGCTCCTAAAATTCGCGGATTCATTTGTACCACAGCTCATCCCGAGGGATGTGCCCAGCATGTTGCGGAACAAATCGCCGTCGTCAAATCTCGCGGCCCGATTGCCAACGGTCCCAAAAAAGTTCTCGTGATCGGCTCGTCCACGGGCTACGGACTCTCTTCCCGCATCGCTGCCGCTTTCGGTTCCGGAGCCGACACCATGGGCGTGTTTTTTGAAAAACCCGCAGAAGAAGGCCGCTGTGGCACCGCCGGTTGGTATAACTCCGCAGCCTTCGAAAAAGAAGCTGCCGCCGCGGGTCTCTACGCTCGTTCGTTCAATGGCGATGCGTTTTCTGATGCCATGAAATCCGAAGTTTGCGCCGCGATCAAAGCCGACTTCGGACAAGTGGATTGCATCATTTACAGCCTCGCATCGCCTCGCCGCACCGATCCAAAAACTGGTGAAGTTTACAAATCGGTTCTCAAATCGATCGGCGAGCCCTACAC
>JBIIAI010000104.1:0-10877 GCA_044239965.1 Akkermansiaceae bacterium
GACTTCGAGGGCTACCAAGCAAGCTTCCTGCGCCTCTTCGGCTTCGGCCTCGCCGGTGTCGACTACGCCGCCGAAACCGACCCGAATGTCGCAGTACCTTCATTGAGCTAAGAATTTTCCACAATTCACCCCATCCGTAGGACCTGATCGCCTTGCGGATGGATTTTTTTTACTAACCAAGCAGACACATGCGTTCCACGATCTTTTTGTTACCTTTATTATCGACATTCGCCCTCGGCAAATCAGATGCCATTTTGTTAGAAAAAAATGCGCCAAGCATTCTCGATGGCTGGAGCTTCGAGACCGGTGTGGCATTCATTACCAAAAATAATATTGGCGAAATTTTCTCAGGAGAAATCACTCGCGATACGGGCGATGCTGGCGGCGAACTCTACCAACTGACCGCCACCAAGCACCTCGCCTCACTCCAGTGGGAAATTTTTGGCGAAACCTTCACGCCGCAGCTTGAGCTGCCGCTATGCCTCGAAATCGTCGATGAAAATTCCCGCGATCCTTTTCTCGACTACAATGCCTCGCTGCAACTGCGCTGGATTGATTTCCCCTGGAACGATACCATCACAACCTCCTTCGGCGTTGGCCTCGGTCTTTCGTATTCCTCGAAAATTTACCTCATGGATCACCAACGCCATCCCGGCGAAGATCGCTCGCATCTCAAGTTCAATCTGCCGATTCATCTGTCCTTCGCCCTGCCTGCATATCCTGATCAAGAGCTCATTTTCTACCTCGCTCACCAATCCGGCGGCTTTCACATCTTTGACAAAGGTGGCGTGAATAGCCTCGGCATTGGGCTCAGACATCGCTTTTGATCCCCGCGACTCACTCGCAAAAAACTGTATGATCGTTTGACGCAGGAGCGGAAATCTCCGTTGACTTGCCGTTGGAAGCCCGTAGAATGGTGGCTTCAATCAAATGACCAAAAAAACCTTTTTTGCCGCGATTTGTTGCGCCCTGATCGCACTCTTTTTTTTCCTCAGTGAAAAGGAGCCAACGCATGCTGCTAAGCAAGCACAGGCTAATGAAAGATCTCAAGCTGCATTGCTTGAGAGCAGCAGAGATGTGCCTCGGAACCGTGAAGCGAATGCTACCACAGCAGCCACAACATTCCATGCGACTGCGCCAACGGCGAATGTGCGCGAAACATTTCCTCAGCGCTTGATCAAACCGCAAATCGAAGAGGTGGATTTTTCGGCAATCGAGGCCTTTTCTCAGTGGACCAAGGAGTGGAAAAACGCATCACCGCAGGAGCGTCGTGCGATGGAGGCCAAGGGCGTAGAATTGGCGATCGCGCGTCGTGCCCATTTCAAAACTCTCATTCAAGCAAACCCAGAACTCGCCTTGAAAAATGCAGTTCCCATCGTGGATCGTCAGGACTTGCCCGAGACGATCATCGCACAACTCGAAAAACGTGTCTCGGCGAGTGGCGATTATCGCGTGATGTTTCGCATGCCACAAGAAGGCGAAGCCCGCTTGCCAAACGAAGTATTTTCGCAACCGATGTTTGCTTCCGCTGATGGAGAGTTGTCGCTGTTTGCCAACGTCTATGGCACACGCAAAGACGATCATTTTTTGCGCGAAGCGAAAGTCTGGGGCGTCGCCATCGATCGACAATTCGCTGTAGCCGAGAGCCCGCTTCGTCCACTCGAAGATGGCGAACGCATCGCCGCCAATGTCGAGAAACAAGATTGGTGCCCTGTTTCCGAAAAGAGCACGGCGAAAGCTGCCGCGAACGAAACGTATTCCGCTGAAGAGCCCGCGGTAGAAGTGGCAGGAAAAATCGTCTACCTCTGTGATGGCTCGCACACAGTCGTCTATGAGCAAGCGGTGATTGCAGGCCAAGGTGGACCGGCAGGAGCACAAAACATCATCACCACTGGCATCGGTGTGAAGGGAAATCTGCGCGTGCTTTTCATCCGCGCTGCCTTTCCCGATCACATGCGCGAGCCAGGCTCACGCACCGCCTGTGAGGAATTGATGCACAAGGCGGATAAGTATTACCAGGAAAACTCCTACGGAAAACTCTCGATGACTTGGGCCGTCACGCCGACCATCGTGATGCCGCACACATCCACGTGGTATTTGGCCAAGGATGCTGAAGTCGATGGACTCGGTTTAATGCAATCGCACGGACGCGAACAAGCTCGTCGATTGGGCTACGATTCCGCGAACTACGACTGCATCGTCATGCGTTACTCCGGCGGCGTCACGCGTGGAGCAGGTGGCTGGGGCGGTGGCGATAGCGTCTGGGTGTTTGACGAGGGACTTGCCGTATTGATTCATGAAATCGGTCACTCCCTTGGGTTGGCACATGCGAATTTCTGGGATACCAGCGGCCAAAGTGCGATCGGCACGGGAGCGAATCAAGAATATGGCCATCAATTCGACGTGATGGGCAATGCCTATGGAGTTAACGAAAAAGGCCACTACAATACTTTTGCGAAAAACAAGTTGAAGTGGCTCACCGCCCGCAACATTTACACCGAACCACAATCGGGACTCTATCGCATTCATGCATTTGACCAACCCGTTCTCGATCTCAATAACCGCTACGCTGTCAAGTTGCAGAAAGACACCAGTCGCCACTATTGGCTCGACTATCGAGTCAATTCCATCAGCTCCCATCAACCCTGGAGCCTCGGCATTCAGTGGGGTGCATGGACTGGCATCGCGGGCAACGCCTTACAGATCGATACCACACCGGGATCACCCGATAACAAAAACGATGCGGGTGTGGTCGTGGGCCGAACATTTTCCGACTACGAGGCAGGACTGCACATCACTCCCGTAGCGCGCAATGCGACTACGCCGCCGTCCTTGGATGTGATGATTCAAAAAGGTGACTTCGCCAGCAATCAAGCACCCACACTCGCACTCACTGCGTCCAGCCTTTTCGTGCCAACGGGTGCCAGCGTCACCTACACCGCCACCGCCAGCGATCCGGATGGCGATACTCTCGCCTACTCCTGGGATTTCGGCGATGGCTCAGAATCGCTCAATCAATCGGTGGTCTCGAAAACCTACGCCTCCGCCACGCAGCGAACGATCATCTGTCGCGTCACCGACATGAAAGGAAAAACAGCCGTGCGCTCCGTGACGATCACCGCAGGTAATCCAGCTGTCTTCCAGATTTCCGGTCGCGTTACCAATGGCTCCACAGGCGTGGCCGATGTGCTCATCAGCAACGGCGCAGGAAAAATCACTTACACCGATAGCGATGGTTTCTACAATCTCTCCAATCTTTCCGCGGGCACCTATACGCTTTCTGCACTTTATTACGGCTATTCATTTTCGAACACATTTTCGAATCCACTCAGCGTCGGACCGTCCCAAGTGAATGCCAATTTCACCGCATCGCAGGTGCCACGCCTGAGCATTGCTGCCACTAACGGCACCGAGGGAAGCACAGCTGGGAAATTTACCATCACGCGAACGGGGGCTACGACATCAGCACTCGTCGTGCGCACGATGGTGGTGCGCGGCACTGCCACGAAGGGAACGGACTATAATTTTTCACCTGACTACGTCACCAACGGAGTCTATCAGAATTTCACCATTCCTGCTGGCGCGGCGTCTCTCGATGTCACCACGAACATCACCAATGACACTTCTGCCGAGGGTCCAGAAACCATTGTGTTAGAATTGGCAAACGACAGCAGTTACTTGATCGCGGGCAATGGTATGACGACTCAGGTCATCAATGATAACGATACCTCGTTGCCAAAAATCTCGATCGCCTGCTACGATGATTTTGCCCAAGAGGCAGGCGGCAGTGCTACTTGGACTGTCACGCGCACTGGAGCGACAACTTCGCCGCTGACGGTGAATTTTGCGATTTCGGGCAATGCCGGAAATGGCAGCGACTACACGACAATCACTCCCTCTGTGACCATTCCTGCTGGTGCCAATTCCGCGACGCTTGCGCTCACTCCCATCAATGACTCGCTCACCGAGATCATCGAGGACGTCAAACTCACACTGTCCACCAATGCCGCCTATTTGATCGACTCCACAGCGAACAATGCCACGGCAAGCATCATGGACGATGACATTGCCGTGGTGAGCATCGAGGCCGCCGATGCGAATGCTGCGGAAGCTTCCCTGGACCAAGGGATTTTCGTGATCCGTCGCACAGGCACCACCAACGATCCACTCACCGTGTTTTATAGCGTAGCTGGGCGTGCCGTGCATGGACAAGACTACGAAGTTCTGCCCGGTGCCGTCACAATCCCTGCGGGGCAAAGTGCAGCATCAGTCGTGATCACCCCCTACGATGACGCCCATGGCGAAGTTGCTGAGCCTGTGGTCCTGCAAATCGGCTCTTCCAGCAATGGCATTTATCAAGTTGGCACAGCCAACAAAGCGACTGTTACCATCGCCGACAACGATGGTTCCCGCGCTCATGTCGGCATCGGCGTCAACGATGGATCCATCGCTGAGGGCAACAATGGTTCATTCCAACTCCGCGTCACCAGCCCTACAGCAGGAACTGTCGCGGTGAAATATACCATCAGCGGCACCGCGACCAATGGCACAGATTTTACGAGCATTTCTGGCACGACCAATGTGACCACGACCGCGGGCGCGCTGACAACCGTTGCCGTTCCGATCAGTGTCACCGATGACGCTTTGTTAGAAAATGCCGAAACCATCATCGTCACGCTCAACTCTGATCCCGCGTATGTTTTCTATGGCGATGACACGGCCACTCTCTACATTCGCGACAACGATGGATCGAACGTGATCGTCGGTGTCGACGCCTACAATTCATCACCCAAAGAAGGCTCGACTAACGGAAAAGTCTGGTTCTACCGACGCGACAAAGATTTCAGTGCTCTCACCACTGGTGCACTCACGGTCAACTACACCGTGACGGGCACCGCCACCAATGGTGTCGATTTCACCACGCTTCCCGGCACGGTAGTTATACCCGATGGCGCCGATGGCGTAAATGTTGACCTCACCATCACCAACGATACCGTGCAGGAGGGATTCGAAACAGTCATCGTGCAAGTCACGTCTGCTACTGCATCGGAATACAGCATCGGCATCAACAACGCGACGCTATGGATCGAGGACAATGAAACGATGCCCCTCGGTGTACAATTTGCTCAAAGTGGCAGTCGGGTGTTAGAGGCTTCTGATTCAAGTGCAGCACCTGGTGAAGAGCAATACCGCAACATCACCGTCAACCTCAGCGGTGCATCGGCCAGCCCTGTCACCGTGGAAGTGTATGCCAATAGCGGCAGCTCAAACATGACCAATGTCAACAGCACAGGTCTCGCCGTCCCTTACTGGGTTCGCTTAGTACGCAGTGGTGAAAGCATATCCTCATTCCGTTCCGCCGATGGCACCGCGTGGACGCAAGTCGGCACCACGCAGACCATTCCCATGGGACAAAAAGCCTACGTCGGGCTTTTCTCGTGCGCCTTAAACAATGCCGCCTTGTGCACCGCTACTTTCACCAATGTCAGCATCACAGGCGCTTCAGGCGTTTGGAAAAATCAAGACATCGGCGCAGTCGGCATCGCGGGTTCATACTCACAGAGCGCAGGGACGTTTACGGTCAATGGTAGTGGCACCGATGTCTGGAACAGCACGGATGAATTTCACTACGTCTATCAGGAAATCGAAGGCGATACCACCATCACCGCCCGCGTCACCAGCCAAACCAACACGTCTACATCTGCGAAGGCAGGCGTGATGATTCGCAGCACGCTCTACCCACGCACACCTCAGGCATTCACTTGCGTCTCGCCCTCGAACAGTGTCGCGTTTCAATACCGACCCACCACAGCCACAGGAGCACTAGCCGACATGGTAGATTACGGCTTGTTAGATGAAGCGAATGTCCCGCAAAAAACTCTCACGCTGACCTTTGCTCCCGGCGAAACATCGAAAACCTTTCGCATCAACGTCATCAATGACAACATTATCGAATCCACCGAATACGCTACCCTCAGTTTGCGCCGTGTGACAGGAGCAGGCTTTGGCACGCGCACCTCGCATACGCTCGCCATCAGCGATAACACAACGGTGAATCCTTTGCCGAAAATTGAATTCGCCAAAGCCGCGACCTCATCGGCGGAGTCCGCACCTGCCGCCGATCTACTCGTCACGCTCAATCGCCAAATGGATCAAGCGATCTCCGTCAACTACGCAGTCACCGCTGGCACAGCCACTGCAGAAACGGATTACACACTCACCTCAGGCACGCTGACATTTGCCCCTGGCGATACGGCCTTGGTGATCCCACACGCAATCGTCAACGATTTGTTAGAGGAAACATCGGAAACACTTGCCGTCACCTTAACTGCGCCTACAGGTGCCACACTCGGAGCGAAATCATTGCACACGCTGACAGTTCTCGATGACGATTTCCCCGTCCTCAGCGTCACCGCCAATGACAACTCTGCCACCGAAAATTCTGACTCAGGTCAATTCACCATCACCCGCGCCGGTGCTACCGCAGCTCCATTGACCGTGAATTTCACCATCAGCGGCACCGCCACTTCAGGCGTGGATTACAGTTCTCTCGGCACCAGCGTCACCATCCCTGCTGGCGAAACTTCAACGCAAATTTCTGTCAACAGCCTCAACGATGCCACACTCGAAAGCACGGAAACCATCATTCTCACTCTTGCTGCCAATGCGGCTTACGGCATCGGTTCACCGAGTTCTGCCACCGTGAATTTGTTAGACGACGATAGTCCCGTGGTTAGCATTACGATCGCTGATGGAACCGCTACCGAGACCGGAGTCGGCACAGGGTTACTGACCGTTTCCCGTGTCGGTTCGACCACAAACGCGCTGACGGTCAATTTCACCATCAGCGGCTCGGCTACATCGGGCAGCGACTTCGTTTCCATCGGCACTAACGTTACCATCCCCGCCGGCGCAAGCTCGGCAAACATCACCATCACTCCGATCGATGATCTCCTTCAAGAAGGCGGCGAATTCATTTTGGTCACGCTCAGCTCATCTGCTTCCTACACCTTGAGTAGCTCTTCTTATGCTGGTGTATCGATCGAAGACAACGATGTTGCTCCTGTGGTCACCATCCTTTCACCCGTCGCACAAGCTGCCGTGTTGCCATCCGCACAGGCAATTTTGTTAGAAGCCACGGTGACCGATGATGGCTTGCCAAATCCTCTTGCTACGCAATGGAGCAAAGTCAGCGGCCCAGGCACGGTGACATTTGCATCCGCCACCTCAACCACCACAGGTGCCTCATTTTCTGCCGATGGCCGATACGTTCTGCGCTTGAGCGCAACGGATGGCTCCCTGAGCCGCTCGCGTGATGTCGTCGTCCATGTCGGCGGCACTGATGCACTGATCGGTCGCGATGTCGGCACGCTTGGTGTCAGCGGAACATACACCGAGAATGCTGGCGCTCACACACTCACGGCACGCACCGGAGATTTGTGGGGCACGGCCGACAATGTTTTCACAACCTTCCAAGCCCACAGCGGCGATTGCACCATCAGTGCACGCGTCGTTTCCATCACTGGTACCACCGCTGGTTGGTCGAAGGCTGGCGTGCAAATTCGTTCCACCACGGAGCCGAATGCCAAACAAGCATCGGCCGTCATGACCCCATCCAATGGCATGGCCTATCAATATCGCACGAGCACAGGAGGCAGCACCACCAATAGCAATACTGCCGCACTCACCGCGCCTTATTGGGTAAGACTCGTCAAAACTGGTGACTTGATTTCCGCTTTCCGCTCCGCTGATGGCATCACATGGACGCAAGAAGGCACCGCGCAGACCATCACCATGCCATCACAGTATTTTATCGGTTTCACTCTCTGCTCGAACACATCTTCCGGCACTGCGAGTGTGACATTTGACAATCTCACCGTGACCTCGACCGCAGCAAACAAAGCGCCACGGGTGGCCGTCGGCGCCGATCAATCAGTCACCTCTCTGATCGCAAATCTCACCAGCGTCACCTCGGATGATAACTTGCCCAATCTCCCAGCCAACGTCAGCTACACATGGCAACAACTCAGCGGACCCGGCACGGCGACATTTGCCACACCGAATGCTGCACAGTCGGAAGTCCTTTTCTCCACCGAGGGCACCTACGCTCTCCGCCTCCTTGCCGATGATGGCTTTGTCAAAACCTACGATGACCTCAATGTCAGCGCCACCTCACAAACCGTCACCTTGACTGCTACCGATTCGATCATTTCAGAAACGGGCAGCAATCCCGCCTCATGCACGTTCAACCGCCTGACCAACCTTGGCGATCTCACGGTCAACTACACCATCACCGGAACAGCAACGGCCGCAGACTATGCCACCCTCACAGGATCCATCATCATTCCCGATGGCCAAACATCTGCCACCTTGTCGATTCTACCAATCAACGATACGTTGTTAGAGGGGCCCGAAACCTTGGAAATCACCATCAACAGCGGCGGTTACTTGATCGGCTCACCCGATACCGTCAACTTCACCATCGAGGACGATGACTCTCCACCCATTGTCAACATCACCAGCCCGACAGCGTCCACCGTGGCCATTCCCGCAGCTGTGGGAATCATTCTCTCGGCTGAAGTCAATGATGACGGCACGCCTACCCCCGCACTGCTCACGCAAGAGTGGACCAAAGTCAGCGGCCCAGGCACAGTCACATTTGAAACGCCCAACCTTCCCGCGACAGCGGCCCTTTTCTCCACATCGGGCACCTATGTGCTTCGCCTCACGGCATCTGATAGCCAGCAATCGACAAGCGATGACGTCACCGTCCACGTCAACGTCCCCACCGTATTTTCGCCCACATGGCAAGACCTTGGCAGCACCAGCCCTCCGGGCACCCAATCGTTCAACGCCACAACTGGCACCTACACGGTCTCTGTGGGTGGTCGCGCCTTCAGCACACAAACCAATGACGTCGGATCCTTTGGTTCGATGCCCTTCGTCGGAGATTTCGAAATAATTGCCAAAGTCACCTGCAATGATGCGACAGGCAGCACCAGCGAACGCGTGGGACTCGTGATTCGCCAAGGGACCGCATCGGGCACGGCCCAAGCATTCATCGGCACGTCATTTACAAACTACATCTGGGCCACGCGCGCCACCAACGGCGGAGCAGGCACCGTCGCCTCAAACACCTGGTCCGCCGGCGATCGCTGGGTGCGACTGGTGCGCACAGGTTCAGCCATCACGGGCTTTAGCTCGACAAACGGCACCACATGGACACAACGCGGCACCATCAACCTCACTCTCAGCAACCCCGTTTACGTCGGCATCGGTGCAGCGAGCGGCTCGGTCAACAATGCTGTCAACGGCACCGTCTCGAATGTTTCCTTCATCTCAAGCTCCGCCAATGTCGGCGCGCTTGTCAACGCTGGCTCCGACCAAACGATCCAGCTCCCGCAATCCGCAACACTCGTCGGCAGCTCATCCGATGATGCCTTGCCCAGCAATCCCGGAACTCATACCCTCACCTGGTCAAAAGTCAGCGGCCCAGGCAGCGTCGAATTCTCTCACGCATCTTCCGCCACCACTTCAGCCTCGTTTTCCGCCGTCGGCACGTATTCGCTGCGCTTGATTGCCCATGACTCAGAAGTGCAAACCTTCGATGACATGCTCGTCAACACCACCGCGACTCCCATCCAGGCTTGGCGCGATGAACACTTCAGCACGATCGCCAATCCTCAAGATGCCGCCAACCTCGCCGATCCCGACAACGATTCCATCCCCAACCTGCTCGAATACGCATACGGCACCGATCCCACCATCGCCAACGTCAATGGCGTCCCCACCACCGACACCATCGAGCTCAACGGCCAAAAACACCTGCAACTCAACATCACCAAAAACCCCAACGCCACCGACCTCATCTATCAAGTCGAGTTCTCTACCGACATGGTCCACTGGAGCTCTGAGGGCAACGTCATCATCACCAACACACCCACCCTGCTCCAAGTCCGCAGCCCCGCCAACTCCATCAAAAAATACGGCCGCGCCGTCATCACCAATCCTTAATCGAATCGCAGCGCGGAACACTCCCTGCGCTGCTCACCGATTACAGCTCACCCACCACTTCATGCCATCTCTCACCCGAATCCTACTCTTCCTCTCCCTCACCATCATCCCCGCCCTCGCGCAAAAGCCGCTCACCACCTACCCCAACTGCTCCTTCGAGAAAACCGCTTGGGGCGATGGCGATAGCTTTCTCATCAAAGCACCCGGCCAAGATGCCTTCAGCGTCCGACTCTACGGCGCCGACTGCATCGAATGGCATGTCACCGATACCACCGATAGCCGACGCCTCCGCGCCCAGCGCAGCTACTTCGGCATCACCAAAATCGATCCCGATCCTCAAAAAGCCGCCGACATCGCCAAAAGCTACGGTGAAAAAGCCGCCCAATTTGTCGCCGCCGCGCTCCAAAAACCCTTCACCGTACACACCGCCCACTCCGATGCCCGCGGCGATGCCAACTTCACCCGCGTCTACGCCTTCATCGTCACCGCCGATGGCAAAGATCTCGCCGAAGAACTCGTGAAACATGGCCTAGCCCGCGCCTTCGGCGTCAGCCGTGCCACCTACCACCAACCCGCTCTCAGCGGCGATGCCTATGCCGCCGCACTCAACGACCTCGAACTCCAGGCCGCCACTGCCAAACGCGGCGTCTGGAGCCTCACCGACTGGGAACAACTGCCCGCCGAGCGCAAACAACAACGCGACGAAGACGCCCAAGACCAGATCGGCATCGACGCCGCCAAAGACCTCAACGGCAAAAAAATCAACCCCAACACCGCCAACCGCGGCGAGCTCATGCAGCTCCCCGGCATCGGCGAAGCCATGGCCAACCGCATCATCGAAAAACGCCCCTACACCCGCCTCG
>JBIIAI010000211.1:0-4696 GCA_044239965.1 Akkermansiaceae bacterium
TGGCAAAGACCTCGTCGTTTAGTGGCAAGATCGGAGCCGCACTTGCTCTATCGAATGCCATCCCAGCACACCTGCAACAGACGGGCGGCATGACGGTTCTGATGCAAGTCAGCCGCAGTCTCAACAACGAGGACTTCGAGAAAATCGACATCACCGCAAGCCACTATCCATTCCTTGCCGCTGTTGGTGGTGCTTGATCCTAACGCCAACGAGATCCATCTATGAACGCCGTATCCCATCTTTCCTCCACCGCTACAAGCAACACCTGCCTTGCCGCTGCATTGACGGCAGTGGGCATCCAGCTTGCCGAGAAGCCATTCGTGCGCATAGTTGGCGACGGCATCCGTGGGGAACGCACAGTCTGGTTCTTCGAGCCTCAAAGCCATTGCGGCAAATTTGATACCAAGGCACTCATCGAGGCATGGCACAATGACGCTTGGCATCTCGCAAACTCAGAGCATCCATTCGCCTACATCAAGTGCGCACTGCTCAATCGCGAGCGACTGGTGGACAAGGTGAAACAGGACGTGCCACTCGCCTGCGTGAAACGCCGGGGCAAGATCGCCCTCATCCCCCTCGATGCCTCACCCTCTGTAGAAGATTTTTACCTACGCCATCTCTAAACTATGAACGATACCGACCGCCAAAAACTACTCTCATCCGCCTTTCATGATGTCGAAACCATCGTCGGTGGCCACGCCATGCGCCCGCTCTCGCTGGCCAGTTACGATGTGCTCCTCAGAACCGGCAATCCACTGGTGAAAGGCGAAACGCCCACAGACGGCACACCGGAATTCACCTCGGCGATCATGGGCTTTGTGTTCACTCACTGCGCCCCGTGGCCTGAGGTAGTGCGTTCGTCTTTCCACGATCAAGGATTCCGCGAATCCGCCCTGATCTTCTGCGGTGGACTCACCCCTGCTGATTTCCAGACCGCGTTCAAGCGTCTTGAAGAGCAAAGCCGTGAACTGGAAGCAGCTCAGGTTGAAACCATGGGAGAGATAGGCGGAAAAAAGCCCCTCCCTGCGACGAACCCGGCTTCCTAGCCGCACAGGTATTTGCCGTGGCAGCAGAGACTGGTTGGACGGAAGAACGGATTCTGTTTATGCCGTTGGCGAAACTCGTTCAGTATCAGCACTGCCTACTCCGGCGCAATGGCGTGCGGACAGAGTGGTCGCAATATCAGCTCGGAGATTTGCGCGAAACGTTAGAAAGAATACGACAAGAAATTCCCTTGATCCGCTGATTCTGCCTGATATAAAACGACGCATGAGTATGCAAGATTCGTTCAACGAAAATGATGGACTCCTTAACGCCATGGGGCACATGGCAGCCATCAGCCAGCGCAACCAACAGATCGCGCAGCAAAAAGAGCAGGCGGAAGCGATCCGCAAGCAAACGGCGGAGCTAGAGAAAGCTAACCGCATCGAGGCTGACCGTGCCCAGATCGAGCGCCAGCGTTTGGCTATCGAACAACAACGACTGGAGGCGGATGAAGTCGAGCGTGAGATGCGCAAGCAGCAGGCGGAACAAGTCAGGCAACTGCGCAACCTGATGGTTGATAGCACGGAGACTTTGGATGCAGTCAAAAAATCTCTCGCAGTTCCGTCAGTTGATGAGGCATCAAAGGAAACTGCTCTAAGGAAGGCAGCCGCACTTCAAGCACAGTTGAAAATTCTGGAAAGCCAGTCTGACATTCTCACCGATATGTCCGACATGAAAGAGCTGCGACTCTTCCGCTCAAGCCTGTCAGAGTTTATCGCCGAACAATCGGCGGCAGGGAGTTTACCCGACAATCCCTTGGCAATCATCAAGGATCGTTTGGAATCACTAAAGGCGTTTTTCATTCAATCTGATGCGGAATTGAATATACTATCTGGCTGGAAAACCGATTGGTTGAATCAATTCCCTAAAGTTAGTCTGGCGGAATTGCACCAAGTCAAAACGGAATTAGCGGAACTCAAAAGCCACCTGCCTAGCATTCAGGAACGTCTGCGTAGCATGCTCAATCCATTGGATTGGGATATCATTGGAAGGTCTCCAGCCTTACATCAGGAACTGCGAATTTGCGCAGAACTCATGCCGCGTGAGGAGATTAAAGGCAGTGATGTTTCAGCGGGAGGAATTATTCTTCCTGGTAGCAAAAAGTCTTATCGTCCATATCTACCACAGTCTCGAGCCTGCGCTGACAAACATGAGTTTGCACACTCTACAGGCGCATTACACGACCAAGTGATTGGCCACCTTGGCAAGGTCGATAAACGCATCGATGAGCTCATATGCTTGCATGATAAACACCGTGCATTACTGGTAGAGGCTGAGGCACATCTAGCCAATGAAAATTTCCGCAGCGCGGAGAGAGTGATTAAAATCTATGACAAGCAGAAATTCGCTGACATCGACTACAACAAGGTTGATTCTCTTCTTCAAAGACAACTTACTGTTTGGCAGAAATTTACTGATCTTGAAGCTCAAGTAAATGCTGGTAACTTTAGGGACGCGCGCGAAAATCTGCGAAAAGCCAAAGATATTAATTTTAAAGCAGGTTCGGAACTTGAGACAGCCGTTGCGATACTGAGGAAAACGATAGAGGTGTCTATTGATTCCCATGATAAAGCGCGCAAGAAATCTTTGATGACAAAATCAATAGTGATTTTTCTCATCGTTGTAGCGATCGGATCATTGAGCGCTTATGTAATTCAGGAAGAGAAAAAAGCGAAAATAGCCATAGAAGCGGCCAAATTACAAGCCGCAAAAACTAAAGCTAAAGCAGAGCGTGAGGTCGCAGAAGCTAAGGCCAAGGCAGAGCATGAGGCTGCAGATGCAAAGGCCAAACTTACCGCAGAGATCGGTGCTGGGCGGGTTGGAGCAACCTTGGGTTTGCCGTTGGCGGGAAAGACGGTCATGCCATTCGCCTTTTGTCCTATGGGATCATTCACAATGGGAAGTCCCTCAGCGGAGGACGGCCATTCTAGAGACGAAAATCAGGTAAGCGTAACCCTGAGGAAAGTCTTCTGGATGGCGAAAACAGAACTTACGCAAGCACAATGGACGGCGATTATGGGTAATAACCCAAGCAACTTCAATGGTGATGACTTACCGGTTGAGAATGTGAGCTGGGACGACGCTCAGGAATTCATCAGAAAGGTTAATGATAGCGGCGTAATCCCAGAAGGCTGGAAAGTGGATCTACCAACTGAGGCTCAGTGGGAGTATGCTTGCAGAGCTGGAGAGACAGGGGCCTATTCTGGTGGTACCATCGATCAAGTGGCCTGGTATGACGACAACAGCGGAAGCAAAACTCACTCCGTAGGGACGAAAAAATCAAATGCGTGGGGACTGCATGACATGCACGGGAACGTGTGGGAGTGGTGTGCGGATTGGTATGATGATTCACTTTCTGGGGGAACGGATCCCTCGGGGCCTTCATCGGTCGTCTACCGCGTGAGTCGCGGCGGCTCTTGGGGCAACTTCGCCGCCGGCTGCCGCGCGGCCTACCGGGGCAGGAACGTCCCGGACTTCCGGAACCACCTCCTGGGCTTCCGCCCCGCCCTAGTTCCATCTGAGTAATAAGACAAGAAGCGCAGGCATGAAGACTGGAGACGGAGGTGAGGGCCGAACAGGAGACGGAAGGCTTCAGTGCCGAAGCGGGAGTTGACTCCACCCCCGGCGCATGAGCGCACTCACCGTCACCCTTGGAGCCGACATCACTGACTTGCGTCGATCGATGTCGGGAGCCACGGCCATGGTCTCTGCTTCCGCCAAGAAGATGGCAAGCCTCACGGCTGCTGGGTTGAAAGTCGGGCTCGGTGCAGCTCTCGCTGGCGGTGGCGCAGCACTGGCCGCCGGAATGAAAGCGGTCACTTCTGCTGCCGACTTCGAACAAACCAAAGTCGCCTTCACTACGCTGATCGGTGATGCCGCCAAAGCCGAACAAACCCTCGCGCAACTGCGTGAACTTGGGGCAAAGACCCCATTCGAGTTTCCTGAGCTCGCCGATGCCGGCCGTAAGCTCATCGCCTTTGGTGAAGGTTCCGACACCGTGGCCGCTACGCTTGCGCGCATCGGTGACGTATCGGCAGGCGTGCAGGCACCAGTGAACGAGATCGCCGAACTCTACGGCAAGGCGCGGGTCCAGGGGCGGCTCTTCGCCGAAGACATCAACCAACTCACGGGACGAGGTATCCCGATCATCGGAGAGCTCGCTAAGCAGTTCGGCGTGTCGGATTCCGAGGTGAAGAAACTCGTCGAGTCCGGCAAAGTCGGCTTCCCCAACATCGAGCGGGCGTTCATCGACATGACCTCGCAGGGCGGGAAGTTCACCGGCATGATGGAGGCGCAGAGCAAGACCACCAATGGACTGTTCTCCACACTCAAAGACACCATCAACGAAGTGTTCCTCACTCTCGGCACACCGATCAACGACGCCATCCGCCCCCTAGTGGAACAGGCCATCGCACTCGCACAAAAACTCGCCCCGTTAGCTGCGCAGGCAGGAACCAAAATCCGCGACGCCGTGCAGTATGTGATCGCCATCTTCAAAAGCGGACAATTCCTCAACCTCGTCGGCTCGGGACTGCAACTCGGATTTGCCCAAGGCGTGAACTTCCTCTGGGCCACCCTGCGTGCCACCATCGCCGCTGCCGGGCAATACATCGCCGAGATATTCAAGACTGCCATCACCTACTTCCAAGTG
>JBIIAI010000212.1:0-4692 GCA_044239965.1 Akkermansiaceae bacterium
TTCGGTGGCAAGGTGAATGAAAAGACCGGTGAGATGTCCTACGGCTTCGCCAGCAACCTGCGTGATGCCTTGCCGAATGCGTCGTTCATCGGCTTCACCGGCACGCCCATCGAGAAGACGGACGCGAACACGCGCGCGGTCTTCGGCGATTACATTTCCATCTACGACATCCAGCGTGCGGTTGCTGACAAAGCGACGGTGCCGATCTACTATGAAAGTCGTATTTCCAAGCTGAGCCTGAATGCCGCCGAACTGCCGAAGATCGACGCGGAGTTTGAAGAGATTACCGAGGGCGAGGAGCTGACGAAGAAAGAGAAGCTTAAAACGAAGTGGGCCGCACTGGAGGCGCTGGTGGGCGATCCGAAACGCATCGCGCTGGTGGCCGCCGATTTGGTGGCGCATTTCGAGAAGCGCGTGGAGGCGATGGACGGCAAGGCGATGATAGTCTGCATGAGCCGCCGCATCTGTGTGGATCTTTACAACGCGCTGATCAAGCTGCGCCCTGAGTGGGAAGCAGAGACGCTGAAAGTAGTGATGACTGGCAGTGCGGAGGACGGCCCCGAGTGGCAGAAGCACATTGGCAACAAGAAGCAGCGGCGGGACTTGGCGAACCAATTCAAGGATGCGAAGAGCCCCTTCAAAATTGTGATCGTGCGCGACATGTGGTTGACCGGCTTCGACGCGCCCTGCCTGCACACCATGTATGCTGATAAGCCGATGCAAGGCCACGGCCTCATGCAGGCCATCGCCCGCGTGAACCGCGTATTCCGCGACAAACCCGGCGGGCTGGTGGTGGATTACCTCGGCCTCGCCGATCAGCTCAAGAAGGCGCTCATCACCTACACCGAAAGCGGCGGTCAGGGCAACCCGACCTTTGACACCGCACAAGCCATCGCCGTGATGTTAGAGAAACACGGCATAGCCTCAGACATGATGCACGGATTCAGCTGGGACAAGTGGACCACCGGCAAACCCACGGAACGACTGCAACTCATCCCCGCTGGGCAGGAGCACATCCTCGAACAGGAAGACGGCAAGAAGCGCTGGGTGCAGGTGGTGACGGAACTCTCCCGCGCCTTTGCCCTGTGCGCTGCGAGCGATGAAGCCGCGGAGATTCGCGACGACGTGAGCTTTTTCCAAGCCCTGCAAGCCGCGCTGAACAAGCAGAGCAGTAGCAACCGCAAGACGCCCGAGCAGATCGATGCCGCCATCCGCCAGCTCGTGAGCAAGGCCATTACCACCGAAGGGCAGGTCATTGACGTTTTTACGGCTGCCGGATTGCCTAAGCCTGACATCAGTATCCTAAGCGACCAGTTCCTCGCCGAAGTGCGCGGCCTCAAGCATAAGAACGTTGCTGCTGAGTTGTTAGAAAAGTTGCTCAAGGACGAACTGAAGGTCCGCTCCAAGCGCAACCTCGTGCAGAGTCAGGTCTTTTCCGATAAGCTCAAGAAAACTCTCAACTCCTACCACAACCGCGCGATCAGCACGATGCAGGTCATCGAAGAGTTAATCAAACTTGCCAAAGACTTAGACGCAGCGACAAAGCGTGGCGAGGACATGGGCCTGACCGACGACGAGATCGCATTCTATGATGCACTGGCGTCGAATGATTCGGCTGTCGTTGCAATGGGGGATGACAAGTTGAAGGTGATCGCTGCAGAGTTGATTACGAAAGTCAAAACAAGCGTCACGATTGACTGGACCTTGCGTGAAAGTGCCCGAGCACGGATCAAGGTGATGGTGAAACGCATTTTGAATAAACATGGCTACCCACCTGATTTGCAAGAGGAGGCCGTGAAAACTGTGTTGATGCAGGCGGAGCTTTTGTGCGCGGAGTGGGTGTGAGTTGCTCCTTTGATCTTTGCTTTGTAACCTTCTCCTTCCTCATTTCACCGCCAGCGTTAGAAGGGCTTTGATCGTGCAACTGCGAATCAATGTTTTGCGAAGGATCGCTCGGGCCTGCATGGATTGAGGCAATGACGGTATCCAACCTCTTACCATTCCACCGCTCTCGGCTTTGTCGTCGCAGATTAGTCTTAATGGTGTTTGAAACAGAAGTTTGTGCTTTGGCAATCAGTCGGGAAAAATGTGTTGCGAAATTGCCTTCATAACGAGATTTCCCAGCAGCAGGCTAGCGTGGCTATTCCTTTAGATGAGAAATGTTGACTAAAATTTCAAAAAAGATCGGCTTCCCGCATAAAAACCATCGTTTCTAACAGATGTTTAAATATTATTTCCACACAAGAGAGAGCAACTTTCTGTTAGGAAATCATTGAGGTTTCAATGTTTTGCAATGCGAATACATACTGAGGTATACTACATCTTGTATTGTGAATAATTTGTTGATACCATATGAGGAAAAATTTCTCGCTGATTTCTTGTTTTTTTGCTAAAATCAACGCCGTTCCTGAGAGGGATCACCACAAGACGAGGCACCGAAGGGAAACCGGACGTGAGGGCCGCTTGTGGTCAACCGAACATCAAAAATATAGACTTATTCTAATTTATGATTACATCTACTGAAACGACTAGCCGACGCGAACGCTTTCGCACTGCATGGGCACAACTCGCTCCCGCTGAGACCTTCGCTGGTCTTGCGCTCAACGAGTTCACTGCCGATACCAGTGCGGTGGTGAGCGTGCGCGAGGAAATCGATGCCACCAAAGCCAAGCTTGCAGGTCTATACCTGCAGCGGGAGCATGCTGATGCGGAAACCCGCAACACCATGCAACTGGTCATCAATTCCGTGCGCGGCAATCCCGCCTTTGGCGAAGACAGTGCGCTTTATCGCGCCATGGGCTTCGTGCCGAAGAGCGAGCGTGACTCTGGTCTCTCCCGCCGCCGTCGCGAGCTCCAAACGCAAAACGACGCTAACTAAATCAGCCCTGGAAAGCAAAATAGTTAGCGCCGTATGGAGCAACATTCCCAGTCCGTCGATGCTTCCGCGTCGGCGGGCTTTTTTGTGTTGCGGGCAATCCATACAAAATCCCGACCGGGCGGCGCAATCCAAAAAATGAAAAAATGAAGAACCAAGTAAAATGAAGGGGAGTTGAGGCTGACCCGCCTACGCCAAGGCTTCCGCCTTCGCCGAGGCTTCGGCGCGACAAGCCGGCGCGGCAAGAAGGCGGGTCCGCTAAGCGGGGTCGGGAATGATTCGGGGATGGGCGATTTTTTTCTCGGAACTGCGAGCCTGGAAGCCCGTGCGTGGGGTGTTGTGAGAAAATTGTTGCAGATCTTGCGTGGGCATCGTCTTGGGCATGTCATTTGAGATGGGGGATGGGGGCTCCATGCTGTTTCGCTCAGGCAAGTAATTTGCTCGCTTGGTGGTCACGCCTTGATGATCAAATCGGTGAGGTCAACATGTCAAACACCGCCCGGTTTTGCCGGGTGGTGTTAGCCGTGAAAATGGCTGATGCTTTCACCATCGATCATATGCAGGGGAAAGAACTTTTTTCCGATGGGCTTGAGGCCGCCTTTGATCCACTGTTGGAAATGCGCCGCTGCTGATTTGAGTGGGTAGCGCAGCATGGTAGGCTTGGGCCGGCACCATTCAAAAATGGGCTCGTAGCTCATGCAGATCACCGAGAGGTCGCGAGGAATGTTGATGCCGTTGGTATAGCAAAATCCATAGAGCGATAGGAGATGTTTGTCCTCGAAAATGATCACGGCCGAGGGTTTGAGTTTGCTGAAGGCATTCTTCCAGTAATCGTTCCAGACCTCGGGAATCGACTCGGTGAAATCGGGGCAATAATCTTCCCACGAGCCTTGCAGGCATGCTTGGTCGTTGCCTTCTTTGAGACCTTTGATCACAGATGCTTTGATACGTTCACTCAAGGATTCGTTAGGAATCAAAATGCGTTGATGTCCTAGCGAACGCAGATGTCGCACGACGTTTGAGACCTCATCTTCAATGGAGTAGGAGCCAAGGCTGATCGGTACATCGGCATAGTAGGGGCCACCAATCTGATAGAAGGGGAGTAAGTCTGCGGCTTGGCGACTCCAGTCTTCCGTAGGTGCGTAGAGCAGTAAGGCATCGGCGCTGTGACGCTTGATGAGGTCTTGGAGAACCGGGCGAGTTCGTTGGTAGCGCGGAAAATTGACGCCTGCCCAGGCAACTTCACCGCCAGGCCGTTTCCAGAGCGCCTCGAATTCGTGCAGCAAACGTGTGTCCTCGGAACCGAGGATGCTGTGCGATGGATGCATGATTAACAAACGCTGAGAATGAGTGGCTCGGCTTGGACCTTCATTTTTGCTGTGTATAATGGTTCTGCCGCGTCCTGCATGTCCGCTGCTGATTCTACCGCGATACTCTAACAGTTCTAGTGCGACGGCGCAGGTCTTGACATTGACGCCGTAGTGAGCGGCTAAGGTGCGTTTGCCTGGTAGGATTTCCGTCCAAGTGCCGGCGACGATTTGCTCCTCAATCTTTTGCGCAATCTGTGCGGCAATGGTCCTGCGTTCGATCTCCGGATTCACGACGGATTCTGTTTCACTCTCGGCTTTTGGTAAAGCGGATACTGCTTCATCCGATGGATCATTTTCGTTCAGTAGCCAAGGTGTCATAGCATTATCGTTTGTAGGTGAGTATCAAGCTGTGGGACGCTCAAAATCTAGCATTATCGGGATTGAAGACAATTTTTGGGCTTATGCTTCTGTTGATCCATTGGATGGATCATTGAGGCGTGATCATCG
>JBIIAI010000214.1:0-4617 GCA_044239965.1 Akkermansiaceae bacterium
CCGAATCGTTTTGCCTTCATGACCTGATCGAGCGCGAGAGTGTCACCACGCCAGACGAATCTCGTGGTCGGGAAACCGTGCTGAGCTACGAGGCCGTGGTCTCTGCCGTGTGATGCAGTTGACATCGGGACCGCAGCAAATGTCTGCGACTTTCATCGGCACTACTGGCAACTGGGGCATCCCGAACGATCAAGCGGGGATCCTCATCACCGACCTCTCCTTCGACTACTCCAACCAAGAAAAACCTGTGCTCAACAAGAGCGGAGAAATCATCGGCCTCTCGCTCTACCAGGAGAAAGTCGAAATCAAACTCTCGGGACTGGTGGCCAAGACCTCGTCGTTCAGTGGCAAGATCGGAGCCGCACTTGCTCTATCGAATGCCATTCCCGCGCACCTGCAACAGACGGGTGGCATGACGGTTCTGATGCAAGTCAGCCGCAGTCTCAACAATGAGGACTTCGAAAAAATCGACCTCACCGCAACCCACTATCCATTCCTTGCCGCTGTTGGTGGTGCTTGATCCTAACGACAACGAGATCCCTCTATGAAGGCCGTATCACATCTTTCCTCCACCGCTACCAGCAATACCTGTCTTGCCGCTGCATTGACGGCAGTGGGCATACCTCTTGCCGAGAAGCCATTCGTTCGTGTTGTTGGTGACGGCATTCGTGGTGAACGCACGGTCTGGTTCTTCGAGCCTCAAAGCCACTGCGGCAAATTTGATACCAAGGCACTCATCGAGGCATGGCATAATGACGCTTGGCATCTCGCCAATCCAGAGCATCCGTTCGCCTACATCAAGTGCGCATTGCTCAACCGTGAGCGCCTGGTGGACAAGGTGAAACAGGACGTGCCACTCGCCTGCGTCAAACGCCGGGGCAAGATCGCCTTCATCCCACTCGATGCCTCGCCCTCTGTGGAAGATTTCTACCTTCGCCACCTCTAAGCCATGAACGATACAGACCGCCAAAAACTACTCTCCTCCGCCTTCCATGATGTCGAAACCATCGTCAGTGGCCACGCCATGCGCCCACTATCGCTGGCCAGTTACGATGTGCTTCTCAGAACCGGCAACCCGCTGGTGAAAGGCGAAACGCCAACAGACGGCACACCGGAATTCACATCGGCGATCATGGGATTTGTGTTCACCCACTGCGCCCCGTGGCCCGAGGTGGTGCGGGCGTCTTTCCACGATCAAGGATTCCGTGAAGCCGCGCTGATCTTCTGCGGAGGACTCACCCCTGCGGATTTCCAAATCGCCTTCAAACGACTCGAAGAGCAAAGCCGTGAACTGGAAGCGGCACAGGTAGATACCATAGGAGACCTCGGCGGAAAAAAGCCCATCCCTGCGACGAACCCGGCTTCCTAGCTGCTCAGGTCTTTGCCGTGGCATCTGAAACCGGATGGAGCGAAGAACGGATCCTGTTCATGCCGCTCGCGAAACTCGTTCAGTATCAGCACTGTTTGTTGCGGAGAAATGGGATTAGGACGAATTGGTCTGCATCACCACAGGCCGTTAGTGCGCGGATTACACTTCAGCAATTACGACAAAACTTAGATAAGTCGCCTTGCTAAGGATGATTTTTATGGAAATGCCAATTTAGTTAGATTCTTTCACATTAGTGTATGCACACTCAAAAGCAAAACCTTGCGCTACCGTCCGTGGACGGTAAAATACGGAGCTGAAGGAGGCACCCCAAACCAGTATCATAAGAGTATGGACATTTACTCTAAGATACTGCACTTAAATCAAAGAATAAATTTTCTTGACGCCAATTCGAAAAAATTAAAATATTTACCCCGATGAAATTAGTTAATTTATTCGTGATTGCTACATGTTTTTTGGTTTTTAGCTGCGGAGAAGCAGATTTAAATGATCCTAAATCGGTTAAGAAGATTGTCGAGAACGCATTAGATTGGGAGAAAATTCAGCAACGGCTAAATAATGATGAGTTGCTATCTTACGCTCCAAACAGTGACGCCCCTTATACAGGCTGGCTTAAGAAAATGCACCCCAACGGGCAGGTGTTAATTTTATTTTCATTCAAGGATGGCCTGTTAGACGGTCAAGCTGTGCAGTGGTATGATAACGGGCAAAAAAAATCAGAGAGTAGTTATACTAACGGAATACGCCACGGTAAATTTTCTACGTGGTATGAAAGTGGGCAGAAGGAGGCCGAGGTTGCATATGAAAACGGTAAGAAAAATGGCCTTGAGACTCAATGGTGGGATCATGGAGTTAAGCAGATGGTCTTAAACTGGGATAATGGAGTTATAAACGGGCAATTCATAAATTGGTTTTCAAATGGAAATAAAAGAGTTGAAACTAATTTCAAGAATGGCGCTCCCGATGGACAGAGCTTAAGATGGCATGGCGAAGGTCAAAAACTTTGGGATATCAAACTTAATAGTGGAACAGTGGTGTCGGCACAATACTACAACAAAGACGGAGAAAGTGTGAGTTCGGTTGCAAATACTGGATTCAGTTCCTTAAATGATGATGAAATGCGGCCTAGTTGGGTTGCGACATCTGTAATCGGAGAATCAGACTAGTAAAAAATTAATGGCAACATCTAATCTTAAGAGATTTTAGGAACCTCCATTTTACCCAGCCCACTGTCCAGCTGACAGCAACTGGCATGTTTCGGGAGCCTACCACCAAAAGAAATTTCCTAGTCGTGGTGATATTAATTCCCGCAGAGCAGACGGGATTTGTCTCAGTTGACTCCACCCCCGGCGCATGAGCGCACTCACCGTCACCCTTGGAGCCGACATCACTGCCTTGCGACGATCAATGGCGGGAGCCACGGCCATGGTCGCTGCTTCTGCCAAGAAGATGGCAAGCCTCACCGCCGCTGGGTTGAAAGTCGGGCTCGGGGCAGCTCTCGCTGGTGGCGGCGTAGCACTAGCCGCAGGAATGAAGGCGGTTACTTCCGCCGCAGATTTCGAGCAAACGAAAGTAGCCTTTGCGACCCTGATTGGGGATGCGGGCAAGGCGGAGCAAACCCTCGCGCAACTTCGTGAACTTGGGGCAAAGACCCCATTCGAATTTCCTGAGCTCGCGGATGCCGGCCGCAAGCTCATCGCCTTCGGTGAAGGTTCCGACACGGTGGCTGCAACTCTCGCCCGCATTGGCGACGTGTCTGCAGGTGTGCAGGCACCGGTCAATGAGATCGCGGAACTCTATGGCAAAGCACGGGTCCAGGGACGGCTCTTCGCCGAGGACATCAACCAGCTCACTGGCCGGGGTATTCCGATAATCGGCGAACTCGCTAAGCAATTCGGTGTGTCTGATTCCCAAGTGAAGAAGCTAGTCGAATCAGGTCAGGTGGGTTTCCCACAGATCGAGCAGGCGTTCATCAATATGACATCACAGGGCGGTAAGTTCTCGGGCATGATGGAGGCGCAGAGCAAGACGACCAACGGACTGTTCTCCACGCTCAAGGACACGATCAACGAGGTCTTCCTCACTCTTGGAACGCCGATCAACGACGCCATCCGTCCTCTCGTGGAGCAGGCCATCGCACTCGCGCAGAAACTCGCCCCCTTAGCTGCACAGGCAGGAACCAAAATCCGCGACGCCGTCCAGTATGTGATCGCCATCTTCAAAAGCGGGCAATTCCTCAACCTCGTCGGCTCAGGACTACAACTCGGATTTGCCCAAGGCGTGAACTTCCTCTGGGCCACCCTGCGTGCTACCATCGCCGCTGCCGGGCAATACATCGTGGAGATATTCAAGACGGCCATCACCTACTTCCAGGTGCTCACCACCGCCGACTTCTGGAAAGGCATGGGCAATGCACTCATTGGCATCTTTCTCAGTGCCGTCGGGTTCTTCCAACGTGGCCTCGCCGAAGCCCTCGAAATCGCCCAACCTCTCGCGGAACTCCTAGGTAAAGGAGAATCGATCAACTCCGCCCAAGGAGCCTTGCGGGAATCCGCCGATGTCCTCGATGCCGAAGCTGCTGCCCGCTACAGCGATGCTGGTGACCAACTCGGACCACTCGCGACCAAGGTGGCAGAGCGACTCAAGGAAGCAGGAGAAAACATCGCCGGACGCTTCGGTGAAACCTTCCGCAACACGGCTGAAGTGATCGATACCAGCGCCATGCGTGAGCGCATGAATGATGTGATGGGAACCATCCGCGATGCCCTGCCAAAGCCCGAGGAAATCAAACAAGTCGCCCGTGCCACCACACCAAAAAAATCCAAGGTCGCCAATCCGCTGGCCCAAGCAAGCACCACGTCCATGGATCCCATCGTCACCTCGCTCGGCAAGGTCGGTGGTGGTGGCTATTCGTCTGGAACGCTCGATGCTCAGCGCGAGAACAACCGACTGACCAGCGAAACGAATCGGATTCTTCGCGCCATGAGCGAGCGGATCAAGCCAAGTGGTGCTGCATCCGTGACTGCCTTCGGTTGACGCCGTGCTCAGGCGTATATGCCGACACACGTTTCCATTCAACCCGGACGTCTCTACCCGCAGCCAGGCTACACCGTTCAGGTCGATAAAGAGGGCAAGTGGACAGCCACGCAAGTTTTCCTGTGCCATCGGAATTCTGCCGTGCAGCTGATGCCGCGGCCCAACACCATTCACCCAGAAATCGGATTCATCTC
>JBIIAI010000215.1:0-4600 GCA_044239965.1 Akkermansiaceae bacterium
TCGCTGATGCCAGGCACGGTGGCGAGCAGGCTGAGCACGCGTTCCCCGGCGGCTTGGGCGCCTTGCATTTGAACGAGAACCTGGGCGATCTGGTTGATCGGATTGAAAAACTGGCCAGCATAGAAAATGAACGCGACGAGCGTGCCGAGCGACAAGCTACCATCGATCACGCCAGCGCCGCCGCGCCACAGCGCGATGCCTGCGGCCAGACTGCCGAGGGTGAGGACGATGGGAATGTAGACCGCGGATTGCAGGGCGTTCTGGATCGATGCGCCATACATCTGCGAGGAAATCCCTTGGAATTCGTGCAGGTTGTCCTGCTCGCGTACTAGGGTTTTCGTAGTTCGGAGTCCTTGCAGCGCCTCGGCGAAAGATGCGGTGATCATCGAGTTGAACTTGCGGGTATCGCGTGAGCTGAGCAGAAGTTTTTTCTGAAAAATCGCACTGACGAAAATCAGCGGCGGCACCACGGAAAGAACCAGCAGCCCGAGCACAGGATGCAGCACAATCAGAATGATGGCGATCATGACCACCAAGCAAAACGCCCAGACCAGATCGAGACTGCCCCAAGCGATGATGCGCGCGAGCTTGTCGCAATCGGAGGTCAGCCGCGAAATCAGCCAGCCCGTGGGGCGGTGATCGAAGTAGGCAAATTCTAATTCCTGGATGCGCTTGAAACATTCTTCGCGAATGTCGTGGCTCATGTTGTTCGAGAGTCCGCCTGCCGAGTTGATGAAAACCCACACGCCAGATGCTAGCGAAAAGGTAAGAAATCCATACACGGCGATGTGCGGCCAGAGGTTGAGCACGTTTCCGGCTTTCACGACATCATCCACGGCCCAGCGAGTGACCAGGGCGAAGCTGGCATCGACGATCGCGATGACCACGGCGGAAATCGACAGATGCACGAGCAAGCGCTTGTAGGGCAGCGTATGCCGGAACACACGAGCCCACAAACTCAGGTCGAGCTTGTCGCTGAAAACATCTTCTTGGGGTTCGTCTTTCATCGGGCAGTATCGGCTAACATTTCATTTTCCAGAGCGTTCTGGATCGTCCACAGGCGGCGGTAGAGGCCATCCTGTTCGGCGAGTTCGGCATGGGTGCCGTGCTGGATGATGCGACCTTTTTCCAGCACGATCACCTTGTCGGCATGCGCCAAGGTGGAGAGGCGATGGGCGATGACCAGCGTGGTGCGTCGGCCATGGCGGCTGCGCAGGGCATCGAGGATGGTCGATTCCGTTTCCGCATCGACGGCGCTAAAGGCATCGTCGAGCAGCAGCACGGGTGTATCTTGCAGCAATGCTCTGGCCAAGGCGACGCGCTGCCGCTGGCCACCCGAGAGCGTGACGCCACGCTCGCCGACAAGCGTTCCGTATCCCGAGGGGAAGCCATGGATGGTGTCGTGAATATCGGCGAGGCGCGCGGCTTCGCGGAGCTCCTCGTTCTCTGCGCCACTGCGTCCGAGACGGATGTTTTCACCGATGGTTTTCGAGAAAAGGAATGGCTCTTGCATGACCACGCTGAACTGCGAGCGCACCCATTGTCGATCGAGATCGCGCAGTTCTTGGCCATCGAACTTGATCGAACCCGATGAGTAATCGTAAAGCCGCAGCAACAAGTGCATGATGGTCGATTTCCCCGCGCCCGATGGTCCAAGGATCGCGAGTGTTTCTCCTGGTTCGACGGTAAAGGAAATGCCATGGATGGCAGCATTCTCTTCGCTGTAGCCGAACACAAGATCGCGGACCTCGATTTTTCCCTGAGCGGGCGAGGGAGGCTGCACAGCGGTGAGCGGCGCGCTTTCCTCGGGCTCGGATAAAATTTCGCCCATGCGGTTTAGCGCGACCACGGATTTTCCGAGATCTGTTAGGGTGCGACCCATTTGCCGGACCGGCCACAGCAACATGTTCAGGAACATGATGAAGGCGAACAGCGTGCCCACCGTTAGCGTGCCTTGGGAAATGAAATACGCGCCCGTGAAAAGCACGATGCCCTGCTGCACCAGCACGATGAGATCAGAGGTCGACCAATACCACGACATCAGGCGCAACAGCTTCAGACTGCGGTCGCGATAGAGATTGTTCGGCTTGGCGAACTTCGCGATTTCGAAATCCTGTCGCGCAAAGGCACGCACCACGCGCAGGCCCGTGAGGTTTTCCTGAACCACCCGCGTGACTTGGCCCTCCGACTCTGCCACTTCCGCAAAGAGGTGCTTCACCTTGCCGATGTAAACGTAGCCGAAGAGAATGATCGGCCCGACCAATGCAAAGGAAACGAGGGTCATCCGACCATCTAACAGAATCATGATCGGTAGCGCAGTGAGCAGCAACAGCACGGCATTGCTGATATCCACCACCTGCGCCGCGAGGGCAAGACGCAGCGTTTCTACATCTGAGGTGCAGCGTTGGATCAGGTCGCCCGTTTCGGCGCGATCGTGATAGCGGGCGGGCAGGCGTTGCAAATGATCGTAGAGCCGATCCTTGAGTCGACGTGCGATGCCATCCGATGCCTCGGCGGCGAAGCGACCCTTCAAGTAGCTGAATCCACCGGCGATGATCGTGAGTAATACCATCAATGCTGCGGGAAACCATAAGCGCTCCTTGACGAAAGCGGCGCCGCCCATGAGGCTGATGATCCATTGGGAAATTTTGCTGTCATTTTGCTTCAGTGAAGAAGCGGACTGAAGTCCGCGCTCCATGGGATCTTGCGACAGCGCAAAATCAATCGTCGCGCTCGCGATGAGCGGTGTCATGTAATTGATCGCAGTGAAAGCAAACAGCGCAGCGATGGCCCAGGCATACTTGCTGCGGAAGCCACGCATCTGCTGCCAGAGCAGAGCGAGTGGTGCGGATTTGGTGTCGGAATGTTGGCGTGTGGCCATGAAGTGGATTCGGTTGAGTAGGGAAAAAGGAAGATGCCTCTGGTGGGGCGGGCGGCTACTTCAACTCGTTTCGCATCAGCAGCCCATGGTTGATTTCGGAGCTAGCTGGGTGTTGATCAAACCATCAAACAGCTCCGACTCCTGGAATCCAGGAGGATCGATAGACGTTGAGTGGCATAGCTTTCATGATCGTTGCGTGAGCGGTGACAAAAAAGGAATTACCGTTCCGATGCGGATGAGGCAAGAAAATTTCGGTGAAAATTTGTGAGAGGTGACTCATCCGAAGATAACGAGGACGCCAATTCGCAGGGGAACATCGGGTGGACAGAGCCTGTTGATAGAACACAGCGCAGGGGGAAGTAAGATCATTTTCTTCTCTCATGAAATTCTATCCGCCTCTCTTGTTTTGCCTTGTTCTTGATTTTGTCGGCGCGCAGGAGACTCCTGCTGTTCCAGGGAGAGAGACGATCCGGACCGTCGATACGGGTGTGGCCTTGGAAGCGCCATAGGATCGCCCTGTGTTCTTTTTGTTAGATCTTGTTTCTATGCGCAATCTAAGTATGCTGTTCGTGACTCTTTTTCGTTCTATGAGGCTTTTTTGTTTATTCATTATCTCCATGCTGTTGGCGCATCCACTTTCGGCGGCGAAACCTGGCTTGTTTTTTGATCCGAGTATGCCTGTGCACGCGACTTCGCTCGATGCAGGAAATGGTGATTTGGTGGCGCGGGGATTGTTGATCCGATTGAGTGAGGAGCAGTATTTGTTGTTTGATCAAGAACTGCTGCGTCCCGTTACTTGGTTTTCGTCACCAGCAAACAAAGAGCCGATTTCGTTAGATTTGATGGCGCAGGCGTCATGGTATGAACCTACAAAAAAAGCAGGAGCGATCTTGCCGCGACCAGCTACTGCGGGAAAACTGTTAGTGCCGGCCCTGCCAGGCAGCGGTGAGAATGCGGAAGCGGTTCTCAGCGATCCGCGCCCCGACTTAGGCAGTGAGAAAGGCCGCGGTGGACTGGAAGCGAGCGAGAGGAAATTTCTCGGCTACGATGTTTCTGGCACGACTCCTGTGTTGCACTACCGCATCGGCACAACTCAGGTGAAGGAATGGTATGCGCTGAGCGGCGGGAATTTATTGCGGAATTTTGCGATCGATGCAGGAAAAGAACTCGTCTTTCTTGCCGCGAAGGGAGAGTTCAGCATCACCAGCGCTCAACAAGCCCGCAGTGACAATCAAGTGATAACTTGCAATCACGCGGGCCTGCGTCTGGCTAGTGCCAAGGGCCATGTGATCGCTACTCTTGCGGCATCGACTCATGAGCGTCTTGTGACTTTGGCCTATTCGGATCAACCGATCGAAAAACTTTCTACTACAAATATCGTAGCAAAAGGAAAGGTCAAGCGTTGGTCGCAATCGATCGAGACTACGATCCAAGAATCGGAGCGCTCAGGGCCGGGCTGGGCGATGGATCGCATCGCATTGCCGTTAGCGAATCCGTGGCAACGTCGCGTGCGACCTGCGGACATTGCTTTTTTGCCCTCGGGAAAATGTGCGGTGGTCACGTTCTGTGGCGATGTGTGGCTGCTGGTGCCCTCGGCAAAACGCGTCGCGTGGAAACGCATCGCGGCGGGGCTTTGTGAACCATTGTCGATCGGCCATGTGGGCGAGACGATTCAAGTTTTTTCACGTTCGGGCTTGGTTCGCTTGCACGATCGCAACG
>JBIIAI010000069.1:0-15248 GCA_044239965.1 Akkermansiaceae bacterium
GCAAACGTCAGGGACGTACACTGGTGTATAGTTGGAACCCAAAATCCCGCCTTACCTCGCGCTTGAAAGATCTGATAGGAGTGATCTATGATGGCCTAAGTTTTGAGGCGAAAGAAGCATTGTTTTCAGAACGACGGCAACCAAGAGCGAAAGACAAGCCAGTGATTCGCCGCCAAAGGGGAGTGAGCAGTGAGCAGGAAGAGGAGAAGTGATAAGTGAATGGTGATTCGTTAATCGGGAAGAAATTCAAGCGCACCAACGGTGCAACGACATACCAGCCCAGTCCAACGGGCTGGGTAACCGACCATCCCCCCAGAAAAAACCTTCGCGCCCCATGCATGGGGCTAGCGAAAAAAGGTCTCGAAGCAACAGAGAGGAGAAGTGATTGGTGATTTGTTATTGGTGAATCGGGAAGAAATTCAAGCGCACCAACGGTGCAATCACCCTTGAGCCTAGTCCAACGGGCTAGGTTTGGCGTCCCAATGGATTCCTGAGGGCTGTAAGCCCGACCGATAGATTTTCAGTTTTTCAGAATCTCAATTTTTCAGCTTTTACTCAAATAGCCTTTCCGTTTTTCCCAAACCACATTTCCTTCATGAATGGGTTTTTCTGCTGGTAAATCTTGATAAAAATGCGAGAATTTCTCTATGAAAACGGTGAAACCAAAACCTGAAACATGCCAGCCAAAGCCCGCCCCTCCAGCTCCACTCTTCGGCCAGATCAAGCCTCTGCCACAGAGCTTATCGATGGAGGAAGCCAGATTGCAATTCCAGCAAAACAACCGCTTAGCGAGCTCACGCAAGCGCCCGTAGCAGAATACGTATTGCCTGCTTCCCATTCTTCCATCGATCAGGAAGAAGCTGATTTGTTTGTGTGGGCCGAGCGAAATCATAGAATTTTTTCCTCAGAGGACATTCAACAATTTGAGATACGCGCTGGCTGCAAAGGTGGCGGCTCGGAGCACGATGCATGGAAGGTCGAGACATCGCTGGGGGCTTTCATCATCCGCTGCACCATTCAAGATTCCTATGGCTTTCGCTTCTCCTCTCCCTTATCTTACTTAAGGCGGATGGCGGAATTTTCCAGCCAAGTGCCCAGTGCATCCGTGAGCTTTCTTGGCGTGTCCCGCAAGGGCTGCAAGCCCAACCCGACAGCTTTTCAGAATCTCAGCTTTTCAGCTTTTCAGCTTTTCAGCGTTTTCCCATCAACTCCCTCATCCCGATCGATGTCTTCTTCGAAGGACTCAGCAGTGAGCAGGAAGAGAAGCGATAAGTGATCCGCCGTCGCCTGAGCTATGGCGGACTTGAAGCTGGTGATTCGTGCTTTGTTATTGGTGCTTTGTGCTAAGGAAATTCAAGCGCACCAACGGTGCAATCACCCTTGAGCCCAGTCCAACGGGCTGGGTAACCGACCATCCCCCCAGAAAAACCTTCGCGCCCCATGCATGGGGCTAGCGAAAAAAGGTCTCGAAGCAACAGAGAGGAGAAGTGATTGGTTCATTGTTATTGGTTGATCGTGAAGATAAGCAAACGCACCGTTTCAGCCTTTCAGTTTTTTCCTAAATGCCCCCCTGTGACCCGTCTCGTAACTCCCTTACCAAAGCCGCTTACCTTGCGGGGATTAGGGGAGAAAGTGTGGGGCGGAGCGAATTCACTTATTCGCAGATCGTAGGTTCTGTTTGCCTTATGACATGCTGAATCTAGCTAATTGGGGATCTAACATATAATTTTGGTTTTGATCGTAAAATTCTTGCCATATCCCTCTCAAGGCATAAGGTGTTTTTAAGTAAATTACGAAGAACAACTTATCCGACATTATGTTAAACATTAAAGGCAATTTTTATACAGCATACAAGGACGCTAACTCGACATTTGGTTCAGACACTTTTTTGTGTGCCGAGAAAACCGTCGCCCGTATCCTCGAAACATCCACTGATTCTGACCACCCGGGCATGCTGCTCGGTAAGGTACAAAGCGGCAAAACCCGAACCTTTATTAGCATTCTCACTCTAGCCTTTGACAATGGCTTCGATGTCGCCGTAGTGTTGAGCAAAAACTCCAAGGCTCTTATTGAACAAACAGCAAAACGTCTCAATTCGGAGTTCAAGATGTTCGTCGATGATGGAGAATTGGAAATTTACGACATTATGCACAGCCCGAAAAGCTTCAATTCTTTCGAGTTGGAATCGAAGTTAATCTTCGTAGCCAAGAAGCAGACGGACAACATTTCCCGGTTAGAAAAACTTTTCACCGAGAACTGCCCGGAGTTAGCTGGAAGCAAGCGTGTGTTGATCATTGATGACGAAGCGGATAGTGCTTCTGTCGGGTACACGAAAAAAGCTGATGTTATCGAGGCAAATACTATAGCCCGTCAAATTAGCGATTTCCGGGGTAATCTCTCCCAAAGCTCTTTCCTCCAAGTCACCGCTACGCCTTATTCTCTCTACCTTCAACCCACAGAGGTCGAGGTCGCGAACGTCATTACGTTTAAGCCTATGCGCCCGGCCTTCACCGCGCTCGTCCCTGTCCCTGCCGAGTATGTCGGCGGCGATACCTATTTTGGCGAGCGGGCACGCTCAGACGAAGATACTTTAGAAAGCCTCATCCATCATAATGTCGATTCTCGTGAATTGGAGCGATTGAAAAAACGTGATGGGAGGTCTTTCAAGCCGGAGGAAATTCTCATCACCGACCTGTTCAAGGGCTTCCGCCACGCGCTCGTAACCTTCATCGTTGGTGGCTGCGTTCAGCGCATGAATGGCATAGCTTCAGGAAAAAGTCCCAAACGTCTACGTTATTCTTTCCTTGTGCACTCAGAGGCATCCAAGGGTGCTCATGAATGGCAAGAACAACTTACACGCTCATTGATCGACCACCTTACTGAGGCAGCACAACGCGAGGAAATTGTTTTTGAGGATCTCGTTCGTGCTTCTTATGATGACCTCTCGCGCTCTCTGGCGCTCGACCACTTGCCTATTCCCCCTTGGGAAAATGTGCTCGAAACAGTACGTGAAGCAGTGCCCGGTGCCATTACGATCACTAAGGTGAATTCAGATGACGACGTCGCGGCGCAACTCGATAGTACAGGGCAGCTCAAGCTTCGAAGCCCGTTGTGCGTCTTCATCGGCGGGCAGGTTCTGGACCGTGGTGTAACCCTGGCCAACCTGATCGGTTTTTACTACGGTCGCCGCCCTAACAAGTTTCAGCAGGATACAGTGCTCCAACATTCTCGTATGTATGGCTATCGCCGCCCAGATTTGGCTGTCACCCGTTTTTACACCTCTGCGCCTATCCGTTATGCGATGGGGCAGATGGAGGCGTTCGATTCCTCCCTGCGCGCCGCTATCGATGCAGGCGGTGATCAATCGGTGCAATTCATTCAGCGTGCTCAGGACGGCCGTATCGTTCCTTGTAGCCCTAACAAAATCCTCGTTGCCACCACTCAGGCCATTCGTCCACACAAGCGAATTCTTCCTATCGGTTTCCAGACTGGGTATAAAACTGGACAAACAGCAATCGGTAAGATCATAGAGGACCTGGATATCCGCGTGATGGAGCTCTGCAGCTTTGAGCCGGATGAACCGACCCTCATTTCTCTGGACGATGCCCTGGATCTGCTGAAGCGCATCGAGCCGACCCTTCACTTTGACGAATTAGATACCATTACTTTCGATTGGGAAGCGGCTCGCGCGGCTCTCTGCCATTTAAGCCAGCAACACCCAGACCCTACGCAACGCTCGAAGGTGCTGCTATGGGCTGCACGTGAGCGAAACTCCTCCCGAAAGGGCAGTGAAACATCCCACACTTTCGGCGGATTCATTGAGACGCCAGATTCGCCCAAGACAGAGGGCAAAATTGCCGTGCAATTTGCCATCGATCACCCTATTCTCTTTCTGCTTCGCCAAAACGGGGCGGAAGAGAAAGGATGGCGCGGCACTCCATTCTACTGGCCCATCTTGCGGGCGCAGGCGAATGCACCCACTGCCATTTATACTGCCGAGACCATAGCCTGATCCACCACGATTTCCCATGACTGAAGACGCAACAACTCTCCTCTCCCATGTCCCCACCGATGGCTCTGCGATCGGCAATATCAAGCTCATGCAGACTCTCGGTTGGGATGAGACGCGCTACCTAACCGCACGTCAATCCTTGCTGGATCAGGGAGTCTTGCTCACCGGGAAGGGACGTGGTGGGGCCGTTATGCGGGTCTTCGCTCCCGGCGGTGCCCCATCATCTTCTCAGGGCACTGGTCCCGCACAGCCGCTGGAAATGTTCGCTCCGGAGGAAGTCGCCGTATCCGCGCCCTTCCGCAAAGCCGCTGCCCCCGTCTCAAAGGGCCCGAAGCAGACCTCTTCTCCAGTCACCTCCTACCGCCACGCGGATGCCAGCAGGAAAAATATCCCTCCTGCTGGCCTCGCAACACAGTCTACTGTGCAGGAAAACCACCCGCATCGACTGAGCTACGACCCTCACCTCACACCCGTCCTCCGTTTCGATTCTACTGGCCAGACGGATGAGATCTACCTGCACGTCCGAGACATCCTGGAAAAAGCCAAAACCTGCACACTCACCCTCGAGGAAACCCAGCTCCTTTCCGATGCCTTGCTTCGTTCGCGCCAGCCGTGGCTGGAGTGGGCGGGCAAGCGCGAGAAACGCTGGTTCGAGGTCGATCCCGTCGCCCTCCACATCCACGAGCGCGTCTCCGCCAATGCCATCCTCAAGGCCGCCCAGCGCCAGGACATCGAGCACGACCTCTTCGCCGATCCCCGGCTCTCCCGCGAGGAAGCACTCCAGTTCTACAAGCACGATGTCGATTGGGCCAACCGCCTCATCCTCGGCGATTCCCTCCAGGTCATGTCCTCGCTCGCCCGCCGCGAAGGCCTCGCGGGCAAGGTCCAGATGATCTACATCGATCCCCCCTACGGCATCAAGTTCTCCTCCAACTGGCAGAACGAGGTCGGCAAACGCGACGTCAAGGACAGCAATGAAGACCTCACCCGCGAGCCGGAAATGATCAAGGCCTACCGCGACACCTGGACCCTCGGCGTCCACTCCTACCTCGATTACCTCAAACAACGTCTCATCGTCGCCCGCGAGTTGCTCACGGATTCGGGCAGCGTGTTCGTCCAGATCTCGGATGAAAATTTACACCGGGTCAGGGCGGTGATGGATGAGGTGTTTGGGGCAGAGAATGAAATCTCAACTATTTATTTTAGAAAAAAAACCATGCCTCTCGGGGGAGCATTTCTGGAAAACATGGGGGATTACATAATCTGGTTTTCCAAAGATCGCGAGCGTGCTCTTAAAAAATTTCGAAGAGTATATCGAAAAATAGATGTCACAGGAGATTTTCATTGGAAAAACGTGCAGCTCGCGAACGGAGCCAGACTAAATTCTGAACTTTTACCAGAAGGAGAAAAACAGCCATCAGATCCTTACCGGCTTGTATCCATGTGGCCACCTTCATTTTCTGCATCAGCGGTGTTCGATTTACCTATTTTTGGTAAAAATCAACGACCGCCAGAAGGACAATGTTGGCCTACTAATATTGATGGGTTAAAGAGGCTAGGTAGAAGCGAGAGATTAATTTTGGAGGGTAATCACATCCGCTACCAAATGAAACTGAGTGATGATGAAATGACTAAACTCAGTCACATATGGAACGATACAGCAGGCGCACGTGATCCAAAGTATGTTGTTCAAACTTCTGAACTAGTTGTTGAGCGGTGCATGTTGATGACTACTGATCCAGGTGACCTCGTACTCGATCCAACCTGCGGCAGCGGAACAACCGCAAGTGTTGCTGAACAATGGGGCCGCCGTTGGATCACCATCGACAGCTCACGCGTTGCTGTTTCTATCGCCCGTCAGCGACTCCTTACTGCTAAGTTCGATACCTACAAGACCAAGGATATAAGCGAAGGTGTCGATCCGGACAAACCGAAGAATCCTGGCACTGGTTTCCGCTATAAGACCGTTCCTCACATTACCCTGAAGACGATTGCCAACAACAAGAGCCTCGACCCGATTTTCGACATGCACGAACCGATTCTCGTGGAGAAGCTGGCGAAGCTGAACGAAGAGGTTTCACGCGAAGGCGCGAAGGCGCGAAGCGGGGAAGACTTGAGACAGGTCTTAGTGAGAAAACTCATCGCCAAGCATCAGGAAGAAGGCGGGCGAGCCGTCACCAATGCCGACCAACGCCGCTGGCTCCTTCCCGGCACCGATCCCCAACTCATCCAGCCCCTCAAAGGCGGCAAAGGCCTCAGTGCCATCTCCGCCAAACAAGCTGAAGCCTACTGCGAAGCGATTCCCGGAAATGGCACTTGGCAAGAATGGGAAGTCCCCTTCGATACCGATCCCGATTGGCCACAGCCGCTCCAAGACGCTCTCACCGCCTACCGCCAGGCCTGGCGGGCCAAGATGGACGAGGTGAACGCCTGCATCGAGGCGAATGCCGAGCAGGAGGAACTCGTCGATCAACCGGAGATCGTCAAAGGCAGCGTCCGCGTCACTGGCCCCTTTACCGTCGAGTCGGTCCGCCCGCTTGAAGACTCGCTCAAAGGCATCGGCCACGAAGCCAAGGATTCCCCCATCACCGGTGCCCCCGAGGAATTGGAAGACAGCTTCGATCTCCCCGAGCGCGACGTCACCAACGCCGCCAGCCACATCGAGCGCATGATCGCCCTGCTGCGCACCGACGGCCTCACCTTCACGGGTAACAAGCACCTCAAGTTTGAGCGCCTCGATCCCATCGAGAGCGAATTCCTCCACGCTGATGGCGAGACCCTTTCCGCCGATGGCGTCACCCGCAAGGTCGCCGTGGTCATCGGCCCGGAACACGGCTCGGTCGGCAGTTTCCAGGTGAACACCGCCGTCAGCTCCGCCATCCAGCGCGGCTACGATGACATCATCTTCGCCGCCTTCGCCTTCGATGCCGCATCCCAAGACCGCATTCACGAGACCAACGAGAACCCGGCCAACAAGCTCAACGCCATCATGGCCCAGATCCGCCCGGACGTGCTGCTAGGCGATCTCCTGAAAGGCAACAAAGCCGGAGGCAAAGCCGCCGAGACCGCCAAGGCCAGCCAGCAGCTCTTCACCGTCTTCGGCCAACCCCGCACTCGCATCGAGCAAGGCAAGGATGGCTACATCGCCCACATGGACGGCGTGGACGTTTACGATCCCGTGAAAAACAGCATCGAGGCCACCAAGGCAGGCAAAGTCGCCGCCTGGTTCCTCGATACCGACTACGACGGTCGCACCTTCTGCATCTGCCAAGCCTTCTTCCCCGACAAAACCGCATGGGAAAAACTCGCCAAAGCCCTCAGCGGCACCATCGACCCCGAAGCCTTCGAAGCCTTCTCCGGCACCAAAAGCCTGCCCTTCCACCCCGGCGAGCACAGGCGCGTGGCGATCAAGGTCATCGATCCTCGTGGCAACGAGGTGATGAGAGTGCATAACTTGTCGTCTTGAAGAGTCGAAACCACTGGAAGATTATGAACAAAGACATCCATCCCATCCCACTGGTTGGCCCATGGCATCAAGGCTGGGCCCTCGACTTGCATACCACCTCCAGTTCCCGTCTGGGGAAAGGAGGCATCGATCGAGGCTTCGATACGCAAAGACCCTATGTGGGAGAGTTACTCTTGAAACTCAAATACATGTCAGATGTCTTCGTGGGCAGTGAGTTGGCTGAGATCGCTTGCAAATTTGTGAGAGAGAAAGCCATCGAACTGGATATCATTGCCGCGATCCCTCCATCCAATTTGGAGCGTAAGGTAAATGCTCCAGACATTGTTTCACAATTCATGTCATCAACCTTAAAGATTCCTTATGCCAAGGAAGCGCTAAAGAAAATCAAGCCAACGCCGGAAATGAAGCAAGTCGCTACTGGCGACAGGGCCAGTTTGCTGAGTAGCGTTTTCTCTGTTGATCCCGCTGAAGCAGCAGGCAAGTCCGTCCTATTGATTGACGACATCTATCAAACAGGAAGCACGCTTTCAGCGGCAACAAATGCACTGTTGACCATGGGGCAGGCGAAATATGTTTTCGCTCTGGCTGTTACCAAAACCCGAACCTAATTATGAAGAAGACTTTTGTGGGAGGGTCCCGAAAAATCTGTCGGCTTACTGACGTCATTCGTCAGCGCCTCGACGGCATCATGTCAGCGGCAATGGAAGTCGTCATAGGTGATGCCAATGGAGCGGACAAAGCGATTCAGGATTACTTTCACGAATGTCACTACAGTGATGTTATCGTTTATCACTCGGGAATATCTCCTAGAAACAATATTGGCAACTGGACGACAAAGCGCATAGAACCTAAATCCAAGAAGAAGGACTTTTTCTATTACACGGCCAAGGACATTGCCATGGCAGACGATGCCGATATCGGTTTTATGCTATGGGACGGGGTGAGCAAAGGAACGCTGAATAACATTCTCAATTTGATGGAGCGGAGAAAGAAATGCGTCGTTTACTATTCGCCGGAAAGACGCTGCGTAACGATCGCTGCCGCAGCGGATTTACAAGACCTTCTCAATCTTTGTCCGGAATCCTCTTTGGAGGTATTTAGGGATAAAATTGATCTTGATGGACGAATGTTAGGCGGACAACAGAAACTCAATCTGGAGTGCTAGATGCAGTAGTGAATAAGAAATACCGATTGCCACCATGGAAGAACCAAGAAATTCAATCATCTGCCCTAACCCATCGGAATGGGCAAAACTTCACTCTTCTGCCATCCCTGCATTGGCAGACGGCAACACGTTTCCCAAACCTCTGATCTTGGCTGGCTGGGCGGTTTCCTCGGATGCTGAAAAGCGCCAACACTGGGAAGAAACGCCAGAATGGCTGCATGAGCGTGGCCTGGAGCATTCGATCGAGTCCAAAGTGAAAGGAGGATGGTATCGTGGCTGATCATTCACCAGAATCATCCGGGCAATTTCTTCTCTATCAGACAGAAGATGGCCTCAGTCGTGTCGAGTGCCGTTTCGAGGCTGAGACGCTTTGGCTCAGTCAAGCACTGATGGCGGAGCTCTTCGCTACGACTCCGCAGAACATCACACTTCACCTTAAAGCCCTCTACGAAGAGGGAGAAATCAGCGAAGCGGCAACTTGTAAGGAATACTTACAAGTTCGTCAGGAAGGGAAGCGAACCGTGCGGCGTGGTGTGAAACACTACAACCTTGATGCCATTCTGGCAGTGGGATTCCGCGTCCGCTCTCCTCGCGGCACCCAGTTCCGCCAATGGGCCGCCGCCCAACTCCGGGAATTCCTCACCCAGGGAATCCTCATGGACGATGAGCGGATGAAGAATCCCGATCAGTCCGTCTATTTCGAGCGGGTTCTGGAACGGATCCGCGACATCCGTTCCTCGGAGAAAGTCTTCTGGCGCAAGGTCTGTGACATCTACGCCACCAGCATCGACTATGACCCGAAAGCGGATGCATCGCAGCAATTTTTCGCCACCATTCAGAATAAGATGCACTGGGCTGCTCACGGCCAGACAGCGGCGGAGGTTGTCTTCCATCGGGTAGATGCCAGCAAGCCGAACATGGGAATCATGTCCTTTCAGGGGAAATCCCCGCGCAAATCGGAAGTCGCCATCGGCAAGAACTATCTCAACGAAGAAGAGCTGGATACGCTCAATCGCATTGTCACCGCCTACCTCGAATTCGCTGAACTGCGAGCCAAGCGCCGCGAGCCGATGCGCATGGTGGACTGGATCGCCAAGCTGGATGACTTCCTCCGCCTGAGTGACTATGAGGTGCTCACGCACGCTGGCAAAATCACTGCCGAGCAAGCGCGTGAAAAAGCAGAGCTCGAGTATCAGGAGTATCGCAAGCTTCTCGATCAACAACCCAGCGAGGTAGACAAGCATTTGGCAGACGCGATCATGAAGCTGGAACAAATCGAAAAGAAGAACCTATCATAGTCATGCAATTTGGAACATACGAATGGATCGAGGTCGAGACCTTCATCGCGCCACCAGGTCCCTACAACAGCACGATTCGTGTGCGCCCTGTGCAAGGCGAAAAATATCCGCCTGACACAGTGGTAGAGTGCTCTCGATCTCTCAGAAAAAGCTATCCCGTAGGCACACGTTTTCTATTGCAGTGCAAACTTACGAACAAAGAAGGTGGCAAACCATTTCTCTACAGTCACTACAACTCACCCTTCAAGGTGATCTCTGCTCCCTAATTTTCCCATAGACTTTTTATGCCAGACCCTCTTCAACCTGAACTCCCGATCCAAGCTCCCGTGGAGGAGCCTATCATCAATTCACCGTATTACGAGCCCACGCAGCACTGGAGCTACAGCAAAGAAGGTAAGGCCGTGAAAACGCCCGGTAGGCGTCGTGCCTCTTATTTCTGGACCACCCAGAAGACTGGCTCACTCCAGCAAATCTTTGAGGCGGAAGGCTTCGATACGGACCATGGCTCGGACGACTTGCCACTGGTGAATGCCTTGCGGTATGATGTGGAAAAATGGCGCGCCTCGAATTACGAGAACGCGACCCAGGTCACCAAGCAACTGCTGCGACATTGGCAGGCGAAGGATCGCAAGCGGCGCTTGTTCTTCTGTCAGATCGAGGCCGTGGAGACAATCATTTATCTAAACGAGATTCTGGCATCTGGACGCAATACCCGTTGGAATCAGAAAGTCGCCAAGGCAGACTTCGAAAAGATGCTTAAGGGACAGAGGCCCTCATTAGCGGAGGGAATGGGTACGGTGGACTACTTCCCAACCCTTGCCGATCAATCTTCGAATCCTGAGTGGGCACCGCTGCCACGTATGGGCTGCAAGATGGCAACAGGCTCCGGAAAAACGGTCGTGATGGCCATGATCATCACCTGGGCCTTTTGCAACCGCGCCCGAGTGCCCGGAGATGATCGTTTCCCCAGTGCGGTGCTCATTTGCTGCCCCAACCTCACGGTGAAAGAGCGCCTTCAAGTGCTGCGCCCTGATCATCCGGCTGGGAGCTATTACGATAAGTTTGATATGGCACCCAGCACCTTGCGACCGCTTCTCAACTATGGTCGTGTCTTGGTGACGAACTGGCACGCCTTCGCGCCGGAATCGCCGCATGCGGAAGGTGGTAGCAATTACGCCGTGGTCGACAAAGGCGAGGAGCGCCCGGATGCGTTCGCCCGCCGCGTATTGGGAGACCTCTACGGCAGAGGGAAGATCATGGTTCTCAATGACGAGGCGCACCACGCCTATCGTCCTAAACCTCTGGAAAAATCCGAACGCAAAAAAAAGGTTGATGCGGATGTGGGAGAAGCCACGGATGACGATGCCTTGGAAGCCACCGTGTGGGTGGGAGGGCTTGATAAATTTCACCAAGCAATCGGCATCCAGTGCGTCGTCGATCTCTCGGCCACGCCTTTTTACCTCCAGGGTACCGGTCACATTCCCGGTTCGCCCTTCCCTTGGCTGGTTTCCGATTTCGGATTAGTGGATGCCATTGAGAGCGGCATCACCAAAATTCCTCGTCTGCCTGTGAGTGACACAACGGGCCGGCCCGATCCGAAGTTCTTCCGCCTTTGGGACGACATTAAGGAGCAATGCCGCCGAGATGGCAAACGGCTCGTCAATGGCAAACCGATGCCGGAGGATGTATGGCTTTATGCACAGGCAGCTTTCAATACATTAGCCTCACAGTGGCAAGAGCGATTCGATTATCATAAAACGGCAAAGCTGGGGCAGCAATTCATCCCGCCAGTCATTATCGTCGTCTGCGATAACACGGACATCGCCCAGTATTTTTTCGAGAAAATCTCCGGTGAGACGGAAGAGGAAATCACAGAAAAGTCAGGCAGCAAAACAAAGATCACGCGCATCAAACGCTTCAATCCCGGCGGCGTTCCGTTTGAGGCGTTAGCAAATAGCGAAGACTACACTGTTACCCTGCGTATTGATAGCAAACTGCTCGCTGAGGCAGAAAGTGGACAAAGCGGCAACAAAAAGAAGGAGGCGGAACGTCTTCGGGAACTAATCGCCAGCGTAGGCACCAAAGGCACAGAGGGTGAAAACATCCGCAGCGTGGTATCCGTGCAAATGCTTACAGAAGGCTGGGATGCGAACAACGTCACGCAGATCCTCGGTCTTCGAGCCTTCGGCTCCCAACTTCTCTGTGAACAGGTGGTAGGACGCGGTCTACGCCGCATAAGCTACGACTTCTACGTAGATGAACAAGGCCGGGAAATGCTGCCACCGGAGTATGTGGACGTCTATGGCATTCCCTTCTCGGTCATTCCATTCAAGGGCCGCGCTAGCAACGCACCAGAGCCCGACGACCGCCCGAAAAACCATGTGAAAGCCATTCCTGACCGTGCAGGTTGGGAAATGCGTTTCCCCGTGGTAGAGGGTTATGTGGTCGATCTAGAAGAGATGGAAGTCGTATGCGATGTCGCAACAGTAGAAGGCCTGAAAATCCAGCCAATTCAGACGCCGACAACCGTGTTTGTCATGCCACAAGTGGGCATCCGTGAAGGACATGTGGGCTCGATGGATTTCCAGAGGGAGGAGCATGATCGCCAAGAATTTTATGATGAACATCATCTACAAACGATCCAGTTTGAAGCCGCACGCCAAATCCTGATGCGTCTCACCGACCAACAGAACGGCAGCCTGAAGCACTATTCTCGTCAACGACTGTTCCCTAAAATTCTCACCATCGTTGAGAACTACTGTGACTCCAGAATTGATTGGAGCGGACAGCCCAAACAGGAGCTTGCACTAGAGATTTACATGAAACCGTTGGTGGACATGCTCTCCGCTGCAATCCGCCCACGAGATGCATCCGGCGCCGAACGACTACTTCCCGTGATCAATCGCTTTACTCCATGGGGCAGCAGCACCGATGTGAACTTCACCACCGTACGCCAGTGTTATCCGACCCAGAAAAGCCACGTGGATCAGGTAGTGTTGGACACACAGCAATGGGAGCAATCCGTCGCCCACCAACTCGAAAGTTCAGATGCGGTTTCCCACTATGTTCGCAACGACCATTTGGAGTTCTCCATTCCCTACGAATTCATGGGTGTGAGCCACGGCTTCTTCCCGGACTTTATCGTAAAGATCAACAACGGTGTGAATTTGATTTTGGAAGTCAAAGGCCAAATCGATGCCAAAGAGCAGGCCAAGTTTGAGGCTGCCAAACGATGGTGCCGTGCGGTGAACAATTGGGGTAAAATGGGCACCTGGGCCTTCCACGTAGCAAAGGATCCTAATCATTTGCAAAAGGAGTTAGCTTATCTGCAAAAGAATTTGGGAAGTAATCAAATTTAATACAAAAATTTACATTACTGTTTGTGCAATTTGATGCTTTTCACGATGCCACTCAAAATGTTTCGGATCGGGACGAAGTCTGGCAGATGGGTGGAAGTGAAGTGGGATGCCATTGCATTGAACGAGACTCCTGCCGTACGGGGAACTTTCTTGGTAGCGGCCTAGAGCTACTTGGATGAGAAATAGATCGCCTTTTGGCACGGCGGTCCAAAGGCCTTGGTCGAACATCCAGTGAGCATCGGGTGTGAGGGCTAGGCCGTTGTTGAGGTCGTCGTTGCCGCTTTTGGCATGTTCGTGGATGTGGCAGGCTTGCACGATGGAGCGATCCTCGGTTTCTAATCGATAGCCTGTGAAAGCACAGGTGTGGTAGTAGCCGCTGACCACATCAGATTTGAAGCGGGCATCGCGGCCTTTGCGTTGCTTGGCTTGGAATTCTTCGGCGTCTTGTTGGAGTTGGACAATTTCTGCGGTATCAGGCTCGGGGATTCCTAGGCGCGCACTGAGCATCACTTGTTCGCTAGGAGTAAAATAACGGACGATCATGGACTTGCGCGCTTGATGCCGAAAATCCGCATCTTGCAGGCAGGCGAAAAGTTGCGGATCGAGCGAACAGAGTCGCGTGGTTTCTTGGGCGTGGGAGACTTGGCCATCGGCGGTAAAGCGTTCCCAGACTTTGTCACGGTCACCACCGAGGGCGTGGAAGGGAATGGGGATCTCGGGTTTGTTCTTTTGGCGCTCGCGCACCAGTTCCCAATAATCACGAAAGCGCGAGACGAGGCGGACGTCGTATTTCACCCAGCCATCGGTCACATCGCCGGATTCGATGAGATCCATGACCGTGAAAATCATCAGCGGCTTGTGCGGTGCGATGCCACGGCCTGCGGACTTTGAGGCGTTCAGGTTCGCGAGTTTTCCGAGCCAGTGTTGGTGGGGTTCATGTTGCTTGATTACTTTTTCAAGAGGCGCAGAAAGACTCAACTGATTTTTCGCCGATACGGAAAGGACAAAGAGTTTTTGGCATTGTTTTTTCGTTAGCAAATTCACCTTGGGCAGGATTCATTTCGTGACTCTGATCACTGATTCGCAATGACCATTTGCGTGACGCCACGAAAATGGTGTTCAGTCTTTCCCGGGATCGATTCAGAGGCCTTGATTGTGGCATTGAAAGACTTGGCAGCCTTTTCGAATGGATCGGCCTGCACTTCTAGCAGTTATACACCGAGTCATGTGATCAAGGCTATGGGATTTTCCGATGACGAAGCCAATGAAGCGGTGCGCTTTAGTTGGTGTTATCAAACGCCCTCCGTCGATTGGGAAAAACTTGCCGAGCGGATTGTGGCACTGAGGTGAGGGCTGGACTGGTAAAAGCTGAAACGCTGAAAAACTGAAAAACTGAAAAACTGACCCGCCTACGCCGAGGCTTCCGCCTTCGTTTTACTTCCTCCTTCGTTTTACTATGGCGGACAAGCCGGCGGACGTGTCGGCGCGGCAAGAAGGCTGATCGCGTAAAAGGCTTTGCCTCACGCGATGGGAGTGTTGATTGCACCGTTGGTGCGGTTGAATTTCTTCACGATTCACCAATAACCATTCACTTCTCCTCTCTGTTGCTTCGGGAGCTTTTTTCGCTAGCCCCATGCATGGGGCGCGAAGGTTTTTCCTTGGGGCATGATCGGATACCCAGCCCGATGGACTGGGCTGATATGGTGTTGCACCGTTGGTGCGTTTGAACTTCTTTACGAATCACTAATAACGAATAACCAATAACCTCTTCTCTCCCTTGCTCATCCTCCTACGCCAAGGCTTCCTCCTTCGTTTTACTATGGCGGACAAGCTGCTCACTCCGCACTTACGTTCTGCACTTGACCAGCCATGCGGAAAGGGCTAGGGTATGTCCGTTAACAAGATCATTCTTGATGAAAGCTCCCAAGCAAAAAGTCAGCCGCAAAAG
>JBIIAI010000193.1:0-5363 GCA_044239965.1 Akkermansiaceae bacterium
TGCTGGCCGTACCAAGCAAGGCGATGAAAATATTGACCCTGCCAAAATGATCCGAGAGCCAAGCCCAGATCAAACGCCCGATGCTATTCCCCAAGGATGCGATGGCGATCAAGGTGGCGCCTGCAGCAGCGAGGACTTCCGGACTCAGCCCTGGCTCAGCAGTTTTTGAGACATCCTGCATCATCCGTGACAACTGGCTGATAATGCCCAAACCAGCCAAACTGTAGCTGAAACAAATCAACCACAAGCGTATGCGCACATTAGGCAAATGCTGGTAAGTATCGGCAATGGTCTGCTGGTGTTTCTTCGCAATAGCAGCATGAGGGCTGTAAATAAAATGACACGCGATCGTCATGATAACTCCATAGACAACAGCAATGATGAGAAACGCAGCGGCCACATTATTTTTAGCAAGACCCATTGCGATCGGAGCGAACACCTTGCTCATAAACAAGGCCCCGATGCCAAACCCCATCACGATCATACCCGTAGCGAATCCCTTTTTATCAGGAAACCACCCGGTAATAGTCGATACAGCCGTGAGATAGCCTGTCCCGAGCCCGATGCCGCCAATCACACCGTAGCCCAGCGCCAGAACGATAAAACTCAACCAACTAACCCATGGTGTGGTGATATTGCCCATCACTCCCGACCCGAGGTAAAGCCCAAGAGCAGCGACCAGATATCCAGAAACAAAAAACCACGCCGAGCGTTTCATCAGCCTGCGCCCACCAAGCTTTGCCACCAAGGGCCCCGTATAAAGCGCGGAGAAGCCAAGCCCCGCCACGGCGAGACTGAAGATCAACGATGTCTGCCAGTTCGCCCAATGATAAGCTGCCTGCAAGGGCTTGGTGAAATAACTCCATGCATACACCGAGCCTAGACTCGCCATCAGGACAACACCTGAGAACAAGATCAGTCGGCGGTCTGGTGGATTTTTGGGCAATGGTTCATCAATGGATGCAGCATGATCAGTCATTTTGGATTTTTTTGGGTTGAGAAAGTGGTTGGTAGCCTGCCACGCGAAAAAAAAATTACCACATAAAAAATCAGCAAAAGAACTCACATGGAGGAAGACAACCCTAGGCAAATGGATCAAGCATTGCAACGCATCCTGCCGCATTGCGCGTAAAAATCAGGCACGTCCTGTAACTATTGATTTTGATCGTAATATGTTTCTGGTGGAGGAGAGTCTTTCTTCTTCACAGGACTCTGCACGCGATAACCTTCCTTATGCGCGACGTATCCCGCAGCAGCGCCAGCGGCAAGAGGGATGCAAGAACTAAACAGTGAGGCCGCGATTGCAGCGGTGAAACATAGGTAGGCAGTTTTCATGATCGTGGGAGGGTTTAATGGCAACGCGATATCAAGCGTCTAACACTTTTACCATAGGCTCGATTTTTCAGATGTCAATGACGTGGCAAAAATCATGATTTGAAAACGCGAATATTACCTTTTTGAGGCTCACGGGGGGAAAGAATCTCACACGACTCGATTTTTTTGCGTTTTTTTCAGCAAATGCTATCATGCCACCATGGATGAATCGAGTGTGCAATGTCCGACCTGTGGCGAGTATTTTTCGGTCGTGGGACCGAGTTGGGAAGAACTGCCCGCAGAGTGGGACTACGACTGCGAAATTTGTTGCCGACCAATGGTCATCGTCTTCGAAGATACCGGTGCCTATGCGAAAGGATTGGGCGAATGAGCGAATATTGGAATAAAACAAATGGACCGCAAACCTGAGTCTGCGATCCATATTGTCAGGGCCTGACGCTTAGAATGCGTCGCTACCTTACCAAGGCAGTGGGAAGGCGCGGTTGAAGTTGAAGACGCGGTCGCGCAGGGCGTGCAGCTTGGCGTTGTCTTCGGGTGTTTGCAGCGCTTCGTTGATGAAATCGGCCACTTGCACGATGTCAGCTTCTTTCATGCCGCGAGTGGTGACAGCGGGCGTACCAATGCGGATCCCGCTGGGTTTCATCGGCGTGCCGGTATCGAACGGAATCGAGTTCTTGTTGACGGTGATGCCGGCTTCATCGAGCGCGTGCGATGCCAGGGTGCCATTGAGATTTTTGCTGCGCAAGTCGACGAGCATGACGTGGTTGTCGGTGCCGCCAGAGACGATGCGGAAGCCGTGCTCGGTGAGGCGGCTTGCCATGGACTGAGCGTTTTTGACGATTTGTGCTTGGTAGGCTTTGAACTCAGGCTTGAGTGCCTCGCCGAAGCAGATGGCTTTGGCCGCGATGACGTGCATGAGTGGTCCACCTTGGATGCCGGGGAACACTTGGGCGTCGATTTTTTTGGCAAATTCTTCTTTGCACATGATCACGCCGCCACGTGGGCCGCGAAGAGATTTGTGAGTGGTGGAGGTGACGAAGTCAGCAAAGGGCACGGGATTCGGATGAGCGCCACCGGCGACAAGTCCAGCGATGTGTGCCATATCAACAAACAAATAGGCGCCGACTTCGCGGGCGATTTTGCTCATGCGTTCGAAATCGATGGTGCGTGAATAAGCACTGGCGCCGCAAGTAATCAGCGCGGGCTTGGACTCGCGTGCCATTTTTTCGAGCAGATCATAGTCGATGCACTCATTTTCGGGGCTTACGCCGTAGTGCACCACATCGTAGAATTTTCCAGAGAAATTCGCCTTGTGGCCGTGGGTCAAGTGACCGCCGTGGGCGAGGTCCATGGTGAGAATGCGATCGCCCGGCTTGAGCACGGAGAAATACACCGCGGTGTTGGCTTGCGAACCGGAGTGAGCTTGCACGTTAGCGTGCTCGGCACCGAAAAGATCCTTGAGGCGATCGATGGCCAATTGCTCGATAACGTCGACATTTTCGCAGCCACCATACCAACGGCGACCGGGGTAACCTTCGGCGTATTTGTTGGTGAGCAAGGAGCCTTGCGCTTCCATGACAGCAGGAGAGGCGAAATTTTCGGAAGCGATGAGCTCGATGTTATTGCGTTGGCGTTTTGCCTCGGCACTCATGGCTGTGTAAACGGCGGGATCGGTGACCTCGATGCGACTGCCCGAGCTAGCGGCGACGCGGCAAGTGTGGCGACCTTCGCTAAAAGCAGCTTTCAAAAAGGCCTCGGTCATGGCAACGGCGGTGGCGGCATCAACGGACTTGGAACCGAGGCAAAGCACGTTGGCATTGTTGTGCTCACGGGTCGTCACGGCGTCTTCGACGCTGCTGACATTAGCGGCGCGAACGCCGTGGTGACGATTGGCAGCGATGGACATTCCCACGCCTGAGGTGCAGCAGAGAATGCCGAAATCGTAGGTGCCATCGGCCACACTGTTGCCGACGAGGTTGGCGTAGTCGGCATAGCTGACTGAGTCCTTGCCCTGCGTGCCGTAGTCGCGGACCTCGTAGCCATGGGCTAACAAGGCGGCAACAACCGCATCCTTGATTTCTACACCGCCGTGATCGGCCCCGACTGCTATGCGCACTTTATTTTCGCTCATCAGATTGATGCCACTGTGGGCGCCACAGCAATGCACTGGGGTCTGCGGATTTTCAACTACGAATTACGTACTGACGTATAATTTTTTTCGGCGACACCGCCAAAATCACTCGCCGGCTTCCAGAAAACGGATGATGCCCGGAAAAGCTTCCTCCAGAACCAACGCGACTTCCTCATAGGCCTTTGCGCCCATGCCGATGGGATCAGGCACATCTCCCCCATCTTCGGCAAAATCTCCAGCGAGGTAGAACTTATCGATAAAATCGGGAAACTCATCTTCCAGCACGGCAAGATGACTGCAGGTCATGGCAAAAACGGCATCGGCTTGCTCGATGAGCGCGCGAGACACCTGCTGGCTGCGAAAACTCGTAAGGCTCGCGCCACGTTTTTCCAAAACTTTTGCGGTATCGCGGCTTTCCTTGCTACCCACACTCGCAGCAACTCCCGCGGAGCGCACAGTCCAGCCAGGGCGCTTACCGAGAGCCTTGCGAAACAGGCCCTCGGCCATCGGACTGCGACAGGTATTCCCTGTGCAAACAAACAGGACGTTTTTACCCGAATCTTTTTCCTTTCCAGCCATCTGCGCGAACCTTACCACAGCTCCCCCCTCTCTCGTCAAAACTTTCTCGCGGAATTCTTGCAAAACTCTGCGCCGCCATTACACTTCATCCCGCTCACCCCTTACCACTTTCATGGATGATTTCCTCCAAATCGGTCATACTCTGCGCAGCGCGCGCGAATCTCGACAACTCTCTCCGGAGGACATCACGCACAAAACACGGATTCCCCTGAAAATCATCCACGCCTTGGAAAATGATGACTACTCGCTGTTCTCCAGCTCTACCTACGCGCGCAGCTACTTGTCCCAATACAGCCAGTATTTGGAGATCGATGCCAGCGCTTGGCTCGATGCCTTCGAGCCTGCCGAATTCGCACACGACTATCACAGCTTTTCGGTGATCGATGAAGTAGACGTGCGCGAGGCCACCCAACGAGCCAAGCCATCAGGTTCAAGCAAGCTAATCCCTTCACTACTCGCCTTGATCCTCACCGCTGCCGTGCTTTTTACCGGCTACCACTATTTCGAAGAATTCGAAAAACGTCAGAAAGAGCAAGAACAAGGTAGCCCCACTGTTGCGGCGGAGCCCCAGCCGCAGGCCGACCAACCACAAGAAACCACAGATACTCCCGCCAACGCGAAAAATGACACCGCCATGCTCGACACCGATGATGCCGAGACTGCGGCACCTCTGGCCGCGCAACCTGTGCCCGAGGAGGAACCCGAAGAAGCCATCATTGACAGCACCCCTTCCGATGCTCCCCGCGCAGTCATCATCGAGGAAGAGGAATGATTTGCATTTACCCATGGGCTAATCCCCGCTACTTTTTCCGCCGATGCCGCCCTTGATCCAAACGACGCAACTCACCCGCACTTACCAGTTAGGAAAAAAATCTCTCACTGTGCTCCGTGAGATCAATCTGGAAATCGCAGCCGGCGAAAAAGTATTTCTTTGCGGTCCCAGTGGCGCAGGTAAGACGACACTGCTTTACACACTGGCGGGTTTGGAAACACCGCAAGAGGGCAAAGTCATCATCGATGGCACCGACCTTTACGGGCTCTCGCGGGCGGCACAATCGCGCTTTCGCAACCAACGCATTGGCTACATTTTTCAAAACTACCATCTTCTGCCCGAGCTCACTGCGCTAGAAAACGTCATGGTTCCCGGCGCAATCAGTGGCAAAAACCACAAAGAACAAGCCATGCAGGCGCTCACCCGCGTGGGGCTTGCTGAACGCGCCGATCACTTGCCGGCTGAACTATCCGGCGGCGAACAACAACGCGTTGCCATCGCCCGCGCCATCGTCAATGAGCCCGATATCCTCTTCGCCGATGAACC
>JBIIAI010000117.1:0-9756 GCA_044239965.1 Akkermansiaceae bacterium
AGGTGAATGCGCTGCTCATCTTTTTCGGGATCAGGGTTATTGATCGCGTTGAGATGGAGACTATTCTCCTGCTCGGGAAGAATTCCATCCCACTCGCTGAGGACGATGCGCGAGATGGTGAGCGGAGTCGTGTTGCCATTAGGCTGACTGATTTGCATGCTCTTGCCGGAGAGATAGGGCTTGTTGGTATCGTTCCATTGCTGGACCAAATCTGCATCGGAGAAAAACGCGATCAAGCCTGAGGAGGTATCGACGAAGAGGCGAAAGACCGATTTTTCCTTACTGCGCAAGGCGGGGTAGCGAGTGTAATCACCAATGAGGCCACTGCCTTGTTGATCACGACTGCGTTTTTGCAGATAGGTGGTGCCTGAATTGAAATTCATGGTGTAGCCGTTTTGCGTATCTTCTTCGACATCTGATGCGGCGAACTGCAGCTTGATATTGAGATCATTTTTCCATTCGCAAACGAAGCTAAGGCAGTAGCGCTCGGGGATCGTTGCAAATGTTTTTGAGATCATCCCCTCACTGCGGCGGATGTAGCGATTGCGCTCCCATTCCCATGAGCTTTCGGGGATGATTTTCCAATCGTCTTGTTTTGATGGACCACTGTAGATCGGCGTGGCGACATCGAAAATTTCGAGGTCTTTGACCATATTCCGATTGATGGTCAGCTGGCCTGCGAACCAGGTATTGAGAATGATGTTGTCCGCGTTGACGGCGACCAATTGCCCCTGAATGATATCGCCCGGCAAATTTTCGTTTTGCTGGCGTAGATCGGGATTGAATCGGATGTGGGCCACGTGATCGACATTTTGCTGTGGTGCATCAAAAAAAGGCAACGAGATGTCTTGAACTTGTTGGAGGAAAAACTTCGATTCATTCTGCAACAATGGGGATTTCCAAAAGATGTGATCGCCGCCCATCTTGACGAGTGAGCCATTGAGCCGATCGCCGTTTACGAAGTTAAGCATGGCAGATTCTTCGCCCTTGCTGAGCAAGGTGCTGATAGCCATGGTGAAGAGGAAAAAGGATTTCATAGCGCGGAGTGTGACGTAAGCAGGATTCACGGATTGCGGTCGATGCGGTCAATGATGCTAGTGGAGAGCTTGATCGGGCCGAGCAGAGGATGTTGCACGTTGATGGTGCCATTTTCGATGGTGAATTGATCGACCTGGAGTAGGCCAGAGCCACGAAATTTGATTTTGTATTTGGTGGATTTTTCCTCGGCGGATTTGCCAGAGAAATAGACTACGGCGATCTTGGAGAGAGGAATGGGACGAGGATTCGGGTCGTGGGGATTTTCAAATAGCAAATTGGGATTAGCGCCTGCGCCAATGCTGGCAATGACCCCAGATGATCGGTTCGACTCGATATCAAACAGTAAATCGGTCTTAGTATTCGTGCGCTTTTCGAGTCGAGCTTCCGCAGTGACTGCCCCCCATGAACTCAAGGTGATGTCTTGGATCATCTGGACATCCTCATTGCCCGTGGTGCAAGTAAAATGGACAAATTTCCCCTGAGGTAGCTCACCCGTTTCGAGTGGATCCGTGATGTTGTTGCGGTACTTTTTACCGTTGAGGACCAGTTGCAGCAGTCGATTGGTGCGATCCACAAAAATCTCAACCTTCAGCTCGTTGTCCTCGAATTTATCAGGAGTGAGTTGGCTTTCGCTTGCGAGGGTCTGGTATCTTCCCGCAGCTGTCATGCGCTTGAGCTCGATGCCATTGCTGCCGAGTTGGAAAAGGTAGGCATTTTGCCGAGAATTGGTATCGGCTGAGGAACCACCGATGCGACACTGGATGCCAGCATTGCCTGTCCATGAGACGGTGAAGCTAAGGATGTAGCGATCAGGCAGCGCGGCGAATTCGCGATGCACACTGCCCCAGGATTGTGAGACCAGACTATTATCATCAGCATCAAAACGCCATCCGTTGGACAGTGTCCATTCTTGGTTGTTAGGGCCGCTGTAGATGACCTCGTTTTCTGTCGTGTCGAAATGCAGGGAATCAATGTTCTCACGCGCGACTTTAAGTGAACCGCTCCAGGTGGTATCAAAGCGCAATTCACCATTCTCTAGGATGGGTGAGGTGATGGGCATGACGTCACCGGCTTTGAGATAAAGAAGGTTTTTTGCGGCAACGGGAGCACGGGAAACGGAATCAAAGGTGATCGACTCGATGCTTTCGGCTTGAAGTTCGAGCGGATCGGGCGAGAGCGCTGAACGCAGGGTGAGCGTTTGATTTTCTCGCAGAGCAGAGATCTCGCCAGTGAGCTTCGTTTGATCCTTGAATGTCACTTGATCAGCTGCGCTCAGTGAGCAGAATGCAGCCGGGAGAATGGTTCGCAGAAAGGTAAGCCGAGTGAACATGCGGAAGGAGTGAAGGGAGTTGTTCATTGTTTCGGCATTTCGGCATTGTCGGCTTGCTCATCCATGACTTCGAGAAACGGGCTGTCATCGTTGAATTCCAAGGCGATGGCGCGCTCGAGGCGGATCGAAAGATTTTTCGCGGAGGCATGGTTGATCTCGAGTAACTTGTCGGTGGACTTCATCGGGATGCCCGAAATTTTGCCCACAGGATAAAAGCGTGCGGTGACGGTGCCCGCGACAGGTTCTTCGGGAGATTCACTGGATTTCTTGGCAAAACTGATCTCCGCAATGTCGGTGAGGGGGATTTCGAGATCGCTGAGAGTGGATTTGAGATAAGCAATGCCGTTCTCGATGCGGGAAATTTTTCCAGAATAGCGATCTGTGCCATTGGCTAACAAAACGATATCGCGCTCCTCGTGGGTCATGCTGTAGGCAGAGTCCTGAATGCCGTTCCACTCGGCGATGACGACATCGCTGAGACGCATCGGGGAGTTACTATTTTGGCATTGAATGGCAAATCCATTACCGAGCGGGGCCTGTTGCGGCGAGGCTGGATCTTCCGCCTCATCATCGGCATCATCGAGCAGCTCAACTTGCTCCCATTGCGCAGCGTATTTGCCATCGATGAAAAGCATAATCAGCCCTTTGCTGCGATCGCTACGAATCTCGATGGAGGCCTCTCCTGTATCAGGCAACTGAACATTGGACAGACCGCGGGTGAGAGGTTGGCTAAAGGCATTCCCCTCTGCATCATAACCACAGCGTGAGAGAGAGAAATAGGTTTGGTAAAGGTTGAGCACGAGTGCGTTGCCAAAGCTCGCAGCTTGAGTTTGTGAGCTATTATTAAAAATTTGGATGCCAGCATTTTGAGGCTTGGCCGCATTTTTTTTCTTTTCGTCTTTTTCATCCGCTGCGGGTGGCTTGGCGAAGTCTGCGTGGAAGGCGATGTTGGCGCTGAGTCGATCGCGCCATGCAAGGCGGAAGCGAAGGAGGGTGCGCTCGGCCATGCATTCCTTACGAATCAGGGGATCTAGCCCTTTGAGGTGATACCATGAGCTGCCGAGATGCTTCCAGGAGGGGTCGGGTTTCTCCTCATCCTTTTTTTTGTCATCTTTCTTTTCGTCTTTTGGGGGAGCTGCTGCGTCAGCTCCTTGTACTTGCACTTTGGCGCCTTGAAGCAGTTGTTGCAATTGAGCGGGAGCAAGGTTGCCTCCGCCGCCAAGCACGCGTACTTCTACCCCCGCTTGATTGCTGCGATTGCTGCTGCCTTTGTAATTGGTGACTTCCCATTGATCGGGCGAAAATGGGCCGACATAGAGCAATTTCCCGCCGAAGGGATTGGGGCAAATGGCTGCGACCGCAGAAGTGGGGAGGCTGATATTGCCCACAGTCTGACTCTCGATCTGCACGTTTTTATCATCGAGGGCTACGACATTTCCCGGAATTTGATCACCGTTGTTGAGGGAAATGTAGGCAAAATCAGAGGGCGCCTGCTGGGGCGCATGGTTTTGCAAAATGATGTGGCGGATGTTCTCTGTCTTGAGAGTCATCGCCTCACCGAGATCATCGCGTTTCCATGTGATGGCATGATTTTCGGAGATGCCGAGGAATGAGCCATGAAGTTGATCGCCGTTTGAGAAGCGAAGCAGGTCAGTGGATTGCGCCGAGGCGATCGAGGCGAGGCTGCTGGTGGCAATGAGGCCGCAACGGATGAAGAAAGTGCGCATGAGAGGAGCGATTGGATTATTTTTCGTAAATCGGCAAGAAGCGATAGTTGAGAGCGAGCGAGAGCAGAGCGCCCGCGGTATTGAAGGAGTATCCCATGCGACCAGGCCACGAGCCGTCAGGGGATTGAGTTGTAGCCATGAGCTTAATGTTTTTAACGTTCCACTCTTGCCAAGCTTTTTCATCAGCGTGAAAGAGAGCCTGAGACATGTAATACTCGAAGTAAAATGGGTAGGTCGGCTCGCGGTAATTGATATGATCCTTCAGGTAGGAAAGGCTTGCAGCGAATCCCTTGCCGTCGCGTTTTTTGGCGAGACATTGGCAAAGAAGACCAATGGCTGTGAGTGTGGGACGACCACCGCCCGCAGAGGTGTAGCCATAACTGCCATCGGAGCTACGGCAGCGCTCCATGTAGGCGAGGGCATTTTTGAAAGCTTCATCGGGAACGGGGATTCCGGCATTCCGCGCGGCGTAGAGCGCGACGATTTGGCAACCCGAAACGGTGGTGTCAGCATCGTTGGCATCTGGAGTGTAGCGCCAAGCCTTAAATCGGCTGCGTTTTTGGGAAGAAAGGATCAGGTCGACGGCTTTTTTCAGCGCAGGAGCTACTTTGGGATTATCGAGCATGCCATAGGCCTCGGCGAGTGCAAGCGTCGCAAAACCATGGCTATACATGCTGGTACCGATGTAGCCGTTGGTCGAGTTTTGCTGGGCGATGATGTAATTGATGCCGAGGTTGATGTTCTTCGCGTAGGGGCCGTGGTTCGGATCCTCGCCGTGTGCGAGAAAGGCAATGGTGGCAAGACCTACAACGCCGGGCTCATTGCCCTGAGAGTCATCCCAGCAGCCTTCAGCAGTCTGCTTGCTGGCGAGATAGCGTAAGCCGCGATCAAACATCTGCTCGACCTGTGCCGGCACAGAGTCATCCTGCCGCCGCGGGAGCTCTTGGGCAGCAGCAGGAATGATCAGAAGCAGGGAAAGCAGAAAATTTCTCATGGTCGGCGGAAGTTCACGCAGCACAATGCAAGCAACGTGTGATCATTGTGCAACGAAAAGAGGCAGAATGCAAACAGGAATGGCGAAAAATGAACAAGAATCGCGGTTTTTCTGAGGGCGGAATCAAGCATCAGGCTGCGGCATTTCCGCTTGATTGCGCATAAAATCGGCAATTTGGAAAAAAAATGTTTCGAGCCACTCTCGCGCAGGTCCGCTGACGCCAGTTTCCTCCATGGCAGCGCTCATCAGAGAGACCCAACGATCACGAGCGGCGATGTCGATGCGGAACGGTCCATGGCGCATGCGCAGCCGAGGATGGCCACGCTTGAGAATGTAGGTGGGATCTTGGGCAAGGCGGAACCAGAGGAACTCTCGCAAGCGTTCTTCGGAACCCTCCCAATCATCATCAGGGTACATCGGGCCGATGAGATCATCACTTTTCACGTGCCGATAAAAGGCTGATACCATGCGGGCGATGCCATCTTTGCCGATGGTTGCTACAACTTCTTGTTCATTGCTCATAGCGAGGAGGGTCAAGCTTGGTTGGGCACGGGAGGTGGCGTGGCGAGGGCGAGCTCGACGACTTTGCGATCACGACAGTGATAAAATGCCTCATCGCGGGTGATCAGACCACTTTTGAAGAGTTCGACGATGGATTGATCAATCGTGCGGTTGCCATCGCGGTAGCCGATTTCCATCAGGCCGACAATTTGCTCCATTTTTCGCTCGCGGATGCAAGTGCGCATGGCATGACTGGCGCAAAGCACCTCGGAGGCCAACACTCTGCCTTGGCCATCGGCCCGAGCGATGAGGCGTTGGGAGACGATTCCTTGGAGCACTCCAGAGAGCTGGGTGATGACTTGTTGTTGTTGATCGGCGGGGAATACATCGACGATGCGATCTATCGTTTGCGGCGCATCAAGAGTATGCAGCGTAGCGAGCACGAGGTGCCCGGTTTCCGCAGCTGTGAGGGCGATGCGGATGGTCTCAAGATCGCGCAATTCGGAGACGACAATCACATCAGGATCTTGGCGCAAGGCTTGGCGCAGGGCGGTGGGGAAAGATTTGGTATCGCTTCCAATCTCGCGTTGTTTCACGAGGCAGCTTTTGTGGGGAAATACGAACTCGACGGGATCCTCCACGGTTATGATCACTCCCGAGCGGATTTCTGAGATCCGTTGCACCATTGCCGCAAGCGTAGTGGTTTTGCCCGATCCCGTGATGCCTGTGACCAAGATCAATCCACGGCGGAGTTGGCAAAAATTCTCTGCGCTGAGGTAATGACCGAGCGTCGAGAGTTCGGGAATGGCATCGGGAATGTAACGGAAAGCAGCCTCGCTGTGACCACGAACGAGGTGAATATTTCCGCGAAAGCGACCAATGCCTTCCACTTGCAGAGCATAGTCCAGCTCCCAGTCCTTTTCCAGCGTGGCGCGTTGGGATTCCGAGAGAGTTTGTTGGATCAACTCCTCGACCGATTCGCAATCAAGCAGAAAATCTTCGAGAGGCTGAAGCCCCTCGCCCACGCGGGCCGCTGGCGGAGCACCTGCTGAAAGATGAAGATCTGAACCACCAAGACTGACTGTCTGGTGGAGGTAGGTAACAATGTCGCGTGCTTGGCTCATAAAAGTGAAATCGGTTAGGCGATACCGCGCATGGCGCGATCAAAATCTTGGGGACGGTTTGCGGCGCTGCGGGCAATTTCTTGATCGACGAGGCCTTGTTTGACGGCAAAAACGAGTGAGTGCAAAAATGACATCGTGCTCGAAGGATCGGCGGCGCGAGAAACGTGATCGGCGATCTCCCCGTGCTTTTGCTCGGCGATCCAGGGACGAGTCGCCCCTTCGTTTTGCAGATATTCGAAAGCGGGAATCAACCCGCCGTGCAGACATGGCAGCAATTGCTGAGAAATCACACCGATGAGTTGATGGGAGAGCATTTCCGAGGTTGCGATGCTCGTTTTGTGCGATTCCAAAATGTGCGACAAGCGCTCCAAAGTATCAACCACACCCGAGCTATGCAGCGTGGAAATGACGAGATGCCCCGTCTCGGCAGCGCGCAAAGCAATCGCCGCCGTCTCAGGATCGCGAATTTCACCTACCATGATCACATCGGGACTCTGGCGCAAAGCCGCTCGCAGAGCTACCGCAAAGTCCTCGGTATCGCGCCGCACCTCGCGCTGCGAAAAAAAGCTTTGCTGGTTCTGAAAAAGATACTCGATGGGATCCTCGATGGTTACCACGTGCCGCGATTGCGTGAGATTCACCCACTCCAGACAGGAAGCAAGTGTTGTGGATTTCCCTGATCCCGTGGGACCTGTAACGAGCACCAATCCCGCCCTTCGCTGCATCCATCCACTCAATAAATCGCTTGGCAGATTGAGCGAAGCAAAGTCTGGAATCTCACTGCGGATCGGACGGGCTGCGACCGCCAAGCGACCCAGCGAATGAAAAAGATTTACACGCAGCCGCCCAATGCCTGCCAGTTCATAGCTGGCATCACAGTCATGAACAATCAGTGGATCCACGGCACAGGCTCGCCAAATTTCTGCAAGCTCTTCACGCTCCACAACGGGAAGATCAGTATGCGCCAATACTCCATCAAGCCGGACTCGCGGGGACTCGCCCTCCATCAAATAGAGATCGGTGGCTCCCTGAGCGAAGACACCGCGGATCAAATCGTTCAATGCGTGATTCACTCATTCATTCAAGCGGAATCCGTCAGGATAGCAAGCTGAATCGTTACAATGCGGCTGGATTCAGACAACCTATCACAAAAATCAATATTTCATAATACGCACCATAATCTACCACGAAAACAACAGATTGCTGAGCTTCACTCCGAAAACAGAGTCTCCAAATCTGGCAAATCAGCCGCACTTTTCGCTGGCTGCGAAGCGAGCACCCGATTGCCTCGAAATAAAAACACACCTGGCATTTGCAATCCATCTCCCGCTAAATGCCCCACCCCACATCCGCGAAACAAAGCCATCATGCCTCGATACCAGACCCTCGGTCCAAACAACTCCCATACCCCCGCTTTACCCAAACCAAAAGCCCGATACAGTTCACAATAAGGATCAGCAATCCGCGCCACTCCCGTGCTATGTCCCAAATACTCCGTTTCACGACCCGATTGCAACATGTGAACCAGCACAAGACGCGCACCTTTTTGCTTCGCCTCTGCCTCGATCAACTCCAGCCCACGCAACAACTGCCGCGTAAAGGTGCATCCAAAGTGACGCAAAAACACCAACACCACCGTCTGCTCACGAGCAGCATCTTCCAGCGACTCGCCGCTCGATAACGTATACTGCCGCGAAGCCTCATCTAACGAAAGAGCCATTTCATGCAAGGGCGGTCTGCCCGTTTTTGCCTGAACAGCAGCCCACAAAATCATCAAAAACGGCACCAGCCACACCACATCATCCACCAGCAAAAAGACGATGCTTTTCATAGGTAAAATATCCCGCCACCAGACCACAAGCGCCGCCAGCAAGACCAATAAAATTTTCACGGTGCACAGCAAAACAATCCGCCAATGCTGAATCGGGTCCCGCGCCGCAAGAAAAAAGCTCAGCCCGAAAACCAAATAAAATCCTCCAATCACCCGCATCAATACGGCATGACATGGGCCAGGAATTTCCAGCCACGTATATGCCTCCAAAGGCCACATCAAGACCCAACCCGCAAATAGTGTGCAATACAGCCCAGCCATCGCGAGGACAACTCCCATCCAAGCTGGCACACGGCATTTTCCTTTCTCACAGCGCATAATTTCCGCATCCTAGCGCGGATTCCTCTTTTCGCAAGTGACCAAGAAAAAAAGCGCGAATCGCCTCAAAGATGATAAGGAATATAACAAAGGTGCAGCATTTCTGCTCACGGAATATGCGTGCGCAGCACCAAAGCAGCATCGACCGCCTCCACAAATCCAGCGCCACAAGGCAACAGAATCGTCGTGCCTTTGGGCCAAATCTTCCCATCAGCATCCACCACAGCTCCTTCGACGACGTGGAGCATACTGAAACGCCCCGCTTTGGCATGACCGATCTGTGTTTTGTGAGCCAGGGTGAATTTCTCGACGACAAAAAATTCACAGGTCGCCAAAACAAATCCCGCATCGCGCTCGATCTGCGGTTCAATGTCACGGAAGTCAATGCTCGCCAAAGATTGCTCCACATGCAACTCGCGTGGCTGACCATCGAGACCGACGCGATTCCAATCGAACACCCGATACGTCGTATCCGAATTTTGCTGAATTTCCACAATCAACAGGCCCGCACCAATCGCATGCAAGCGACCCGATGGAATAAAAATCGAGTCTCCCGCCTGCACCGAAATTTCATGAACTTGCGTGGCTACTGTGCCGTCGAGGATCGACTTCTCAAACGCCGCACGATCGACACCTTTTCGCAAGCCGACATACAATTTCGCACCAGGTTCGGCATCGGCAATGTACCACATCTCTGTTTTGGGCTCGCCGCCGAGTTCTGCGGCACGATGCAGTGGTGGGTGCACTTGGATCGATAAATCATCACGTGCATCGAGCAATTTTACCAGCAGAGGAAATCGTTCGCTATCGGGCAAATCAGCGCCGAAAATTTCCACGCGATGCTTCGTCCATAGCTCATGCAAAGTCATCCCCGCATACATGCCATTTGTCAC
>JBIIAI010000018.1:0-31099 GCA_044239965.1 Akkermansiaceae bacterium
GTGCATCGAGCAATTTTACCAGCAGAGGAAATCGTTCGCTATCGGGCAAATCAGCGCCGAAAATTTCCACGCGATGCTTCGTCCATAGCTCATGCAAAGTCATCCCCGCATACATGCCATTTGTCACAACTGATTGTTCATCAGCACGATCCACCACCTCCCATGATTCGCCATACGGCACGCCATCCTTCGGCAAGGTCCTACCATAAACCGTATGCAACATTCGCCCACCCCACACACGCTCCATCGGCAAACCTTCAAAGACAATCACTGACATGCGCCAGAGCTTGCATGAATGGAAAAAATCCGCCATCAAAAAATCGTTGACCCAAAAAACTAGCGCCTTCGCGAACGTAGCGTTTGATCTCCCTCATTCTCACCGACCAAAATGCCACCTTGCATCTTCGGCATTTACAACGATACTTTCAAACGATGCCGACAACGACTGAGCCGCCCCCAGAGACCGAGACCGAAGCTTCACCTTGGGTGGAAGTCGCGGAATTTGAATCGCTCGATCAAGCCTACGATCACGGCCTGGTCATCCTCGCCATGGGTGAAGCCTGCAAAGTGGAACGAGACGCAGAGCGCGGCACCTTTGCCTTGCAAGCAGAACCTCAACCAGCGCCAAAAATCGAACGCGAACTCGCCGCCTATGCCGAAGAACTCTCGGCACCAGCTCCCGCACGGCCCTTTGCCGACTGGGCACCGCACGATGCAGGATGGCCATGGATTTACACTTGGATCGCCGCATTGCTCGGCTCATTTTACATGCAAGTGCAACACCCAACATGGAGCGATTGGGGAGCATCCTCCGCGATCCCACTCTTTCGCGATGGCGAATGGTGGCGTCCATTCACCGCATTATTTCTTCACGCCGACCTCATTCACCTTGGCGGGAATTTGCTTTTCGGCGTATTTTTTACCTACTTTGTCGGCAGGAGCATGGGCGCAGCACGAGGATGGCCACTCATCATTCTCTGCGGAGCCGTGGGTAATGCTCTGACCGATTGGATTCATTACCCCGATGCCTTTGTTTCCATCGGTGCCTCCACCGCCGTCTTTGCCGCACTAGGCCTACTTTCAGGTTCAGGCGTCGCCGAGTGCTGGCATAAACGTCCCAAGCTCCCCCTCGCCCGCGTTTTTGCTCCCTTGCTCGCAGGTTTTGTTTTGCTTGGCATGCTCGGCAGCAGCAATGACCCACGCACTGATGTCCTCGGCCACGCCTGCGGATTCTTGGTAGGCACCATAGCCGGCACCATCAGCGGATTTTATCAACACGCTTCAGCACCCGCCGCCGCGCCTTGAAAAAAGCAACTTGCACCTTTTTTCTTTTCCATCCCGCACTTTTGACCGAAGCTTCCGCCGTGTCCGACATTCACTTCTTCAACAGCCTGACTGGGCAAATGGAAAAAGAAAACGTCTATGGTGAAGCCTTCCTACGCTACGCCTACGGCAATCCATTAGGGAAAATCGCCCTGCACAGCTTCATCAAGCGTCCCGGCTTCTCGCACTGGTATGGCTGGCGCATGAACCAAGCAGCATCGCGAAACAAAATCGCCCCCTTTCTCCAACAATATGGCCTCGATGCCGCAGAATTCGCCGATCCCATCGACTCCTACCGCACCTTCAACGAATTTTTCTACCGCAAGCTCAAGCCCAGCGCCCGCCCGATCGATCCTCTGCCCGATCAAGTCGTCTTTCCCGCCGATGGACGACACCTCGCCTTTGCTGATGCATCAAAAATCAACACCGTCTTCGTCAAAGGCCAACGCTTCGACATCGCCGGCCTCCTCGACGATGAAAAACTAGCCGCCCGCTATCAATCAGGTTCGCTGATCCTCTCGCGCCTCTGCCCCGTGGACTACCACCGCTTTCATTTCCCCGTTGCCGGAAAAGCCTCCGCCACCCGCTGCATCAACGGCCCCCTTTTTTCCGTTTCCCCGATCGCGCTGCGTCAAAACCTCAGTTACTTTTGGCAAAACAAACGCACCGTATGCGAGATCGAGACCGAGCATTGCGGCAAAGTTCTGATGCTCGAAATCGGTGCCACCTGCGTCGGCACCATCATCCAGACCTACCCCGCTAACTCGGCCATCGAGAAAGGCCAAGAAAAAGGCTACTTCGCCTTCGGTGGTTCCTCGACCATCCTCCTCTTCGAGCCCGGAGCCATCACCCTGCCGCAAGATTTCCTCGACCGCAGCAACCATGGCATCGAAACCTACGCTCGCATGGGGACAGCAATGGCAAAAATCAGCAACATCTGACTAGAGCCTTGCATATTTTTCGCGCAGAGATGCAAAGACGCAGAGGTTTGAATTGAAAAAAGTCGTGGTGTGTTTGAGCAGCGGAGTTCACAAGGTTTTTTCAGCCGTTTTTAACAGAATTTCAAAATTTACAGAATTCAAAAAAATCTCGATCAAAAGCATCTCATAAACCCCAAAAAACTTCGCACCTTAGCGTCTTTGCGAACTCCGCGTTTGATCTTCCTGCATTTCCCCTCAAAAAATCCGTAAATCCGTTCAATCCGTCGTTAAAAAAGCCATTTTGCTCAAAAATCGACCCAAAAAATCCACAAAACCCCGCTTTTTGCTTGCCAAAGCTCCAGCAGTCCCTATTTTCACCGCCCCTTCTTGTGCTGCGAATCAACCATGAAATGTCGGAGGGACCCGAGCGGCAGATGTTTCAAAAGCGCCCTTTCTGCTTTAAGATTGGACCAAACTAACCATTATGATTAACGAACTCATCACAGAAATGGTGGACGCTGGCGTTCACTACGGTCACCAAACGAAAAAATGGAATCCCAAAATGAAGCCTTATCTCCTCAAAGATAAGAGCGGGATTTACATCATCAACCTCGACAAAACAGTCAAGTGCCTTGACAAAGCTTCCGACTTCCTTGCTGGCGTCGCAGGCAAAGGCAAAAAGATCCTTTTCGTCGGTTGCAAACGCCAAGCTCAAGAAGCTGTGCGTGAAGCTGCTGAAGCTACCAACCAAAACTACGTCAACCATCGTTGGCTCGGTGGTATGCTCACCAACATGGCCACTGTTCGCAAGAGCGTGGAGCGTCTCAAGTATCTCGAAAACATCGAGAAACAACCTGAGTTCAAAGCCATGTCCAAAAAAGAACTCGCAGCCCTCGGTCGCGAGCGTGAAAAACTTCTGCGCAACCTGCGCGGTATCCGCAACTTGGAAAAAGCTCCTGACGCCATCGTCATCGTTGACTCCGCTCGTGAGTCGATCGCCGTGGCTGAAGCTCGTCGCTTGAAAATCCCCATCGTTGCCATCGTTGACACCAACGCTGACCCATCGAAAGTGGAATACCCGATCCCAGGCAACGATGACGCGATCCGCTCGATCCGCATCATCCTGCAAAACTTGGTTGACGCCATCGTCGTCGCCTCGAAGGCCTAATCCTTACTCCCTTCGGGCGGCCTGAGCATCTCAGCGCCGCCCTTTTTTTTCCCACTATTACACTACACACATTTATGATTACTGCTGCTACTGTTAAAGAACTCCGCGACAAAACCAACGCGGGCATGATGGACTGCAAACGCGCTCTCGAAGAAACCAACGGCGACCTCGATGCCGCCGTGACCTTGCTGCGCGAAAAAGGCATCGCCAAGGCTGCCAAAAAAGCTGACCGCGAAGCCAACGAAGGCACCATCACCGCACGCATCTCCGCCTGCGGCAAATCCGGCCTCTTGCTGGAGGTCAACTGCGAGACCGACTTCGTTTCCAAGAACGACAACTTCCAAGGATTCGTTGGCGGCATCGCTGATGCTCTCATCGGCTCCACTGCAGCTGATCTCGCAGCTGCCAACGCTGTTGTCAGCAACGGTCTCACCGTGGAAGACACCATCAAAGCAAAAATCACCGAGATCGGCGAAAACTTGCTGTTCCGCAAATACGTCCGCTTTGAAGCGCAAGGCGAAGGCGCTATCGCTTCCTACATCCACATGGGTGGCAAAGTCGGCGTTCTCGTTGAAGTCGGTGCAACCAATGCCGCTACCGCTGCGACCGAAGGTTTCCGCGATCTGATCAAGGACATCACCCTGCACATCGCCGCTCTCAACCCACGTGGTCTCGCTCGCGAAGACATCGCTGAGGAACTCATCGAAGCAGAAAAATCCATCTTCCGCGCCCAGTTGCTCGAAGAAGGCAAACCAGAAGCGATGTTGGAAAACATCCTTGTTGGCAAAATGAAGCGCTTCTATGCCGAAAACTGCTTGCTAGAGCAAGGCTTCGTCAAAGACCCCAGCGTGACCGTCAAGTCCCTGCTCGAAGCCAAAGGCAAAGAGCTCGGCGACACCCTCACCCTGCGCCGCTACGTGCGCTTCGGTCTGGGCGAATAATTTGTCCGCAACGACCATTCAAAAAACGCTCACCGCATCCCGGTGGGCGTTTTTTTGTCCCAAAAACTACTTCATCCCCTCCCACATTTGCCGCAGCTTCTTCTCGGAAATTGTGCCTTTGACGGGGACTCCGGGAGCGAAGAGGGAGATGCGGTATTCTTCTAGCATCCATCCCATCGACCACAATACAGGATTTTGCGAATCGCGATGCCACGCATCAAACCATGGCTCCCACAAATCCCGCACGCGGTCCATTTTTTCCAAATCCTTCGCAATCGGCAAGCTATCAAGGCGATCAATGCGCATGCGGATCGCACGCAGATAGCGCGGGTATTCGCCCAGCATGGAAAATCCCGTGTGCCAACAAAATTGACGCCGCATCAACCAATCGAGCTGCTCGTTGATGTCATCGGCCACAGCTGCTAGATAGCGCGATGAGGCCTGACGCGCACACCAATCGCGCAGTTGCGGAATTTCCGAAACTAACAAATCAAGGACCTTACCCACGGCAGTGGCCGAGACAAACCAATCGCCTTTGGCCTTGGCTGCTAGCGCTGAAAACTCATCGCCCGTGCGAGGCAAGCGCGCACCGAGTGCTCCTTCTGCACTCAGACGAATCAAGTCTTCCATGGTCGTTCCTCCATCGCCGATGCGTGAAAGCTCAACGCGCGCGGCGAGTCCTAACGGAAATTTTTTCTGCAAGTACGCTACCTGATCGGCATGGGCTAACATCAGCAAGCGCACACATCCCGCACGATGAGATTGCTCGGCCTGCGCAGAACAATGAAATGCCCGCACACCGACGCTTTTCCCTTCATCGACAAGGGCTGGATAGGCATAACCACCCGTGCTCTCAACGCGTTCGGGAATCTGCTCGAATGGCCAACTGGTAGCGCCCGAGCATTGCCATTCATCATTCGCATGTTCCTCCAAGCGCTTCTTGAGCAATGGCTGCAAGGTTTCTCGCATTTGCCGCAAATCTGTTCCTAACAGAATTTCATTACCCTCATCATCACAGACCCAGCATTTGACCTGCCACTCAGGCGGCAGCGCAGCGAGATCGATCACGTTTTCCTCGACAGCATAGCGAAGGCGTTTTTGCACATGCGCGGTGAGAGCTCGTTGCAACGATTGTGTGTGCGGAGCATCGGCATGCAGATCGACAAAGTCATCGACGAAATCCGCAATCGGCTGACATGCCTTGCGCAAGTCTTTTGGCAGATTGCGAACGAGAAATTCTACACGCTCCGCCAAGTGACCTATCACGCCCCACTCAAGAAGATGATCAGGAAAATCACGCAGCTGATCAATGTGCACACCGATCGTCACCCCATCATCACGCGCCCCTGGAGTCATGGAATAATAGACACTGTATTCTTCCTCGCCATGAGTGAGATTGTCTGGAAAATCCTGCAAATCATCGAGCAGGCCTTGATCCCAAATGACATCCGCCAAACTCGGAATCAGTGTTTGTTCATGATCGCCACGCCATTGATGAAATGCTTTTGCGGTGCACATGCCTGCGGGAATTTTCGCAGCAAAAAATTCATACACCTGCTCCTCGCTCCACAAGCGATCTGGCTGACGCAACTTGCATTCCATCACCTGCACGTCCTCGCGCAATTCCTTGAGTCGATCCAAAGCCGCGCAACCCGCACGAATGCCTCCACCTAATATTCCGTCGCGAATGAAAACCTCACGCGCCGCGACTGGATCGATGCGACCAAGATGCACAGGGCGATCTTTGACCACCACCAATCCACCACACAAAACAGTCTCCTTTGCATATACCGCGCCTTGTTTTTCATCCCAATACCCATGACCATACCGTCGCGTGCAGAGGTGCCCCGCGACTTGCTCCACCCATGCAGGATCGAGCCGTGCCAGTCGCCGCGCCCACAATCGTGTGGTCTCGACAATTTCCATCGCCAGCACCCAATCGTAACGTTTCGCCGAAAACAAGCCCGAGCCAGGAAAAATGGCAAACTGTCCGCCTGCCGCACTGCGATAGATTTTTTCCTGCACATCCCACAAGCCAAACTGTCTTGGGACTCCCGCTAACAAGCTGCGATGAAATGCATCGTAGAGAGATTGCCATTCGCCATCTCCCGATTCATGGCCCAAGCGCGCAGCCGGCATCTCCCAACGCAATTCACGCTTAAGCAAATCATACAACTCATCGTGGACATTCCCCCACTCCATCACTCTGCGCATGCTCAAGAAGGCTTCGTTGCAATACTTGCGCAACGCATTGCGACGCCACTTGCCCTTCTCTTGAAAGCGCTGCACATCAAACCACAATCGCAGCAGGGAGAAAAAGTCCGATTGCGGATGCTTCCATCGCGCATGAGCGGCATCGGCTTCTTTCTGTTTTTCCGCGGGCCGTTCGCGCGGGTCACTGCTTTCTAAAGCCGCAATCACTGGCAGCAATTCCGCAATGCAACGCTGGTGCTGAGCCTCCATCAACATCCGCGCGAGACGAGGATCGATGGGCATGCGTGCCATGTGTTTTCCCGCTTCGGTGAGACGTTTGTCTTTGGTGATTGCACCGACATCGCGCAAGGTACGATACCCCTCCGCCACCGCTTTCGGAGCCGGAGCATCGATCAGCGGAAAGGATTCGATCTCAGGCAAACCTAACGAAATCATGCGCAAGATCACGCCAGCAAGAGAGCTACGGCGGATCTCAGGATCGGTAAATTCGGGGCGCTCGGCGAGATCGAGTTCATCATAAAGCCTCACACAAATCCCCTCCTTCACGCGACCGCATCGGCCTTTGCGTTGTCGAGCACTTGCCTGACTCACAGGCTCGACCTGCAAGCGCTGGACTCCACGCGCTGGACTCCATCGACTGACCCGTGCCGTGCCCGAATCCACCACCGAGCTGATGCGCGGAATGGTGAGAGATGTTTCCGCGACGTTGGTGGCGAGAATGATGCGCCGCAAATTTCCAGGAGCAAAAACACGCTGTTGATCACCCATGCTCAATCGCGCAAACAACGGCAGAATCTCGGTGCGATAGTAATTTCGCCCGACAAGTGCGTCTGCACATTCGCGAATTTCTTTTTCGCCGGGTAAAAATACCAGCACATCACCTTGTGCATCCACATCAGTGAGCCAATCGCAGGCGCGTGCTACGTGTTGCGACAAATCTTCATCATCGTAGGGCGGGAGAAAACATTCTTCCACAGGATAAGTTCGCCCCTCCGCAACCAAGATCGGCACCTCTTGATCTGGTTCAGTGAAAAAATCCGCGAACGCCCCGGCATCGAGAGTGGCCGAAGAGATGATGATTTTGAGAGCCGGTCGTCTCCGCCGCAATTCCTTGAGATACCCTAACAGAAAATCAATATTCAACGAGCGCTCATGAGCCTCATCGAGCACAATGGCATCATAGTGCTTCAGATCACGATCCCCCTGCGTTTCCGCAAGCAAGATGCCATCCGTCATGAACTTAATCCGCGTAGCCGCCGAACGTTTTTCATCAAATCGCACCTGATAACCGACCAAGCCGCCGAGCGGTTGACGCAGTTCCTCGGCCACGCGACGCGCCACACTCACAGCCGCAATCCTCCGTGGTTGCGTCACACCGATCAGGCCCATCTTATCCGCATAAATTTCCTGCAATACCTCTGTCACCATTTTCGGCAACTGCGTAGTTTTTCCCGAGCCTGTCTCGCTCACCACCACAATCACATCGTGATCGCGCATCGCCTGCATGATTTCATCACGACGCGCCACCACCGGAAGCTCTTCCGGATAATACCAATTCATCGCTGTCAAATCATGACTCACGGCGTCTGCATAGACAGAACACCAACAAATGAAAAGCGTAACCTACAAGCATTTCACCCATGCCCACTCGCGCTTATCGCCTTTCGTTTCAGCGAGAGGATGATCACGTAACAATTCGTTTGCTCTAAAACTTGCCCCTGATTGATGAACTATAGGGAAGCACTCATCATAAACTCCACCTTTTGATGATTTCGAGGACGTGATCGCTTTGGGCGCATCACGATTCGCTGAAATGATTTGCGTTGAAATGCGTATTAGAATCTTCTGCCATGGATTACTTTTCACGACACTGCATTCAAGCCCTCAGCTTCATCATGATTAGTCCGCTGACTGTGGTCGTGGCCGATGAGTCAAACAGCGCGGCCCATGCGGCTTATCCGCAGCCATTTTCTCGCCCAGCTTCGATGGGAAAAGATTACGACACCTGGCGTGATGCAAAAGGCCCAGATATCGGCGAGACGATCGTGGACGCTAAGCGCTTGCCATCGCGAGTGGACAACTCAACACGACCGCAGTTCCCACCGATTTACAAACAAAAAGGTGGTGCCTGTGGTCAATTCACTTCAGTGGCCTCGATTTTCACCTATGAAATGAATGTTCTCAATGGAACCCTAGCGAGCTCAACTGCTACGCATTTTCCTGCCGATTTTTCGTGGAACATGTGCAACGCCGCCAACAGCGCCCAAGGATCGGAAGCTTATCATGGTTGGGAGACAGCCAAGCACATCGGTATTCCGACTGTGAAAACCTATGGTCGCGTGGAAGGCGATAAAGACAAGATTGGCATGTGGGCGAATGGCTACTCGATCTGGCGCGAAGCGATGGAGTATCGCGTCGCGGGCTATCGCTACACTTCCGTCGCTACCGCTGCCCAGATCGACGAGGCTCGCGGTTGGCTCTTCGACCGCAACCAACCTCAAGAGGGCAAAGAACCCATCGGCGGCTTGTTGGCGCTCGACGGACGGATGGGAGAGTTGGAAAAAGTTACCAAGACGATTGCCGAAGGCGAATACCTAGCAGGCGATGACGTGTGGGTCCGTTGGGGCCCGAGCGGTTACGGTCACGGTATTACTTGTGCGGGATACGATGATCAAGTCGGCTTCGATGTGAATGGCGATGGCAAAATCACCAACGACATCGATACCAATCATGATGGTACAGTCACGCTCGCTGATTGGGAGCGCGGCGCTTTTATCGTGGTAAATTCTTGGGGCAAGAATTGGTCGAAAGACGGCAAAATTTATCTACTCTATAGCGCCATGGTCGATCCAACGTGGAAACGCGGAAATTTTCTCGGTCGCATCGAAGTTCGTCGTGCTCTGCCGCAAACCACATTGAAGCTCAAGCTCACCTGCAACAAACGTTCCGACATGCGAGTGACAATTGGCATCGCTCGCGACGAAAACGCCTCAGCGCCCGAGCACGAGTTTGAACCGCAAGCGCTGAACGGATTTCCACTCTACGGAAAAAATCGCAAGGGTAACGTCGGTGAAGTTCCTCTCGCTGGTCCAGGTAACGATAGCCCGCTCGAAATGGGCGTCGATCTCACGCCTTTGTTCGAAAAGTTAGGCCCCGATGTCACGTGCAAAGGTCGACTCTTTCTCCGCTTCAACACCGCTGAGAAAAGCGATGCCACGGGCAAAGTCTACGCCTGCGCGATTCGTCACTATGATGAAAAAGGCAGCTTCGTGAGCGAATCGAACATCGAGCTGAAAGACGGAGCATTCAGCAAATCACCACTTACTCTTGAAAGCGTTCTCCGCTAACAGCCGAACAACAGTGTCATGGTAACTCTCGAACTTCTAAGCGGAAAAAATGCTCTGTTTCCGCTTGAGGAACTACGAGTTCCGTCCATCCATCTGCGGTAACAGCTAGCGGCGTCTGTGTGCGACTATCAAACACGCTATTGCTCCAATCGTTGAGGTCAAGTGAGGAGCGAACGATCCAAGCGATGCCAGATTTGTTAGAATCATAACGAAATCGGAAAACAATTCCGTTTTGGTTCGACAGACTCATGCGTGGCATCCATGGGGCAATCGGCTCTCCCGGAGCAACGCCATGAGCATAGCGCATCAGATGAGCGATACCATCCGTAGAATCAATGACCGACGGCCCAGAGATGTTAGGATCGGCACGAGCATCAGGATCCGCAAAGTGCAAATTGCGCCATTGAGTGAAAGATTGAGGATCGCCACGCTGAAGCACTTCTAGCGTCCGCCCCTCAGGAAGAGTGACTGTGCTCAGAGTTAGCATGTCCGCTGCAGTTGCGACTCGGTAATGAATGCCATAGTGAATGATTTCTCCTGAAGGTTCTGGCACGAACAAACGAACCTGAGTTGTGCTGAGTGAAAATTCTGGATCGACAACAATTCCACCATGATAACGATTACCAGTGAGGCGCGAGGCGGGAAGGAAAAGATCGATGAACTGAGGCTCGCTAACAAATGGCTGAGAAGGATGTGTGAGAATGAGCGACTCATTGCCATCGAGGCCTGGAGTAATTAGCCGTGCAGCGATGCGTGCGACAGAGACACTCGGAGCAGTGAGTCCCCCTACCCCGGGAAAAATACTGCCTACACCGCTGATCGGGCCAGTGCTACCAGTTCCCGTGAGAATCGCATCGTCGTGGACGAGGCTGATCGGCGCTGGGTAGTTGTTGTTGATGGAAAGCGTGCCTGCTAAAATGGATATAGGAGATGCATTGGGGCTCGCTGCGATAAGTGTTAGAGTGCCAGACCCGGTCTTGGAAATGAGATGATCATTTCCCGTGATCTCCCCATGAAGATGGAGGAAATTGCTAGCGCCCTCGACATGAAGATGAGTGGCTGCCGTAAGAGAAAGTGGGTTGAGCAGATCTGCGGTGCTATCAAGTGAAATGGGATCGTAGCGCATTGCACCGAGTATGCCTTGTTCTGGTGAGGCAAGCGGATCGCCACCTCTTCCAGAGCCACCGATCTGAATGATGCCACCACCGAAGTTATGCAGGGCGGGAGTTACCGTTGTGCCCGCAGAAGTCAAGCGCAGTTGCCCGCTAGGCTGAATGATCAGACCTGAAGTCGCCACTGGCACAGCTTGGCTTTCGATACGCAGGACACCTTGCTCCACCACAAATGGACCCGTGAAATTTTTCCCTTCCCCACTGAGCGTCACTACGCCGGGCCCTTGTTTGATGATTCCGCCTGAGCCATTCCAGATGTTTTGAAGACGCAGTGCTCCGTGCTGCTGGTGACCACCCTCACTTTTATTGACAAGAAGAATGAGATCGGTGCTGAGTGAAATCGGATTCGTAAAATCCAGATCAATATAACCACTGCCCCCAGAGCCATCGACGCGAAGGACCGCTTCACGGTCGCCACCATGAAAGGCCAGTGCTGCCGTTGACGAGATATTGCGAATGCTGTGCTGGAAATTTGAGCTGGCTTGGCGAAAATGCAATCTGCCGATGGTCGTAGAAGCATCGATTTGAACGGTGCGATCAGCTGAGGAAGGAGCATCGATGATCGCAGTAGCACCGCTTGCATTCGGAATGATACCGCTGCTCCAATTGCTCGCGCTGTGCCAAACGGCATCGTTCGAAGGAAGAAACACGGGCAATCCTGCATCAGCATCCAGAAGTATGGGACTCGACGCTCCACCTGCGGGATTGATGGTCAGAGCGAAACCATCGGGCGCAACACGCACATCAATCAAACTAGCCTCTGCTGTGGCCGTGCGGTATTCGATGCGGCGGAGTCCACTCGCTAAGTCATTCGGCAATAGGCTGCCCCAGCGACTTTGCAAAGTAGCTACTGAGTCGCGATAAAAAGCGACGTAGCGAGAGTCAACCGCAGCACCTGTGATTTCGACGGGCACGGCACTCAGCGGCCTCGTCGAGCCAGTAGCATCATCGTAAAGCAGGACCATGCGACGGGCCGCAGTCGGAGACTGGCCGATAATGCCTGTAGACTCACCTAGCTGAGTGCCGAAACGAATCACGCGGGCGTGGTTGGTAGTTGTTAGAACGTGAGCCACGGACTCTCCGCTATTGCCATCATTGAGAAGCAAGCGAAAGTGAAGATCATTTCCTGGGCTAAAGCGGGCATTTCCTGTGGGTTCGGTGAGGAACCACCCGGTGAACGTGCCGTCATTTTCGGCAGTGAAAGTCGAGTGCCCCGTGGTGAGATCTGCGGAGAGAAACGAAGGTGCAACGACGCTACGAATCCAGTTTTCCGATGGACTGACCGCAAAGATCATATTACCCGCGCCATCACTGTTAGAGCTATCACTGGAGAGCACAGCACGATTCGCGAATCGGTAAGTGGCACCCGGCGCGAGTCCCTCAATTCGGCCTCGCCATGCGTAAGGAACTCGCTCGGAGTTTTCGCCATTGCCATCATTTCCACCTTGCAGGAAACGAGGCACACAGAGTTCGGTCAACGCGATGGACCGAATCGCTGTGCTGGGCACAGGCCCTAGTCCTGCGGCGCTGGCAGTGAGTTGGAAAAGACCATGACCCGTGATGGAGAGGCCACTGAAGATCGCAGTGCCATTGATGGCATTTACTGTTAGATTACCCGCAAGCGCGCCTTGACCGATGAGACTCAATGTCACTGGCCCACTGAATGATACGGCTGGCAGTCCCGAAGCATCGAGAAGGCGTATGGTCACATCGGGCAGCGCGGTTCCGCTACTTGTAAAAGCGGGAGGAGAATCAAACACGATCGATGCCGGAGCAAGACCGCCGGAGATCAATGTGCCCGAGACCGATAGATCATCGAAGCGAGCATTCCCTGCGATCCCACCAGCACCTTGGGAGAAGGTAAAACGGATAGCGAAAAGTGGATTGTTCGCCGCGAGGGTTATGCCGGTGAGATCGATGCTGCGTTGCTGAGGCCCGGAATCTGCTAGAGTGTGAGTGGCGAGTGGATTCCATAGTGTGCCATCTGCTGTGTATTCGATCGTATGCGTGCCAGGGCCGAGACCGGAACGGCGCGACTTCCAAGAGAGAACCAGATTTTCAAAACCAGTCGTAGGCAGTGACCAAACGAGCGAAGCGCCGATTGGGTTGTTAACGCGAAGATGAGAACTCGTGAAACTTTGTGATGCGGTGCTGCGAATGACCTCGGTAGTAGGTGCAAGGATGGTGCCGAGCGCCGCGCCGCCGCCTAAGGTTTGGCTAGGCTGGCTGAAGGCTGATGCACTCTCGAAATTCCATTGATGAATGGAACTGAGTGGTTCAAACACAGCATCCACCGTGGTGGCAGCGGTGAGCGTGAGCGGGATTTCCGCAGCCGTCGAATAGAAGCTGGCACCACCATTCAGTCGCCAGCCTGCCAAGCGGTATCCGGGCGCGGGGCGAGCACTCAGTGTGATCGGGATGTTGTGAAAGTACGTACCCGTCCAGGGATACGGTTGCGCAGAGAGACCTGGTTCATTTCCTGCAATTTCCACGCTGTTGACGCGGATGTGACCGTGGCTAGGGGCTGAAACATTGAGCGTGAGATTGACATTGGTTGCGATGCCAAAATGACTGCGGATGTGATCCCGTTGACGAGGTGGATGAACATTGCTCCAGTTGATCAGAGCATCGCGGCCCGCAATGGTAAAGGGACGACTCGGATTGCTGAACGCCACATTATTCCAACGAGCCGACATTTCACCCCATACAGGCTGAGCTTCTTCGTAAGCGGTATTGATGATGGATTGAAAGCGAGTAGGCTGAAAGTGCGTGTTGAGTAGATCAGCAAAACGATTGATGAAGTCATTTCGAAACGATGGGTTAGCGAGCAAACTCTGGAAGAGTTGGAAACCAAAAGCTCGAGGATGAGTTCCGTTGGCGAGTCCTGTTACATAATTGGGGGTGAACAGTGAGGAATCAAAGTCTTTTACCATAACGCGCCAACGGCCGTCTCCAAAGGAATCATCCTGAGGCTCACGAGCGCGCCAGAAAACATACTCGGGAGCGTAGTGATCGTCGCCTGCGAAGATTTTCAAAATCAGATGATCGATAAATGACCGAGTATCGAGCATCGTTCGGGCTTGTTCATAATTGGCGCTCACTGCCATGCTGTTAGACGTGATGAAATTTCTCATCGCCCAAAAATCGGTCATGTCGGAAGGGATGCCATGATCGAGATCAAAGACACGCTGATCCGTGCTTCCAACCTCGTAACCGTATTTGATATTGACCAAGGTCAAGTTGTTAGGATCGAGATCGTAGTGGAAGGAGAGGTAATTTTCATCGAGCCTATCACGAAGATAAGAGAGACCCCAGTATTCACCGTTGAAAAACTTGATGACAGGTCTCAGGCGTCCGCCCACTCCACCGTAGATCGATTGATAGAGTCGAGCAAAGGCGACCTCATTGATGCTAGGTGTGCGCAGCAGCAGCGCCTTGTGCGTGGTGTTTCCTGGCACCGTGGCATCGGGTACGGGTGCGGAGAAAAGCGACTGATCAAAGACATCGCGCGTTTCATAGTCTTGATCAGCGATGACTCGGAGGCTCTTGAATGCATTGCGGCGTGAACAGTTTCCGTGGAGTCGAAAACCCACAGCTTGATCCAAGGTGAGAGCTCCATTTTCATAAAGCTGGAAATGGCCTGGCCGCTCGGAACTTATACCGTTGCGGTTAAAATTTCCCCAGTTGCAAATACGTCCGCCCGTGGAAGTAACATGATCCACTCCCGCAACATAAATGCCCTGATCATAATCGAAAAAATCGGCTTCGTTAAAAAAGATCGAAACGAGTGAAACAGGGTAGTCGAAAGCAGCATTCGGTGAGACAAAATAAGTAGCGGCACTGGCAGGACCAGGACGACCATTCACATAAGCTCTGGCGCGGACGACGGTGGCTTTTTTCACGGGTGCGACGGGCAAATACGTAGGATTGCTGTCGCTGGTGGAAGTCATCAATGACACGCGATTCGGCTGGGATGAGCGATCGCTGACGGCAATGGGATTTTGATAAGTCAGCGAGTTGGTGCTCATATCGACCAACGCTCCTGTGTTGTATGTTGTGCGGAATCTATAGCTGGATCCGTTTAAACGATTGATGTCGGGTTCCGAGCCATCCAGTGTGTAAACGATCACAGCGGAAGGATCAGAGTGTGCGAGAGAGAGTGAGAAATTCTGAGTGTGCAGTCCCGGCGCATGGGAAAAGGTAACGGGAGCCGGTGGCTCAATGTAGGGCTCACTCGGATTAGCCGCACCGGGGGTGGCGGTAAGTAGCATCGATCGTGTCTCAGGAGCATTTCCCCAACGACCATATGAAATATTCGGCGGCAGGGCGATCGGATCGACCAAATCAGCAGTGCTACCATCGGGGCGCGTGAGGACGAGCGTTTCACCACCCGAGGCGATACGGAAATTCGTATGAGGTGGCGTACTGCCAGAAGGAGTCGCAACAGTGAGACCATATTTCTGAGCGAAATGGCGCTCCAATGAAGCTCGCTCTAACGAGGAAATGGCGCGATTGTAGAGAATCACCTCGGCGATTTGCCCGCCAAAGGTGCGACTGTTATCGAATGAAGAACCGATCGGGAGTCTTTGATAATTTGCCAATAAAGTCGTGCCAGCCACTCCCGCGGGTTCGGCAAGAATGGAGCCATTGCGAAGAATTGTTGCTTTCGCAGCCGTTTGATCCAATGTCGTTCCCAGCAAACTCCACTGATTGAGCGTGACGGCGGCTGTGCTTGTGGAGTCGATGCTATTCGGAATCCGCAAACGAAGGCTCCCCGTCGATTGGGAAATTTCAAAAACCAGACTACCGCTGTTGGATGAATTGGTGCCACGGTACCCTCCGAAGATTCCACTACTCGTCCCCCCTGTCCATTTCGCAACGGCAAGGAAAGTGAAATTGGATAAATCACTCATGCCTTGAAACGACGAAGTAGGCAGGAAAAGTTGCTGACTGGAACTGCGAGTGAACGTCAAAGCCGGCAGGCCGTTGATCGCATTGGCTGTTACTACCGGACGCTGCGAACTAGTTGCTTGCGTGGCATGATTTCCCATACCACTCGAGTCCAGCCAAGTATCAACAGGCTGACCGGGAGTGAGTGAACCATCATCTGCCCGCAGCCAAGTGACCAACCCTGCGACTTGATTGGGCGTAACGACCGGATTCTGCTGACCCGGACGATTTTTCCCTGAAGCCCACACCAGTAAGTAGCCACCGGGAGCAATGGTGCTGCCTGGAGCGAAAGTGTATTGATAAGGAAGTGCGGGGTCATCCGTCAGCCCCCAACCACCGAGATCGACGAGCGATGAGCCAGTGTTCTGAATCTCGATCCAATCCTCGCGTACGCCATCTTCGTCAGCGATGGAATTTTGATTGGATGACATGAATTCACTGATTCGAATCTCCGCTTCCAGTGGGCATAGAAAAGCAGCTGTGAAAATCACAAACCCAGCAAAAAGGGCGTGGATACGAGAATTAATCATTCGGTGGCAATGGGTTGAGATAAAACTATCGCGCGATGGGTGAAAATATCAAGTACGCAATCAGACTTGCAATGAACCGTAACAGCGTAAGTTATTGGCATGGAATAGCAGACAGAAGTCTTGAGTGAAGACATTACGTTTTTTAAGAAACCAAGATTATTACTATATTTATCGTAATTAAGGCTCTGTTTGGGGAGCATTTTGTAGCCAAGTGCGTTGCTTGGTATTGGCATCTTGGATGAAGTCGCTGATTTCCTGAGCCGTTGCTTGGCTCGGCAATATTGCAAGCATGGAGGTCAACTGTGCTGGACTTTGTGGCCCCAAGATCGCGGCATTGCGCGCTTGTTGGATTTTTGCTACAGAGAATGTTTTCTCGATGTCGTTCTCGAACCAATCCAAACGAGTGGTCCAATCGTCGATCATCATCGGATCGAGATCTTCCATTCGCTTGCGGATGGCTTCGGGATCGGGCAAAAGTTTTCCTGTGCTGATTTCGTTGGCGAGGATGTGGTAGTTTTCGCGGACTTGCGAACGAGAAAGAACTTGTAGCATCGCGCGATGGAGTTCCTCTCCTGCGGGATCCGCAAAAACGGGGTTCAGGTAAATTTTTAGCGCAGGCAGCGCTACTCCTTGTTCAGAATTGTAGAGGGCGTGCAAATTATTGAAAGTCTCTCGGCAATCGGCATCGCTCCAGTCATGCACCCACGCGAGGTGCACGGTGCGAAGGATGTTATCCCCAATCACAATGCTCGGCACTTCGCCTTTTGCTACGGGAAATGCGCCACCATCCAAGGCCAATGCGACTTGATTTTCTTTGACAAAAAAAGGCCTCACGAGAAATCTAGAGGGATCGAACTCTGTGGTCTTAGAGCGCTCCATTTGAGTTTTTGACTCATCAGATTGCGGATCATTCGTAAACACCGCAACTAGGATGAAAATCAAAAAGATCAGTGGGATCAGGAGTTTGTATGCGGAGCGTGGCATTTTATCTGTTAGGCTTTTCACGTCACGAGCTAGATCTGTTAGGGAGTGATGGTTACTTGGAGTCGGATGAATTTTTGCGCATCGGAGGCACGAGGAATGCTGAGGGTGACTGTGTCAAAACCAGCGGAAGCTACTTGGGTGACGGTGACGCCAGGTGAGGAGGTGGCTGTGTTAGCGCCAACATTGTATTGGCTAGGCCATGCTTGTAGACTGGGGCTGACTTGGATGCTTAATGCAGTGGAGGCATTGATAGAACTCTGTGCTCTTTGGAATGTATAGACCACATTTTCACCTGATATCGCGGTGGTGGGAAGTTTCGATAAGTCATTGGTCAGAGAACTTCCACCGAGGACATATTCGACGGCATTGTTAACGCCATCATTGTCTTGATCCTGCTCTGGCGTGGTGTTGGCTGCATTGGTAGCAGACCAAGAAGCGTAAGCATTCGCTGACGAAGCGGTGAGAAAACCACTGGCATCGAGTGCGAAACCAGTGAAACCCGTGGCGCTAATTTTGCTGAGTTGGGCAGCTGTTAGAGAAGTGGACAAAGTGCCAAAACGGAGAGAGCTACCTGAGACGAAAGTGCCGGAAATATTGAGCGTTCCAGACCAACTTAGAGCGCTGCTATTTGCAAAAGCAAGAGCCGCTCCCGTGCCGAGGTTGATGGTAGCAGCGGCAGTGACATTCAGGGTGCCTGCGGTGTCAGTGCGGGTGGTGGCATCGAGCGTAGCAGCACCAATGGAGATGTTCGAGCTGTCTGGCAAAACGTTGTTGGCACCTAGGACGAGTGTGCCACTGCTGATCGTTGTATTACCGCTGTAGGTATTAGCTCCCGCGAGAGCCTGCGTAGATGACCCTATTTTTGTTAGAGAAAGATTACCTTTCAGTATTCCAGCGAAAGAAGTTGCGGCCATCGGATTGATCGTGAGCGTCGCAGCGGTGGCTGATGAGTTGTTAATCGAGTTCTTTGTTGCTGTGCCCGTTAGCGCAACACCTGCCACGGTTTGGTTTCTGCCGTTGAGATCAAATTCGGCATCGGGGTTGTTAGTACCGCTGCTGCCCATGACCAATCTCGACGTTGGAGGAAGTCGGTCGTTTCCGCCAGCCAACTGGAGCTTGCCGATCAAAACTGATGTGTCGCCCAGATAGGTATTGGCTCCTGATAAGATCACGATTGAGTTGAGGTCTTGGGTGCGAATGATCAGACCGGTTTCGACCGATCCGCTATTGATGATGCCACTCACAGTGAGGGTGTTTCCCGTGGTGCAACCGAGGCGCGTTCCGCTTAAGCCGATCGTAATATTTCCTGCCCAAACATTGCTACCGCTGGTGCTGCTCAAGGCTCCGAAGAAATTTCCTACACCATTGATTGTTAGCGTTTCGCCAGACACGGTGATGCCGCCTTCGAGTTCGAGTCTTGGGTTGGACACGCTGCCTGCTCCTGTGCCATTGACCACGGTGCCCGCAGTGGTGGCCCCGAGAGCATTGGCGTTGAGAACTTTGATGGAACCTGCGTTGATGGTAGTCAAGCCGCTGTAGGTGTTGGCTACGTTGAGAGTAAGAGCACCGCTGCCTGCATTGGTGAGAGATCCCGTACCGGAGATTCCATTAGCGAAACCAAGGCCTTGCACAATGCCGTTGCTGCGCTGGAAAACCAAGGCGCTGTTGTTGGTAATAGTACTGGCGGTAGAGAGCGTGCCGGTAGTACCGTTATTGCCGATTTGCAAAGTGCCCGCAGATATGGTCGTCGCGCCGGTGAAGGTATTGGCTCCTGTTAGAATGAGATTCCCCGTTCCGGTTTTAGCCAGACCGGAAGTGCCCGTGAGAACGCTATCGATCTGAGTCGTGTTGTTCGAGACATCGAGGGAGGGAGCAGTTCCAGCGAGAGTGATCGTGTTGCCTGAGCTAACAATCCAGTTCTGGGCACCAGAGACATCGCCAAACTTCCAAGTTTGTGCGGTGCGATCTGCCCCGAGAGTGAGTGCGGTGTCAGCGAGGATGTTGACGGTGCTAAAGTCGATTGTGTCCTCCGCATTTGGTGAGGGAGATGAGCTAGAAAGCCAATTTGCGGAAGTGTTCCAACTTTGCGCTCCGCCCGCAGTCTGAGACCAAATGTAGTTCTGGGGTGGCGGTGGCGCAGTATCTAACAAATCGATCATACCACGGCCCATGGCATCACCGACGAGCATGTAGGTTTCTGCGTTGTGATAGTAGTGGTAGTTCTGCGCTGTGTTCGGACCGCTGATGCGCCAGTAGCCGCGACCTTCCATAGTCTTCACATTGCCTGCGAACTCAGGATAGAGTGTAGGATTTTCCACAGCGAGCTGAGCATTGGCAACGGTGAGTCGATTGCCCGCTGCGGCCATGCCATCAAAACCGCAGGTGACAGTGACGAAGGGCGCGGTTGGCTGGATTTTCCCCGGATATCGGCCGTTGTAATAGAGGCGCAGTTGCTTGATGAGACGAACGAGATTTTGCTCGTAACGAACAGCATACTCGGTTTCAGAGCTCTGACCATCATTCCAGCCTTGGAACCAACCAAATCCGCCGATTTCAAAGCCACGAGTGGCCCACTGCGGATACTCAGTGGCGAAGTTGTCGAGGATGTCGCAGACGTTGAAGACAGAGTAAACGGCCCAGTTCGTGTTTCCGGCGGGAACGGGTGCATTGGTAGCGCTCGAAGTGTGATTGGTTTTGCTAGAGTAGGTAACGCCGTTGTGTTTGACCTGACTGCCAGTGACATAGGCTAGGCCGCTCGCCCATGCTTTGGCACCCATGTCATTTTCATGGAGGAAAGAGTCGTCGTATTGCTTACCTGCATACCAGTTAGCGGGAACAGTCGTGCTTCCCGGCTGCTTCGCATAGTCGCCGTATCCAGCATAGGTGGCACCGCTGTATGTGTAGCGGGCGCTGCCAGGCGGCAAGAAATCCCAGCCTAGCGAGCGATTGCCAATCGAGGTTTTGATGATGAGAACAGGCTCGTCGTGGATGTAGCCGATGGCGTGGCCAAAGCCTAGTTCGGGACCAAAGGAGTCGCTGCTTTCGCCAAATCCAGGTTTCAAGGCTGCATCACCCAGCGCGGAAATGACACCGCGATAAAGGACATCGTTGCGCACCGTCCAGGCATTCGTGGAGGTGATGAGATTGGGGAATTTTTTCTCGGTCTGCGTGACGGATTGCAATGTGTCATTCTCGGAACCTGCTACGCGACCAAAGCCCACCATGTTCGACTGACCTGAGAGGATGAAGACCTTCACAGGCTTGGTGCCAGTGCCCGTGGAAGCATCTGGATCTGGCAGTGGATAAGGAATGTTGGGCTTACTGCTAGCCTGCGTGGGATTGGTGTAAGAGGCGGCTACTTCATACCAGTCCTCCGCATTGTCACCATCACTGTTTTTTAGCAAGGGGCTCGTTCCTGTGTTCGTGCCACTAGTGTAGGTGCCGCTGTTGGTCTCTGCGCCATCACTGAGACCATCGCTATCGGTGTCAGTCTTCGTGGGGTTGGTGCCGCGATTGCTGGTGCTGACCCAGATTCCAGTATTGGATTCGACGCCGTCGTTCAGACCGTCGTTATCGCTGTCAGCATCAGTTGGAACTGTCGGTGGACGACTGCCAACACCACTGAGCTCTGGTCCATCGAGCAGTGTATCGTTGTCCGTATCATTGTCGAGGGGCAAGGTGCCCCGTTGATATTCCTGGAGATTTGTTAGACCATCGCTATCGAGATCATCGCCGGGATTTAATGCGGTACCAGATGCTGGTGTGGTGTGCAGCAACTCAAAGGCATCTGGCAGCCCGTCGGCATCGGTATCGGCGACGACAAAATTGAAGCGTGTGCCGGTGGTCGGCGTGCCTGTCGCGACGCCATTGAGATAGGAATCAATGCGCCAATAATAGGTCGCTGCTGTAGGAGCACTGACGGTGTGGGTAGTGAGGTTTTGCGCGGCACTCACGACTTTGGTCAAAGCCGAGGCATTGGTGCCGAACCAAACGTCCACCCACACATTCGAGCCGGTGGCAGGCGTTAGATTCGTCCAGCCAAGCACGACATTACCAGCAGGCACGGTCGATCCGTCGTTGGGCGATGGATTTTGTGGATCTTCGAGGTCGAGGTGAAAGACACGATCTCTCGCGGTGGTAAAAGTCATGGTGGCATTGCCCACACCGAGGTCGCCGGAGTCATAGTAGCTTCCAATACGCGCATTACTGATGTTTCCCGTATAAGCGAGGTAAGGAATACCTGTGCCCCAAGCAACAGCGGAATCCATGCCGACATCAATGGCATAAGTTGTATTAGGAGAGAGTGTGAGGGGCGTGCCGAGCGTCCAGGTCATGTAGGCGCCACTAGCTGTGTTGACTGTTTGTAAAATGGTCTCACTATAGATCTGGGTGAAGGTGGTACCTGAGATTGTGCCGACACGCAGCTTGTAGGTCGTCTGCGCGGCCTTAGAGTTGCCTGAGCTAATCTTATACGTCAGCGCTTTGAATTTTACAGTCGTGCTGCCAGTAATGAATGTCTGTCCTTTGGCAGCATCGGAAGGATTTGATTCATCGGCCGTTTGGAAAAACCATTTGTCCGAGCCTGTCTGCGTGGCAAGATTGGCGATATCCGCACCATTCACGACTGGGGCCGTGGTGCTACTGCTAAAACTACCAGCTTGAGAAAAAATGACAGAGCCTAGGCTCATCGCAAGCGATAGAAGGCGGCAAACGGAGCTGAGCGTGGAGAGTTTTTTTAAGTTCATTGAGGGGCGAAGTTAGGGATCAGCTACTATCAGTCTCGCGAAGCGTTTGATGGTGGCAGGAAATGTGTAAGTGATGTTGTTGCCACTGATGGTGACGTTTTCACCGAGTGCTTCTTGGGTCCAGGGGCCAGAGAGGGTTGAGGTCGATTCGACCCAGTAGTGGGTGCCGTAGGTGCCTTGGTAGGTGGATGATTTCACCCAAGTGATGCTGTAGGTGTTGCTCGTGTTGGTAATGCCGGGAAGTATGGTTTGGCCAGTGGTGTTGGAGTTGCCTCCCAGGAAATATTCGATGCCGTTGACAACACCATCGTTGTCGTGGTCACCGGTGAATACTCCACCAGTATTGTTAGCGGTCTGCCAGTTGGTGTAGCTTGACGCGGGTGCTGTATCGCCAACCAGAAATCCGCTACTATCCAATGAAAAACTCGCGAATCCAGTGGCGCTGATTTTACCAAGCTGGGTAGCTGTTAGAGCCGTCGAGGTTGTGCCAAATCGGATTGAGCTACCAGAAACGAAGGTGCCGGAAATATTGAGTGTTCCCGTCCAGTTGACAGCGCTGCTATTCGCAAAGGTGAGGGCCGCGCCGTTGCCGAGGTTGATATTGGCAGCAGCAGTGACATTGAGGGTTCCTATGGTATCGGTCCGAGTGGTGGCATCAAGTGTGGCAGCACCGATGAAAATGTTCGAGTTGTCGGGCAGAACGTTGTTGGCGCCAAGAACAAGCGAGCCAGCACTGATGGTAGTCGCCCCGACATAAGTGTTAGTGCCCAAAAGTGTGAGCATGCCAGTGCTGGTTTTGGTGAGCCCGCCAGTGCCATTGATGGTGGCAACGTTTTGCAGAGTGCCCGATGCGACGGTAAAAGTGAGAACGCCGCTGCCGGCAGCACCAAGATCGTGACCTCCCATGTTCAGAGTTCCACCGTTGAGGAGAATAGTGGCATTGCTGGTGCCTGTGCTGGCACCACGAAGGATATCGCCTTCGACAGTGAGTGAGCCACCCGTGAGGTTCAGTATGCCGTTGGCTGTGCCACCAGCAGCAGTGGAGTCAGCGAGGCGAATGGAAACCCCGTAACTGGCTAAGACCGACACAGTGCCGCCGGAGATATTGATGGCGCCAGTGGTGTTGAAGCTGCTTGTCGTTGATGAATTACGACCGACGATCCATCCACCGCTGCCGATGTTAACCGTGCCTCCCGCCAAGTTCAAGGTGCCAGCAACATTGCCTGCTGAAGCGCCTGCCGCACGAAGCCCGACAGTGACGCTGGTGGCGGAGAGATTGCCCGAATCGAAACTGAAAGTTCCTGCAGAGGCCGCTCCACCGGAGCCTGTGCGTCCACCGATTTGCAAGGTCCCAAAGAGTAAGTCGACACTGTGCCCCGTGAAATCAACGGAGCTGTTATTGACAACAGCGGTGGTTCCGTTTCCATAAGCAACAGTCATATTGGCAGGAGCTTGTCCATCTGTGCCGCGAATGGAGAGAGAGCCAGTGGCTTCATGAAAAACCATCGAGCCTGGCGAACGATTGCTCACCGCTCCGATCTGGATGGTATCGGCATTGATGACATTGAGGCCGCTACCCAATCGTACGATCTGCTCTGCAGCGGCTGGCGAGTTCATGGTAAATGTTTGCGCGGTGATCGTGCTAGTGTCGGCTAAAATCAGTGTCGAAGTTGCCGCGCCAGCACTGCTGCTATTGGTCGTGTCTCCTACACGGAAAGTTCCAGCGCTATTGTTGTAAATGAAATTTGACAGCCCGGACATATCGAGTGTGGCAGCATTGCCAAATCCCGAGTTGATGGAACCACCGATCTGAAAATTGCTACCTGTGACATGGAGCGTGCCGAGCCCGATGGGAAACAGTTTTGTCGTGGTATTGGAAGCTGGGGAGGAATTGAAACCAACGGTTAGATTGCCAGTAACTGTGAGAATTTTTCCTGAACCTATCGAAATCGTGTTGTTGTCAGCGCTATCCGAATTGACTGCTAGGCTCGCAACAGTTTGGTTGAAAGTGGATAAATTCAACGAACCTACCGTAGCTCCCGAGCCGAGAGACAGCGCAGTAGTGATGGGTAGGGTATCGTTCAATCCTGATTGCAAAACGCCGTTGTTGATGCGAGTAGCTCCCGTGTAAGTATTCACACCTGAAAGTGTTTGCGTGCCCATGCCGGTTTTTGTTAGGGCGAGATTTCCTTTCAAGATACCAGCGAAGGAAATGGTGGCGAGTGGGTTGACGGTGAGCGTTGCAGCAGTGACGGATGAATTGTTAATCGAGTTATTTGCCGCCGTGGAACCTGAGATGATAGCAACCCCTGCGACTTCTTGGTTTCGCCCATTTAGATCGAATTCAGAAATGTTAGCAGCATTTCCCATCAACAATCGACTACTTATAGGCAAGCGATTGTTGCCGCCGTTCAGTTGCAGTTTTCCAATCAACACATTGGTGTCACCCAAATATGCATTAGCTCCCGATAAAACGACAGTCGAGTCAATGTCCTGGGTGCGTATGTTCAGCCCCGTTTCGACGGTCCCACTATCGATGATGCCACTTACCGTGAGGGTATTTCCCGTGGTGCTTCCAAGGCGCGTTCCAGTTGATCCAATGGTGACATTTCCCGCCCAAGTATTGCTGCCACTGGTGCTGCTCAAGGCTCCATAGAAATTACCGGCCCCGTTGATGGTCAACGTTTCGCCTGCAACCGTGATGCCACCTTCGAGTTCGAGTCGTGCGTTGGATGTGCTGCCTGCACCTGTGCCATTGACCACGGTTCCCGCGGTGGTGGCCCCGAGAGCATTGGCGTGGAGGACTTTGATGGAACCTGCGTTGATCGTACTAAGGCCGCTATAGGCGTTGGCTACATTGAGAGTCAGAGTTCCGTTGCCCGCATTGGTGAGCGCTCCTGTTCCGGCTATAGCATTTGCAAAACCAAGGCCTTGAACAATGCCATTGCTGCGTTGGAAAACCAAGGTACTGTTGTTGGTAATGGCGCTCGTTGTGGATAGCGTTCCCGAAGTGCCATTGTTGCCGATTTGCAAAGTCCCCGCAGAAATGGTCGTCGTGCCGGTATAGGTGTTCGCCCCCGATAGAATGAGGATGCCGCTACCGTTCTTCGTGAGCGAACCAGTGCCTGCGATCACACTAGCAAAATCCGCGCCTTGGGTGAGAGTGTTCGTACGATTGAAAACAAGGGCGGCGTTGTTCGTAATCGCACTGCTTGGGGCAAGCGCACCAGTCGATCCCGCGTTGCCGATTTGCAAAATACCAGTGGTGATGGTCGTGGCACCAGTATATGTGTTAGATGCGGTCAGCGTGAGATTTCCAGCTCCAGTTTTGGAGAGACCTGCGGTGCCAGCGATCACGCTATCGATTTGTGTAGTGCCGTTATTGATCTGGAATCCGGGTGCAGCGCCAGCCAGAGTCAACGTTTGTCCAGCGCTGACTGTCCAACGCTGGGTGCCTGAAGTGTCGCCAAATTTCCAGAGTTGTGCGGTGCGGTTTGCTTCAAGGTTCAGAGTGGTGTTGGCGACAATGTTGACACTGCTGAAATCCATCATGTCGCCCGACGTTGGGTTTGGCACGGTGCCATCATCCCAGTTGGCTGCGGTGGTCCAGTTCCACGTTCCGCCCGCAGTTTGGATCCAGGTGTTAGGCATCGGAGGCCTAGCAGGGAACTCGACCGCTGCGACACTGATGGAGTAGGCGCTGCCGGTAAGTGTGGAAAATCCCGGTGTGATCGACGTAGGCGTAGCTACAAGCCGATAACCTGAAGCATGACCGCCCCACTGACTACCCCACATACCGCTGCTAGCCTGAGTGAGCGAAGAAGGAGATGTGGTCGTAGCCGTAGGTGTGCCCGAGCTGTTATTATTGCCAGAGTTATTGATGACGGCAATTGCCACGGAGCCTTCACCAGAGGTTGTCAGCGCGACGTTACTTACTGTGCTTCCTGACCTGCTATTATAAGCGCCATACCCTGACAACGTGTTAGATAGCGCGTAGGCGCAGCCGATTCCTCCATTCGGATTCTCTGCGGAAACCTGGATCGTTCCGGAACCGATGGCGCCTGGGTTATCGAGATAAAAAATGGCAGCAGTGCCGTTATTACTTCCCGCATCTTCTTGGAGGGCCTCTGTCATCACCTTGCCATTGTAACGGACATCATACACATAACCGATTCCATTATTGTTAGAGTCTTCGGTAGAAATGACCACCACCAGTTTGTCCGCCGTGCCCGCGTTGAAGGTTCCAAGGCCGGTGACACTTTTTAGCCCGTTGCCCGATTGAAGGCTGAACTGTTGCGTCGAATTCACCGTGACATTCTGAGGTGCTGCAGTGGCATAAGTCGTCGCAGATGCAGGTGCGGAGGCACCGGTTGTGAGGGTGCCGGCGCGCATGGATACTGTGTAAGAGTATTGCGTGCCTGGGTTCAGCCCGTTATCGGTATAAGATCGACTGGTTTGCCAGGAACTGGAAGTGCCGCCGGGATTGCCAGAAGTTTCTGTAAAAAGGTATTCGATGGTGCCAGTGTAACCGAACGCGAGAGCACCCTTACTGGCATTCATGGTGACCGCCGTAGTGCCATAAGCTACGGGGGGATTCTCGAACGACGCAGGGTCGGGTGTAAGCGGAGCCCAAGTGTAGAGCACCGTAGGGTTCGCGGGCAGTCCCACGTCCTCCACATTGGGTGTGGAAAGCAGCTCGATTTTGGTCACCGTGCCAGCTGAGGCGGGAAGATTGATCGCTTCTGTTTCGAGGCTCGATGCATCTGTTTGAGCCGGACTGGTTAGTGCAGATGCTGGAACAATATACGTTTTCTGCACACCACCTTGCACTACCCTTACACAGTAGTCGCAATTATTACTGAGAGCAAAAGCTGTGTTAGCCGCTGTCCGGTCTGCTGCGATCGTCGCATCGAAAAGCCGGATCAAGCCCGAGTTGTAGGGACCGATCGGAGGATAGACCATGTTCACATCCGGTTTGACACCGGACATACTTGCCATGATGCTGATCACTTGCGTGTCTCGAGTGGTCGGAAATTGCACACCATTGTTCGTTACAGTAGTCGTGTAGTCACCTGCTGTCTGGTTCCACGAAGCGTAGCTTCCGCTAGTTCCGAGTGCAGGGTTCCAAACCACCATGTGACTATGCAAATAGCTACGCATTTGATCCACCGAGTAGTCGGAGAAATGATTCATCAAGTATGCTGGCTCTTGGTAGCCAGTGCCTCCCCCCTGCATGGGATCAACTTTGTAAGTTCCCACGGGGTTACCACCAACATTGCCGGCCTGAACTGTAGGCGGTATGAAAGCCTTAGTGCGGAGATCAAATGCCCAAGCTGGACCACTATGGGTATCATTATAAATGTTAGGTGCCGTAATTCCATGCATGTTTCCTTTGTAGGGATAGGCAGAGCTATCTCCCCAGTGGGGAAGGGATAGTGCGTGGCCAAGTTCATGGTGTAGAATGCCCACTGAGGTGCCATTGCCAACACCTGCAAATCCGCCCGCCTGACCTCCCGCAGCGGCATTGTAAACGTTCAAATAATACAAGCTCCAGCGACCCGATCGACCTGCAGCGCGCTTCAGAGCGGCATTCCACTCGAGGGCAGCTGCTTGCTCGCCATCAAAAGTTAGTCCTGTCTGCAATTCATATTCCGTCTTTGATTTAATGCGTGCGGCAGGAGCGCCACCGCGTGGAGGGATCACTAGTTCTGGAAAAACAATATCGGCTAGACGTCTTACTTCGAGGTCCGCCACTGGCCACTTGGCCTCAATTTCGGCAAACGAATTGGTCGGGTAATTGCCCGTCGTTTTTGAGAAATAATGCACATCAAACATGGTCATGATCACCTTGCTTGGTGCACCGATGTCGAGGTTTGTGATGTTCGTCGTGGCTGTGCCGGCATTGACTGAAATCTGTAAGCCTTTCTTGACATAAGCGGCGGGCAAGTAACCTGTAAAAGTATTAGAAAAGGAATGCTGCACCACTCCTGGGCCATCGGGAATCGAGGCAGGCAAGGTGGCAGGTCCTGTGAGCGTGAGAACAAGGTTGGGCTGCCCACTCAAGGTTAGCGTAGCGGTGACTGTCGGCGATGCAGGCGCTCCAGGTGCAGTGACATGCACCTTGATCAACGTTTCCCTGTTCCCGACCAGACCAAAATAGGTATCCGTGGCTTTTAATACATGAGACTGACCAAAGTAGACAGCGTTGATGGTCTGAGCATGCCCCATGACTGAGCACAGAAGAAGAGTGAGGAAAAGAAGGGTTTTCATTTTTTGTATGATGGAAAGCATAGGGGGATTGATAGCTAAGTCACACGGGATTAGGTTTTGAAAATAGGCGTTTGGGTTAGGTAAAGCTGATCGATCACCTCCAAAAATCAACTATATTTTTATTCATACTCCCCATTACATATTGATTATCAAAATCATTGGGCTCAAGATGGCTCGTTGTGAGTATCGCAATCAGCGAATTCCCTCAATAGAGAACTTACAGCGGAAGATCTGGCAATTTTAACCGTCCAGCCCGTTTCCATCAGATAAAACGCATGGCTTTAGGCAACGGATGAGTTGTGATCAAGGCGTGAAGTGCTATAATTCCATGCAGTCCAAATCAATACTCCCCTTTCCTCCTCTCCATGCTGTTGAACCCGCTTCGCTCGTTCTGTAGACGAACTTCATCGGCTGCAGCGGATTTGCAGCGACGATTACTGTTAAGTCGATTTGCGACAGGTGCAACAATTGACATTTTTTTAGATCATGAAAGAACTTCACATCGATGACTGGAAACGCATCATTCTACCGGGGAGTCGCATCTTTTTAGCGGGTGGTGCCTCGGTGCCATTTGCCTTGATCGACTCGATGCTCAGCCAATCGAAGCAATACAAGGACATTGAAATGGTGCACATTCACGGACTCGGCGCGACCCCATGGATCGATGAGTCACACGCGGCTAACATTCGCACCAATTCCTTTTTTCTGACGCCAACTCTTCGCCAAGCTGTCGAGCGCGGACAGGCTGATTACACGCCATGCGCGATGTCGGAAATTCCCCACTTATTTCGCGATGGACACATGCCGCTCGGTGTCGCGTTGATTCAAGTCGGCACGCCCGATGCTGCAGGACGATATCCACTCGGTGTGAGTGTGGATGTGGTGATGTCCGCGATCAAACATGCTCGAATCGTCGTCGCGCAGATCAATCAACACATGCCGCACACGGGGGGCGATGCATGGATTTCAGCGAAAAACATCGACTACAGTTTCGAGCATCACGCTACTTTGCCCGAGGCTCCGAAGAATCGTCTCAACGAACGACACAAGCGCATCGGCAAATATGCCGCGCAGCTCATCGAAGATGGCTCCACCTTGCAATGCGGACTCGGCAATAGTCCCGAGGCCGTGATTCGCGCACTCAAGCATCACAAACACCTCGGCATACACTCGGGAATGTTTCATGATGCCCTAATGGATCTCGTTCTTTGCGGTGCAGTGGATCATTCTCAAAAATCATTCGGCAAAGGAAAAATCATTGCCAGTCATGTCCTCGGCAGCCGCAAGCTCTATCAATTTGTGCATCAGCATCCAGACCTTGAACTTCATCCGAGCGATTGGGTCAACGATCCACAGCGCATCGCAAAAAATCATCGTATGGTCGCCATCAACGGTGCTCGGCAAATCGATCTAACAGGTCAAGTCGTTCGCGACTCCAATGGTCATCAATTTTACGGAGGCATTGGTGCTTTACAAGATTTCATTCGCGGCGCGGGTCATAGCAAGCAAGGCCGCCCCATCATTGCACTTACCTCCACAGGTGATGATGACCAAAAGTCACGCATTGTCGCCGGCCTCGAATCAGGCAGTGGTGTCTGCACCAGTCGCGGCGATGTGCATCACGTTGTCACCGAATATGGTGTCGCCAGCATTTACGGATGCAGCATTCGCGAACGTGTAGGCCGCCTCGTTGAAATCGCTCATCCAGATCATCGCGAGTCACTTCTCGCAGGAGCACATGCACGAGGTTGGTTGCCGAAATTTTTCACCATGCCACAGCTCGATTCTGGTCTCTCCGATGATGGCATCGAATCCCGACGCATGAAGTTTTCTGACTCTAGCTATTTTGTGCGACCACTTCATCCGAGCGACATGCACTCCTTGCAGCAATTTTTTTATTCGCACGATGCCGAAACCATCCGCATGCGCTACGGCTATCAGCGCGATCGCATGAGCGGAGAATCGGCTTACAAACTTTCTGCCGTTGATCAAACGCGCGACCTCGCTCTGGGGATTTTTTCTGAACAGGCTGGACGCGCCGAGCTCAAGGCGATTGGCCGCTATTTTCTCGATCCCATAGGAACATCCGCCGAAGTAGCCTTCGTCGTGCACCAGAGCACACGCAAACTCGGCATGGCTGGATTTCTGCTAGGTGAACTGGCACGCATTGCGGCCAAACGCGGCATCGACACACTGTGGGCCAGTGTGATCCCTGACAACAAGCCGATGAGCGGATTGTTTCGCTCGGCTGGAGGGAAAGCGGAGCCACGCAACCTCGATGAGGAAATCGAGTATCGCATGAAAACGAAATCGCTGCTACGCTGGGCGCGCGCATTTGTCGTCCGCAAAAAAATCCACGAACTCCGCCGCTAATGTCTAACAAAAAATCCACCGCTGTTCATTTTCACCCCGACTACATGCGCCACGATCCCGGAGCAGGACATCCGGAATCTGTTGAACGCTATCGCGTTTTATGCGACGCTCTTGATACTTTACCGGCAGAAATCACACGAATTCACAGCCAACGGCGCGCTA
>JBIIAI010000142.1:0-7857 GCA_044239965.1 Akkermansiaceae bacterium
CCCGACTACATGCGCCACGATCCCGGAGCAGGACATCCGGAATCTGTTGAACGCTATCGCGTTTTATGCGACGCTCTTGATACTTTACCGGCAGAAATCACACGAATTCACAGCCAACGGCGCGCTACCGTTCCCGAAATCACTTTGGTGCATGATGCTTCCTACGTCGATCTCGTCTATCGCGACTGCGAAACATTCTGCGACATCTTGCGCACGGGCGATACCCACATTTGTGAGGAAAGTTATGACGTCGCTTGCGAAGCCACTGGCGCCGCATTGCAAGCCTGCGATCTGGTGATGGCACAACAACATCGCTCCATCTTCTGTGCGACTCGCCCACCGGGGCATCACGCGACTCGAGATCGCGGCATGGGCTTTTGCATCTTCAATCATGCCGCCATCGCCGCTCGTTATCTGCAAAGCAAACATGGCCTAACAAAAATCGCGATCATTGATTGGGATGTGCATCATGGCAATGGCACCGAAGCCATCTTCTTGGACGATCCTTCTGTGTTTTACCTATCTCTCCACGAATCAGGCATCTACCCTTTAACGGGACCTGCATCAGAAACGGGGCGCGGCCTAGGCGAAGGATTCACCCGCAATATTCCCCTTCCCCATGGCAGCGATGGCACTGTGGCCTTACAAGCATGGGACCAAATCATCACTCCTGAGCTCGATGCATTCGCGCCTGAGTTCATCATCATTTCAGCTGGCTTCGATGCTCGCATCGATGACCCCATCGGCGGACTACGCTGGGATGATGCGACATTTGCCGCAATGACAAAAAGCTGTGTATCCATTGCCAACAAGCACGCCCAAGGCCGCATTGTTTCGATCCTTGAAGGCGGCTACAATCCCCAAGGACTCGCATCCGCAGCCATGGCTCATGTACTAGCTTTGTCGTAATAAAAAAGCATGGCGAGAAAAAATTCCCGCCATGCCTTCCAAAAAAGAGTATTACAAATGACCGACTACTTCAAACCAGCAATGATTTGATCGGTGATCGCTTTGACCAGAGCTTCGGCCTCGGCACTATTCGCCGATGAAGAAGTAGCGGCAGGTGCGCCGATGTTGCAAACAGTGCCGGGGCGGAATTCCGCGTTGTCGCAGAGTTCGCACTCTTTCCAGTTGGCACGCTTGTCTTCCATGCCGAGGACTTTACGCAGCGCGATGAGTTCTTTGGCTTGGCCACCGGTGATGGTGAGAAGATTGCCACCGTTGAGTTGTGAAGCGACCCATACTGTTTTGCAATAGGACTCGACGTTTTCCATTTTCCAGTAAGCGTCTTCAATGTCCTTGCCCCAAGTGATGACACCGTGGTTGACCATCAGCACGGCCATGTGATCGACGGCGGCATTGCCGACAACTTCCGCGTTTGCAGGAGTTCCTGGCGTGCGGTATTCCGCCATGCCAATTTGACCAAGAAACACTTCGGCTTCTGGGATCATGCATGTCGGTGGTTGCACACCAGCCACAGCAAAGGCAGTGCCATGTGGTGGATGCGCGTGGCAGCAAGCTTTTGCTTTCGGCTGACGCTTCATGATCGCAAGGTGCGTCATGCACTCGGAGGTGCGTTTGAATTTACCGGCCAACTGATTGCCTTCGAGGTCAACCAAGCCCATTTGCTCAACGGTCATGAAACCTTTGGAAACGAGAGTCGGGGTGCAAAGAACGAGGTTATCACCCACACGAATGGTGAGGTTGCCACCGTTACCATCAGTGTATTCACGAGCCCACATGCGTTGGCCGATTTCGACCATGCGCTCTTTGAGTTTCACAATCGCAGGCGAGTGGAAAAAGGCGTGAATTTCTTCAGGAGTTTTCGGATCTTTTCCTGGTGTCCAATGGAATTCGTAGTCAGGCAAAATCGGCTCGACTTTGGTCATGGCGGGCAAGTTGGATGCCGCAGGTGCGCCGAAAGATTTGGTAACACCGCTGAAAACATCTTGGGCCGCGGGGGTCACGATAACTCCTTTGGGAATGGTGGTGTTGCCACTGCGGATCATGGCTTCGGCGTCGGCTGCGGTGATGACTTTTTTCATGTTCGTTCGAGTGTTAGATGGTAAAAAATGGTGAGATTAGTTTGTAGAAAAAGCGGTGTAATGGATCTGGTCGAAAATGGCGATGCACAAGGCATCAATCGGAATCGGATGAGGAAACGGCGCGGTGGCTTCTCCACCTTCGGAAAAACCAATGATGTCGCCTTCTCCTGCGCCGATGTTGTCGTAAACAATCAGTGATGCTTGCGCGCTGAGGCTCGGCGTTTTTTCACAGCAACCGTTGAGTTGCGATGCATCAAGCGGATTGACCACCAGCCAACGTCCACCTTCACATGCAGGATCCTGCACGCTGAGAACGGTTTTGCCGATGACTTGTCCGATGCGCATGTTAGTGAGAAGTGATCAGTTGCTTAGCCTCGACAGGTTCATCCACAATTCCTTGCACGAACATGCGGATGGGAGAGGAATCGTCTTCGACAAGATGACGAGCGCCAAGGCCGTCTGTGCTCACGAGCACCCGCTCGTGCAGTCCGGCTCCGAAAAGATCAATCGCGACAAAAGGAGCACCGACATTAACATCACCATCGCCCAACTGCTGACAGAGCAGCAGTGTTTTCCCGCTCAAGGAGCGGTGGCAATGAGCGGCAATCGCGTTGCCTACGATGCGAGCGATGATCACGGGGATTAGATGATGCGAAGGTTGTCCACGAGCACGCAACGGCGCACGCGGGTGAAAGTCTTAGGAGTGGTGATGCCTTCGCCGGTGGTGGTGGCGATGGAGTAGGAAAGATAACCTTCGCCACCGAGACCAAGTCCCGCGGTGCTGGGGCCATTTTTCACAAAAATCGTGGTATCCATTTCCTTGGCCATGTAGGTCATGTGATCAACATTGCGCGTGTGGATCATCGCCGAGTGGCGATAGTTGTGCTCAGCTTGTTTTGCATGTTTGACCGCAGTGACAAAATCAGGGCAAGCAACGATCGGAATCATCGGCATCATTTGCTCTTCTTGCACGAAGGGATGGTCAGCGCTGGTTTCACCGAAAAGAATTGGCGCAGAAGCAGAGATCGTAGCACCGGCATGGCGCGCCAATACGGCAGGATCAGCACCGATCAGATCGCGATTGACGGCAGCATGTGAGCAACCACCGTCGGTTTCTTTGTAAGTGAAAGCTGCTTTGCTTAGAGCATCCACTTGAGCGGCATTGAGGCGAGCAGCACCAGCTTTTTCCAATTCCTCCATGAAGCGATTGAACACCGAGCCAACGACAAATACGGCTTTTTCACCGATGCAGAGCAAGTTGTTATCAAAGCCACCACCTTCGATCACGCTGCGTGCGGCTTTGGCGAGATCAGCGGAGTCATCTACTACGACCGTAGGATTTCCTGGACCAGCGCAAATCGCACGCTTGCCAGATTTCATCGCGGCACCGACCACAGCAGGTCCACCGGTGATGGCAAGCAGAGGGATTTGCTCGTTTTTGCAAATCAAATTGAACGAATCCAAGGTTGGCGTCTCGATGCAGGTGATCAAATTTGAGATGCCGAGTTCGCGTTCGATCGCTTTGTTGTAGGCACGCACCGCCATGCAAGCACTGCGAGCACCACCTGGATGCGGATTGAACACTATTGCATTGCCTGCAGCCACCATGCTGATGACATTTCCGGTGAGAGTAGGAACCGAGTGTGTTACGGGAAGGATGGCGCCGATCACGCCGAAGGGGGCAAATTCTTCCATCATGATGCCACCGTCGCCACTCATGGCATCGGGGCGCAGAAACTCGACACCAGGAACATTTTTGGTGATCAGCAACTTGCCAATCTTGTGATCAAGACGACCAATCTTGGTCTCTTCCATTTCAAATTTGCCCCAAGCCTCGGCATTCGATACGGCGAGAGTTTTGACAATTTCGATCACCTTCGCACGGGCACCAACGCCAGCTTTTTTCAATTTCAAGTGAGCGTGATGAGCGGCATCGGCGGCTTTATCCACACATGTGAAAACACCGTAGTCACCACCGTCGCCAGGGCATCCACATCCACAACTTGTTGAGCCACTTCCAGCAGTAGATGGCGCTACCGATACATTCGCGGCCACGAGACGAGACAGCACGCTTTCGACGACGGATTGGATTTGTTTTTGATCGAGAGTCATAAAAATGATAAAAAGGAAAAATGAATGTGGAAAGGATCAGCCATCGGACTGATTTGACGAATCGGTCTGATCAGTCTGATCAATTTGTCTTGTAAACCGTGTTCCCCAGCACTTCCACGCGATCGACGATGGCGATGACTACGGCGTCCACGGGCACGAGTTTGAGATCGGCGGCCTGACGGGCGCTGCCACCTTGGCAAAACAACACCAACTCTCCTTCACCGGCACCTACAGTGTCGATGGCGATGATCGTGTTCTGACCATCCTTGAATTTGGAGCTGTCTTTGTCGTCCACGAGTTTCGGGCGCAACACGAGGAGCTTGCGTCCTGTGAGGTGCTCGTCTTTTTTGGTCGCCACGACTTGACCGATGACTTCTGCGAGAAACATGCTTGTTTTTCGTTAGATGAACGGCGCGCCATCATGAACGGCGCGCCATGACATCGGATTATTTGCGTGGAGCGCGTGCGGCGGCGGATGCATCTTTAGGAAGCACACCTTCGATCGCGTCATCAGGACGTGCGATCACGTGAGCGCTGACCACTTCACCACAGCTGCTGGCAGCAGCGGCTCCGGTGTCGATGGCCGACTTCACTGCGGCAACATCGCCGGTGATGACGGCATTGCAAAGTGCGCTGCCGACTTGTTTCATCGGACCTGCGAGTTCAACGTTTGCGGATTTGAGCATCGCGTCAACGCCTACGACGAGGCATGCGAGTCCGCGTGTTTCCAATAGTCCTACTGCTTGTTTAGCCATAATATGTTATTCGTTGGTTGTTTGATTGTTAGAAAAGGAATGCATTAAGAAATCTTGTTGTGAGTCACCTTGCGGAAAACTTCACGGGCGAGCACGAGCTCTTCGTTGGCGGGAATGACGAAAATTTTCGCCTTGGAGTCAGCAGTGCTGAGTTCTGCTTCGACCGCACGACAGGCCTCATTGCGTGCGTCATCGAAAACAAGGCCGAACTCCTCCAGCCCTTCACACACGGCTTTGCGTACCGTGTAATCATTTTCACCGATACCTGCAGTGAAGACCAGCGCATCGACACCACCCATTTGCCAGGCGAAAGAACCCACCCAGTGGCGGATCGAATCAACGAGGTGAGCGAGTGCAAGTGCCGCATCGGCATTGCCATCGTTCTTGGCAGCATGGATATCGCGGATGTCATTGCTGACACCTGAAACGCCTTGCAGGCCAGACTCTTTGGTCAGTTGTCGCTCGGCTTCATCCAAGGAAATTCCGAGCGTTTTCATGGCATAGGGCAACGCGCCGGAATCCAAATCACCGACGCGATTGTTTTGTGGCAATCCACTTTGCGGCGAGAATCCCATGCTGGTGCCGATGGCGACACCATTGAAGATGCCTGTCACCGAGCTGCTGCCACCGAGGTGACAAGATACCACGCGCAAGGGCTTGCCGGCGATTGGCGCAGGGCCATTGAGATAGAGAGAAGCGGCGCTTGCAGCGACATCATTTCGACCTAACAACTCCGCCGAACGCTCTGCCACAAACTTGTGACTCGCGCCGTGGAATCCGTATCGTCTGATGCCGATGTCGCGCCAGGCTTTGGGCAATGCATAGGTCGAGCGGGCTGCGGGAACCCATTGATAAAAGGCGGTCTCGAACAATGCCACCAACTTCGCATGCGGCAAAGATTTGCCAAATTGGCGAATGCCGTTGGCATACGGAGGATTGTGGGCCGGAGCAACAGCAGCGAAGTCTTCGAGCGCTTTCACGCAGGAATCGTCCGCAAACACACAGCCGCTCAGATCTTTGCCGAGCACGGTTTTGAAACCGACGGCATCGATTTCATCGGCTGATGCGATCACGCCATCTTTTTGCAAAGTGGCAAGCGCATCATCGATGACCGAAGCGTAATCACTCACGCGCTCATAGCCGCCCTTGGCCAATACTTCCTGACCACTCTCATCCATGCGGTAGAGGCGGTATTTGAAAGAGGTCGATCCGAGGTTGGCGATGAGGACTAGCATGAGAAAAAACGCTGAAAATCTGAAATGCTGAAATGAGGTCAGTTACCCAATCCAAGTGCCGAGCTTGCTGAGGTCGTCGTGTGGACGAGCGATCACTTGCACGGAGGTCACGGTGCCAACATTGGATGCAGCAGCTGCAGCGGCGTCGAGGCCAGCTTTCACGGCGGCAACGTTGCCGGTGAAGAAGCCTGTCACCAGACCGGAGCCGATTTTGTCCCAACCGGTCATTTGAATGTCGGCGGATTTGAGCGCGGCGTCAGCGCCTTCGATGAGTGCGATGAAACCTTTGGTTTCTAGAATTCCGATTGCTTGTTTAGCCATAATGGTAATTTGTTAGAAAATAAAAAAATGTTAGAATCAAGCGATACCCAATTGAACGAGCAGGTCGTTGTGGGGACGAGCGATGACGTGGGAACCTACGAGTTCGCCTACGCGACCAGCGGCATCAGCGCCAGCGGAAACAGCGGATTTCACGCTGCCGACGTCGCCTTTGACGATCACGGTGAGGAAGCCACCGCCTGTTTGAATTTGTTTAACGAGTTCGACGTTTGCCGCTTTCGTCATGGCATCGGTAGCCTCTACGCTGCCGACATAACCTTTGGTTTCAATGAATCCGAGTGCTGCACTCATAATGGTATATTGTTGATGGAGTTGTTAGTTTGTTCGATTAAAATTATTTGATCAGTTCGCAAAAAGTATCGGGCTTCAGTCCGCAGGCGTTGCCTTCATCGGTATCGATGTGGACTTCTAGCTTGAAGCTTGGGTCGACGCGGACGACGAGATTGTCAAAGGTCATGCCGAGATCGCCGTGAACTTTCAGCTTCATGACGTCGAGATGTTTCACGCCATAAAATGCCGCATCATCGGGATGCATGTGCACGTGAGGTTGAGCGCGGATGATGCCTTCTTTCAGCTCAAAGTAACCGTGCGGTCCCATCAGCATGCCGCCCTGTGTGCCAGCGATATCACCAGACATACGAACGGGAATGTCAAAACCCAGAGCGATCGCGTCGGTATAGGCAAGTTCGACTTGGTTCAGATTGCGACAAGGACCAAGGATCCGCAAATTGGAAATCACACGGGAACGAGGGCCGATCAGAGTGATCGACTCCTTGGCGGCGTATTGCCCGTGTTGATAAAGATCCTTCATCGGCTGCAATTGGTAGCCCGGACCAAACAAGGCCTCGACAGCCTCTTGCGTCAAATGGCAATGCCGCGCACTGATGTTCACCAACAGAGAATTCGGCGCTTGCTTTGGCGCAGAAAGGCCCATCTTGGCGTAAATTTGTTCACGAACCAGCTGCTCGATCACAGCTCTGGGTGTTTGGGAATTGATGGAAGTGGACATCGACACGCCCAATTTCTGTGTTTTTTCGGTTTTGTCAACAAAAATCCAATTATTTCCAAAAAATTCCAGATTTTCATTTACGAAATCGATCAAACCTGCCAGCAAAGAGCCGTGCTACCTCTGGAACGACAACAAAAAATTCTCGCGCAACTGAACGAGACCGGCAACCTCCGCACCATGGAGATCGCCGCCTTACTCAACGTCACCGACGAAACTGTGCGCAAGGACTTTGAGGCCCTCGAAAAACGCGGCTATCTGATTCGGGTTCATGGCGGTGCCACACGTCCTTTGAAAATTCGCGAGGAAATTTCGCTCACCGAGCGCCAATTGACCAATCGTGATGAAAAGACGGCCATCGCGCG
>JBIIAI010000217.1:0-4544 GCA_044239965.1 Akkermansiaceae bacterium
GCATCGGTGACTTCTTGACCGTCGTTCACACCATCACCATCACTGTCAGCTAAGTTGGGATTAGTGAGGCGAATGATGATTTCTTGGTAGTTGGTAAGACCGTCATTGTCAGGATCGCGAGTGTCTTCCACGAACGTGGCACCCACGGTTTTATTGGCGTCCATCAGGACAGTCGTGGGGTTGGCAGAACCAGATGCATTGCCCGTCCATGATCCGAACAGATAACCCGGCAGCGGCGTTGCTGTGACTGAGGCATTGGTTCCGTGAGCGAGACTGCCAGCGCTTGCAAAACTGCCGCCCAGCACCGATCCGTTATTGCTCAAGGTCAGCAAGAATTTCGGCACCGAGGTGGCAAGTTTTGGATCTGTAGCAAACTGGACTTCGTAGCCATCGAGGTAACTATCGCCATCGGTGTCGGCGACGAGTGGATCCGTAGTGAGTGTTTTTTCTTCTCCATCCGTTAGGCCGTCTGCATCCGTATCGGCTGCGAGTGGGTTTGTGCCATCGGTGACTTCCTTTCCATCGTTCACGCCATCGGAATCGGAATCGGCAAGATCGGGATTGGTAAGGCGAACGATGATTTCTTGGTAATTCGTTAGCCCGTCATTGTCAGGATCTCTGGTATCTTCGACGAATGTGGCTCCTACAGTTTTATCAGCGTCCATCAAGACAGTCGTGGGGCTGTCAGAACCGGATGCGTCACCGGTCCATGATCCGAAGAGATAGCCGGGGCTCGGGATGGCGGTGAGAGTGGCGGTCGAGCCGGGTTCATATTCGCCTGCGCCCGTGTCGGAGATCGCACCTTTCAAGACGGACGCTATGGTCAGTTTGCAGTTGACAACAGCTTCCAGAAGGTAACCGATGGATTTGTTAAAGCCGCCTTCGTTTGGCAGATCATTCCACTTGCCTGAATCGGTGCCAGGAGACTCCATGATGTGCGCATAATCTTCTTCGGAGCCATTTGGGGCTATCCCTGATGGTTGACTGGACTGCCAGTTTGCTGAGGATAAGGCGCTACCGTTTATCCATTTCCATGTTCCTTCAGTAATTTCATCGCTCAACCCGATCCACATAAATGGCCACGAACCGCCAGAGGCAAGGAAAGATGAAGCCTTATCGATCTTCGCTTGCGTGTCCAACACTGCCAACCTACCCCCCCGTGTTTCGGCATCGGCCTTGGCTTGCTGCCACGTGTAGCTGCCATGGATGATTTGGAATTGAGGTTTGGGGGGAGCTTCGCTTGAATAAAGGGCCGCGACTTCGGTGGGTGCAAGGGCGCGGTTGTAGATGCGGATATCATCTAAGTAACCTTGAAATGATTGACGCTTAAAGTTGTTGATAATGTATGGAGTCGATATTAGAAAAGGCAAATCTGTAAACTCAGCAGTATTCGCCTGCCAAGAAGCAGTCTGTGACCCATCGACGTAAAATGCTGCTTGCCGATCACTATTGATCGTGAGCGCCACCTGTAGCCATTTTTTAAGCGAAGGCACATAGTTTGATCGGAAATCTGTGTATGAAAGAGCGTTTGTAAACTGCGCGTCGGTGTGTAATCCTATTACCGAACCGACAATGCCAGGTTGATCTTTTCCAAGGATATACATATCCCCCCAACCATACCACGAGAGACTCGTTTGATACGTCTCAAGATATATCCAAGCGCTAAAGGTAATTGGATAATTCTTGAGAGAACGTAAGTTTGGAACTTCGATATATGCGTTCTGCCGGAAGTCGCCGGCAGCAGAAGCGGAATAGGAACGGTCTGATACATAAGTTACGTTCGTCTCGATACCAGTGTTTCCATTCCCAGTGGTATCCTTCGCATCTCCATTAAATGGGTAATACGCAACCATCCCCTTGCTGAATGCATTGAATTTCGTAGCGTCCACCGGACTAGTCTTCTCTTTCACCTCCAAACCGTCCGGAACTCCGTCTCCATCACTATCCGCCGCGCTTGGATTCGTTCCGGTGTTTGACGGCGACGCGAAGACGCCAGTATTGGTTTCCACAGCATCATCCAAGCCGTCGAAGTCCGAGTCTGCTCCGTGTGCGATCACCATAAATGCCAATAGGAAAGCGATTGGCTTCAGAATCGACCAAGTGGAGTTGGGATGTTTCATGCGGAAGGCATTGAAATATGGGGCGAAAACATTCACCAACACAGTGTGACTGAAGAAGTAACTCAATCAAGAAAAAAGTCGCATAGTTTGCGACTCTCAACGCGCTTTTCATACACACATCTTGATTTTCTTCACGTTCATTTTGCGCCTAACCAACAAGCTAAACTATTGTAGCGCAAAGCATACACATACTCCAGCAGAGAGTGGATCCGTAATACATGGGAAGCACCTAGCAACCCAGACTATCCCTTTAGCGAAACAAAACACAAATGCCAAACGCTCGACGATGTGGTCAGGCGTTTGGCATTTTATCTCCGGATTTTTCCGATCAAATCGCTTACGGTTTGACGATCCGCTTGAGGGCATCGGTCTTGGCAGGAGCGAATCCGTAGAGACACTCCAGTGTGACGAAGATCTTGTTCGCACGCGTGTCGGTGAAGCGCAGGTAGCCGAAGGTCATGCCAGTGGCTGGATCGGTGACGGCACCGGACTCTTGGTAGTCGGCCACGGGTTGCAGGTAGCGCATGGCCACGGCAACGGCACTGGAATGCGCCGCAAAGCCGACGAGCTTTTCCGCATGATCCGAGGGAATCAGAGTCGTCTCGTGGAGGTTGAATCCAGCGATGCGTTTGACCATGCCTTCCGTAACGGCTGGAGCATTGAGGTTGAGATTGAAGCTCTTCGCCACGATGTCATCCGCGAGCATACTGGTGTAGTAGCCGGAATCAAGCACCAGCGAGCGAGGATTGGGCGGCATCTTGGCATTGCCACAGGCTTCCCGTAAACTCAGCACCTTCTTGTAGTCGAATGCCGTGGCGGCGAGTGCCGTGATACCTGGTGCGCCGAAGTTGGCTGTGGTGATGCAGCTGAAAATGTCCACGAGCACGTCTTGGGCCAGTTGCTGGGCGGCAGCTTCGACCAGAGTTTCGAGCACGGTCATGGCAGTCTCGGCAGATTCTTTTGCCGTTACGTGAACCGTTTTATATTTGTGGCGGTTCAAGGTCACAGGCACAACGGTGACGGTCGAATCGGCATTGGCGGAGTAATCACCGGCGAAGTCACTTGATGTCGATGGCGCACCGACGAGTGGCACGCGCACGGTATCGAGCTTGTCCGCAGGCAAGGGACTGAAGTCGGTAGAAAACGCGGTCACCGGCAGGAGGTTGGCAGTGAAAGGCATGAGCGCCCGCTGGGCGACCTTGATGTCTTTGACGTTGGTTAGGGTATTGGGCATGGCGTGTGATTAGGCTTGGTGTTTGAGGATGAGGGCTTGTTGTTGAGGGGTGAGGCCGCGCCAGAATGCGGTTTGTTCCGTCGGGTCTTTGATGGCGGTGAATTGAGCGTGAAGGTCGGCGGATTGCGTGGCTTCTCCGGCGGGAGTCACTTGCGCTGGTTTCGTCGTGCCAGTGGAGGCGACCACTCGTGCCACCTCGATTTGCAGACGCTTGTCGAAGTCAGCTTGGGATGCCTGAAGGTCGGTGACCTGCTTGCGCAGCGTGGTGACCTCGGCGCTGGCGGTATCACGCTCGGCCTTGAGGGTATCGATTTCGGCAGTCAGCAATTCCACTTCGCCCGTCAGGCGTTCGGCATGCGCTGATGCTTCGGTGAGAAGTTCGGTTTGAGCTTGGTGATCCCGCTGCATGGTTTCCACCTGGATGCGAGCTTGGGCGAGTTGGTCTTCGAGTGTTTCAGTCATCGCACGGGAACTCGTGTCAACCGCTGCGTGATAAACGCGGAGCCTCCGCATGGCTTCGTTGCGATCCGGCACCATGCCTGCGAGATTCTGACGTTGAGCTTGGCGACCGCTGAACGTCTGTCCTTCCATCGCTTCAGCTGGGATGGCGCGACCACGAGCGAGAACGGCGCTATAAAATTCCTCGGCGATCTCGGCGAGGTTGGAAGAAATGAGTTCTCGTTGGTCATCCGTCAGTGGTGTTCCCGGTGCGCCCATCGCCTTGTATTTGCCGACTGAAAAAACTTCCACCTTGATGCCTGCGCGATCGAGTGCGGCGCTGTTATCGACGACGGCTTGCACCACGCCGATGGATCCGACCTGCGCGGATGGGGTGGCATAGATAGCGCGTGCCTGGCTGGCAACCCAGTAAGCCGCCGAGCACATGAGGCCAGAGGAAAACGCATAGACTGGTTTCTTTTTGTCCAGTGCTGCAACGGCATTTGCGAGCTCTGGTGTTCCGGCTACCGTACCACCGGGAGAGTCGATGTTGAGAAGCACAGCTTTGATGTCATCGCGCCCAGAGATTTCTTGAAGAGTATCGGCGATTTCCTCGGAGCTGGTCGCTCCATAAAACATCTTGGCGAAGAGATCAGCTTTGCGAAGGATCGGGCCTTCGATGGCAACGACTCCAATTCCATCCTCCACCGATAGGAGTGAATTTTGTTGGTTTTGATGGGAGAAAATTCCTG
>JBIIAI010000218.1:0-4492 GCA_044239965.1 Akkermansiaceae bacterium
CGCAGAGCACGCAGGGCAGCAGAAAGATGATGAGAGAAAATCTGATTCATAAAAAAGTCGCAAAGGCTATGATCCGAGCCATCCGTAGAACGGTCGTCAGCGCGGTGACTCTGTGTTTTTTCCGTGCCCTGGTATATCGGCAGATTGTTACGAAATGGTCACCTGAGGAAGAGGGCACAATGTCCAAAATCCAAGCAAAGCAGGTCTAAGCGATCCGGCCGATGGATCATCAAGTGGGGCAACTTTTTCGATTTAGGGATTTCTTTTTCGCCTAGGTTTCCGCATGCTTTCCCCATGTCCGACACCAATCAATCGATCTTCCAAGGTTGCATTCCTGCCCTCATGACTCCGTGTTTTCAAAATGGTGACATCAACTATGATGCACTCGTTGCCACCGCGCAGCACCTCATGGCAAAAGGCATGCGCGGCGTGGTTTATTGCGGATCGATGGGCGATTGGCCACTGCTTTCTGAAGAACAACGCATGAAAGGCGTCGAGTTGTTAGTCAAAGCGGGCATTCCCACCGTGGTCGGCACGGGTGCTCAAAATGGTCGACTTGCTGCAGCCCACGCAGCTCACGCTCGTGAAGTCGGCGCCGCTGGCTTGATGGTCATCCCTCGCGTTCTCTCACGCGGTAGCTCACCCACCGCACAACGCCACCATTTCAGCCAAATCCTCAAAGCCGGCGGTGATCTGCCTGCTGTGATTTACAATTCCCCGCACTACGGTTTCGAGACCAAGGCCGATCTATTCTTCTCGCTGCGTGCAGAATTTCCCTCGCTCGTCGGCTTCAAAGAATTCGGCGGTGCTGCGGCTCTAAGCTATGCGGCAGAGCACATCACCAGCGAAGATCCTTCCGTCATCTTGATGGCTGGCGTTGATACGCAAGTCTATCATGGCTTCGTCAACTGCGGAGCAACAGGTGCGATCACGGGAGTGGGCACCGCGCTGCCCACCGAGATCCTGCGTTACATCGAACTCTGCAAATCCGCGGCGCAAGGCAACATTACTGATCGTCGCTACGCCTTGGAACTTTCGGAAGCGCTGACCGTGCTCTCCAAATTCGACGAAGGCACCGACCTCGTTCTCTTCTACAAAGAGCTCATGGTGCTGGAAGGCAACGACGCCTACTGCTACCACATCAACGCCTACGATCAACTCAGCCCAAGCCAACGCCAGTTCATCAATCACCAACATGCTTTGTTCCGCACCTGGTGGGCGAATTGGGATGGGAAGTGATTTTTAGGAGCTGTGGTATGTCGAGGCTTCCCTTAGGGGAGTCTTGAAGTAGTGATGCCTTTACGGATGTTCCTAACGTTACTGATTACGCGCTGTGGTCATTTTTTCACATTGCTCTCTTGCTGGGTGACGGCAATGATGGAACCAAATTGATTGCTGGGTTCGAGCATGGCGGCACCAGTTTTCATTTGGCTGAGATCGCCATCGAGAAAGAGTGCATCGGCACAATCTAGGCCACGAAACATCACGGCGAACTCATAAAGATTGGGAAATTTCGCGGAGCGGAAGTCTGTCATGGCCAGCAAGATTTCGCCTTTGCGGGTGATACCGACACCATTGCGATGAAGGCGCGAGGTCGATTCCGCGCGGAAAACGGGATGGACTTTGTTGTTGCGGAGCAGCAGCGGCCCCGATTGCACGGCGTAGTGGATCGTTGGATCTTTCGGCGGATATTCGCTGGTCGCCATCACTGCGGCACCTTGGGATCCGATGAGAAAAATGCCATTGGGTTGCAGGAAAAAATTGCCTTCCCCGGGATTTCGATTCACGGGTCGGAGTTCTTTGCCTCGTTGAATCAGCAATCCGCTAGGAATGCCACCTGGTTCGAAAATACCGCCATTCATCAGCAGTTCGAGCTCGATCTTTTGTCGGGCAAAATACGCTGCCACTTCGGGAAAACTGCGCATTTGCTTTTGCTGCTCGTCCTTCCAAACCACACGTACGCTGCTGGGAGAACACTTGATGAGATGATAGGTGACACCATCGATCACCGATTTTTTCAATTCCCCCGCCTGAACTGTTAAGCACAAACAAACCAATGCTAATAGATAATTTCGCATACAATCATTTCACGAAATCCACAGCGCCCATGCCGCGCCACCTAACACGCTTGGTGCCATAAGAAAAATCTCTACGGAACAACCAGACGATTCAGATGATTGCTTTTCCTTTTGCCACGCCTCGTTGCTCTTGAGATCACTGCGACAATGCGGACAAATGTTCGCTTCTCGCGAAATCGGCTCACGACATTCAGGGCAATGTGCGGAACCACCAGGACGAATGACTTTTTGAAACATGTTTTATTGAGTGTTCAGATTGGATGAAGGTTGTTGAGTTTCATTAAAAATATGCTGAAACCGCCATTGTTTAGTAATGTCATCAACATAATAGGTCTTGAGTATAGCAAAGGAGCCTGGAGCCAATTCGCCACTGGTGTCATCAATGCCAGAAATCGTATATCTTATACTTCCGTCTTTTTTGTATTCTGTTATTTCAATGATGTATTCTTGGAAATGGTTAGGAAATATATACTCCTCTCTCAGCATGTTGGACCAGGGTTGAACTGTCTCGTCAAAATCTCTAATACCATACAAATTCTTAGCCTTTTTAATCTCCTTAGAATATTGGATTGTTTGCTCGTTGCTTGGTGGATCCATAGAGAAATAGTATATATTTTCTTCTGGATTATTTACCTGTCCCGTGAATTTCACCCGATCCAGCTCCAAAAGTTGCAAAGCATCAATGATTTTTGTAATTTCGTCGGAAGAGCGATCGGTAATTTCCTGTTCTAATTTATGGGTTTGATTCCCAAGCTTCTTATGCTGCAAGTCTTCAATGGATGATTGGCAGATTAACAAACTCTCGCGAGAATCATTTACGCTATCGCTTAAAGACTGATTTCTAAACCATCTAACGTATAGTATGCCGATTACGAGAATCAAAATCAGGAAAAACAGTATTAACTTTGATCTCATGATTTATATATGTTTCAAGAAAACGTGGTTCGATCATCTGTTGATCTCTAAGATTCGTGCCGCGGAGGGTATGGAGAGGAGTCCTGCGGATTTGAGAGATGCAACGCGTTCTGCAATGATGCTGATGTCTTCGCTTGCGCAATCTTGTCGTTCGGCGGTGTAGTCACCATTTCCTTGGCTGAACTGTTGCTGGTAGCGTACGTAGTCGATAGGGCCTAATTCGGCTCGAAGGATTTGTTGGGCTTTTTGATTGATTTGGTGGAGTGTGCTCATGTTGTTATGGTAGCATGATTTCTGTGGGATTCAAGACCTGAATGCTTATGGCGGATCGATCGAATGCTTTGTGGCATCTTTTCAAAAGTCGGTCATCAGTTGTGATGAAGTAATCACATTGCGATACTTCAGCGGCAGCTATGTGAAGGGCATCATTTCCCTTAATATGAAAAATTGATAGCTTTTGTGCGCGTGCTTCTATGACTGGGTCTTGAGGAACATGAAACGAAGCTGATGAAGTGAGATTCATGACATCAATGCATCGCAAGGTGTCAGGCTGGCAAAAAATTTTAGCTAGCAAATAGTCACTAGTCACCATTTCAATATGTCCAAGTCGCGCCGCATCTATCAGATATAACACGGCTTCAGCTTCCAAATGGATTCGCATTTGAGATTGGTCGTCCCAAATTCGATTCAAACAACAGGTGTCGAAAAACAATCGCATGATCTTAGATTATGGTGAATTTACTCCACAAATATGCTGTTCACATTTTCTGCTTGCAAGCCATGCGATGCGAGCACGTTTCATGTGTTTCATCATAGCTTCTGGGAAAAAGGACGCAAGTGAATTGGACGGACTGGGGGCTAAAAAAAACACGGACGGCTTTTGGGGCCGTCCGTGTGGGAGAATGAATTTTTATGAGGCAGGAAGGCGAGACGCCTTCGCCACGTTAGAGGCTCTTGAGGTAGGCGGTGATGTCGGCGATGGACTGTGGAGTCAGGCCGAGCATCGCAGGGCTATACATGAGGGATTTTTCCATCGGCTTCATGCTAGCGATTTTCGCCTTGGGCACGCTTTGGGTTTGTCCGCCCATGCACTTGATGAGCACTGGATCGCCGTCGCTGAGGACCATGCCTTGAATGGTGAGGCCATCTTTGGTTTTGATCTCGGTGCCTTCGTAGCCGTGGGAAACTTCGACGCTGGGGCGTGCGATGGCGTTGATGATGACATCGGTGGGCTGTTGCTTGCCGAAGCTGGTGAGGTCGGGACCGTAGTCGATTCCTTGCTCGCCGACTTTGTGGCACATGTAGCAGCTGGCGATCGCGGCTTTGCCTTTTTCTGCATCGCCTTTGAGCTTGGCAATGTCTTCCACGCTAGGCATTGGGGCGGCACCAGCTGGTTCGGCGGGCATTTCCACGGCCGTGAGCTTGACGTTGTTCGGGTCTTGGCCCATCGACTTCAAGATGTCGTCGATTTTGTGTGATTGCCAGAGGTTCGACTTGCG
>JBIIAI010000219.1:0-4471 GCA_044239965.1 Akkermansiaceae bacterium
CGCCGTCATAACCGATTTCCTTGAGGATCGCGAAACTCTTCGCCAAATCGGAATCGAAGTTGACCATATTATACTTCAGCGCGAGTTTGATTGGAGAGCTGGTTGCATCCTGTGCTTTCAGGAAAGAGCCTGCGCTGAGTGCTGCAAATGCGGAAGTTTGGAGGAATTGACGGCGACTTGTAGATTGCATTGTTTGACCCAATACGTAACACAGCTAAGAAAGCTTTCATTGAAAAAATGGGGATTTTCCGCTATCGATTTGAAAGATTTCTGCTCGACTCTGTGTAAAACTTCATCACAATCGCAATCAGCTTATGAATTCCTTACCAACTCGCAGAAACTTCCTCCAAACCGTTACGGCCGCGACTCTCATCGCTGGCTTCCCCACGATTCTTCGCGCCCAAGGCAATCAAGCGAAACTGAAAATTGGTCTCATCGGTTGCGGTGGTCGTGGTACAGGTGCGGCCACACAAGCCCTTTCCGCTGATCCCAATGTAGTCTTGTGGGCCATCGGTGATGCGTTTTCGAGCCAAATCCAAAACAGCCTCAACAACCTGAAATCGTTCGGAGCCAAAGTCGACGTGCCAGAAGCGCGTCAGTTTTCAGGGCTCGATGCCTACCAAAAAGTTCTCGCTAGCGGTGTGGACGTTGTGCTTTTGGCCACTCCTCCAGGATTCCGTCCGATGCATCTGCGCGCTGCCGTCGAAGCAGGTAAGCATGTTTTTGCCGAAAAACCGATGGCCGTTGACGTCGCCGGTGTGAAATCGGTGCTCGAGTCCGCTCGCATCGCCAAGGAGAAAAATCTCACGCTGCAACACGGTTTCTGCTGGCGCTTCTCGCCGAACACCCGCGCTGGTTACGGCAAAGTACACGCTGGCGAACTCGGCCGCGTCATTTCCGTTTACGGCACCTACATGGGCGGCGTGCCCAAGCCAACCACTTCCGTCAATGATCGCAATCCTGCCTGGGGCGATGTCGAGTGGCAAATCCGCAACTGGATGGGTCACGAGTGGCTCGCTGGCGGTCCTTTGTTAGAGCAGGCCATTCATACGGTCGACAAAATCGCATGGGCGATGAACGATGTCGCACCGATCGCCGCACGAGGCGGTGGCGGTCGCGCCCAACGCAACGATGACGGCAACGTCTGGGATCACTATGAAGTCACCTTCGAGTATCCGAACGAAGTATTCTGTCACATCAACCAACGCCAATTCGCCAATTCATTCAGCGAGGTCAAAGACCGCGTGCTTTGTGAAAAAGGTGTCATGGAAGCTCCTGATCGCGTTCTCACCAAAGATCCTAGCGGAAAAATCAACTGGGCCTACCGCGGCGACAACACCAACATGTACCAAGTTTGCCACAACGAATGGTTTGCTGCCATCCGCAAAGGCGAGGCGCTCAACACCGGTGAATACATGGCGAATAGCACCATGCTTGCGATCTTAGGACGCGAAGCCGCGCACTCGGGCCAACGCGTCACTTGGGCCGAACTCTGGAACGCCAAGCAAGACCTCGCACCCGATAGCTTGCAGTTCGCCGACAAGCATCCCACCGCGACCATCCCCGTTCCCGGCACCTACAAACTTGCCTAATCGCCGTTTTCGGCGTATGTTCATTTCTCTACGGCAACAGAATCGCACTCTGTTGCCGCAGAGAAATCTATCCCTCTCACACTAACGATTATCTCATCCATGATCCGCATCACCACCGCCATTCTTGCTACTAGTTCTATCGTAATTGCCGAAGAAACCTTGCCCAACGCGCAAGTTCTTCCCACCACAAAGGCCATCTACGAGTTGATCAAAAAAAATGCCGACCTTGAAGCGAAGGACATGAAGCCCTACGCCGACAAAGTCGCACTCGCGGAAAATGCTGAGATCGAACTCTTGCCGATTCCCGCTGGTGAATTTCTCATTGGCTCGCCCGATAAAGAAGAGAAACGTGAAGCCGATGAAGGCCCGCAGCATAGTGTGAAAGTTGACGCGTTCTGGATGGCGAAAGTCGAAACCACCTGGAACTTTTATCGTCCCTTCATGGAAAACGGCAAGAACCGTAACAAAGACGGCACGCTCAATCGCGACTCAAACCTCACCACCTCTGAGGCTCCCGAGATCAAAGATGGCGAGGTGTTAGTCGATACCGTCACTCAGCCCACTCCACCTTACGTGCCGATGCACTTTTCGATGGGTGATGGTTACTCCAAAGAGTTTCCCGCCGTCGGCGTTACTCAACATGCAGCGAACCAGTTCTGCCAATGGCTCAGCGCACAGACCGGACATTTTTACCGACTCCCCACCGAAGCCGAGTGGGAATACGCATGCCGTGCCGGAACGACGACCGCTTATTCTTGGGGTGATGATGCCAGCAAAATGGGCGACTACGCTTGGTTTGCTGAGAACTCCGAATTCCAATATCAAAAAGTCGGCACGAAAAAAGCGAACGCTTGGGGACTGCACGACATGCACGGCAACGTCGCCGAATTGGTGCTCGATCAATATCTCGCCAACTCCTACGAGTCCTACAAAAATGGCGCAAGCAATCCCTTTACGCCCCCAACCAAACGTTATCCCACCAGCGTTCGCGGCGGTCACTGGGATGCCGATGCCGATCAACTGCGTAGCGCCAATCGCACCCCCAGCACACCCGATTGGAAAGTGCGCGACCCGCAAATCCCCAAGTCGATCTGGTATTTCACCGATGCTCCCTTCCTTGGCTTCCGCGTTGTTCGTCCACTGAAAACGCCAACTCTTGAAGAAATGCATAAGGCCTGGAACACCAGCCCTGGCGATTCGGAATAAACGCATGTCCATCATGATCCTTCCCAAGATGAAATATTGCGTAGCGACAGTTTTATCTACTACAAGCATAGTATTTGCTGTAGAGCCCTTGCCCAATCCGCAACTGCTTCCGACCACGAAAGCCATCTACGAATTGATCAAAAAAAATGCTGACCTCGAAGCGAAGGACATGAAGCCCTATGCCGCGAAGGTAGCTATCGCGGAAAATACGGAAATCGAACTCTTACCCATTCCTGCTGGTGAGTTTCTGATCGGCTCGCCTGAAAAAGAAGAGAAACGCGAAGCCGATGAAGGCCCACAGCGCAGCGTGAAAGTCGATGCGTTTTGGATGGCAAAAACCGAAACCACCTGGAATGCCTTTTTCCCATTCATGGATAATGGCGCTCCCCGCAACAAAGATGGTACCTTAGATCGTGACTCAGATCGCACCACCTCGGATCCTCCAACTATGAGAGATGGTGAAAAATTGCTCGATGTGATCACCCAGCCTACGCCCGCTGCGTACACGCCACTCCATCTCGGCCTCAGCAATGGCTATGAGAGCGGCTATCCAGCAATGAACATCACCCAACACGCTGCGAACCAATTCTGCCAGTGGCTCAGCGCGCAGACCGGACATTTTTACCGACTCCCCACCGAAGCCGAATGGGAATACGCATGCCGCGCCGGAACGACTACTGCTTATTCATGGGGCGATGATGCCAGCAAGATGGGCGACTACGCTTGGTTTGCCGAGAACTCCGAATTCCTATACCAAAAAGTCGGCATGAAAAAACCTAACCCTTGGGGGCTCCACGACATGCACGGCAACGTCGCCGAATTGGTGCTCGATCAATATCTCGCGAACTCCTATGAGTCCTACAAAAATGGCGTAAGCAATCCCTTCACGCCCCCCACCAAACGTTATCCTACCAGCGTCCGCGGCGGTCACTGGGATGCCGACGCCGATCAACTGCGCAGCGCCAACCGCACCGCCAGCACGCCCGATTGGAAAGTGCGCGACCCCCAAATCCCCAAGTCGATCTGGTATTGCACCGATGCCCCATTTGTTGGCTTCCGCATTGTGCGGCCACTGAAAACGCCGACCCTCGAAGAAATGCACAAGGCCTGGAACACTGGACCAGGTGCATCAGAATAACCGTGAAAACCCTTTTCTCCCTGCTCTTTATTCCTTGCACACTCCTCGCCGATGAGTGCTATCAATTTCAGCGACCCTTGATGGGCACGGAGTTCAAGATTACCACCTACGCCCCGACTAAAGAACAGGCAGAAACAGCGGCCAAAGAAGCATTCGCCGAAGCGGAAAACATCAATGCGGTTGCCTCCGATTACATTGCCGATTCGGAACTGTTAGGTCTTTCCAAGAAACCCATCAACACACCCATCCCTGTCTCGCCGCTGCTGCATCGATTGGTGTCCGAAGCAAAAAACATGGCCGCACTTACCGATGGAGCCTTTGACCCCACCCTAGGACCGTTGACAAAACTCTGGCGTGAATCCCGCCGTCGCCACACCCTCCCCACCGACGCTACGCTCGCTGCCGCCAAAAATGCCAGCGGCCATCAACACCTCGTCTGCGATCCCCAAAACAAAACTCTCACGCTCACCAAACCCGGCATGCGACTCGACCTCGGCGGCATTGCCAAAGGACAAGCGGCCGATGCCATGCTCGC